>CAXUFG010000121.1:10908-15485 GCA_964250265.1 uncultured Pseudonocardiaceae bacterium | reverse complement strand
TGGTCGCCACCTGCGACCGGTGGGACATCGGTGGCGTGTCGACCGCGCTGCACCGCGACACCGGAGAGCCGACCGTCTTCGTGCACGACGGGCATCCCGGTGGTGCAGGGTTCGCCGATCGGGCTCACGCCGCGCTTCGACCCTGGTTGACCGCGACCCGGGATGCCATTGCGGCATGCGAATGCCCGGCTGGCTGCCCCTCGTGCGTGCAATCGCCGAAATGCGGCAACGGCAACGATCCGCTGGACAAGGCCGGCGCGATCGTCGTACTCGACACCGTGCTCACTTCGCTGTCAGCTCAGCGCTAGGAGTTCGGACGGCTGGACGGTGGCCCTGACCTTGTCCAGGTTGGCTTCCCATCCTGGTGTGGCGGCACCCGCATGGTGTGCTGCGGACCGGACAGCGACCAGCCCGGCCCGTAGTGCGCTCGCCTCATCCTCGCCCTCGACGGTGGTGCACACGTCCACCCAACCGCGGCGTAGGTCAGCGCCGACGTCGGGATCGATGAGATTGGGCTCCACGCTGAGAGCATCCGACATCGCCTCAGTGTGCTCGTCCACCGCGCCCATCGGCGTAACCTGGTAGCGGACTTCGAGGTAGTAGCGTGTCATTGCCCCTCCGCCTCCCAGCAGGTCTCGCGCCGCAACCATCCGACCAGGTGTCGTCGGTAGCCGGGATCTGATGGCGTCACATGAATTGTTTTCTTGTGGTCCCGCATGGACAGTACCCCTTGAAATACTTCCGACCCTTCTCGATTCTCCACACCGAGGACTCCAAGGATCGGAGCAACGCCTCGAGATTCTTATCTGGATGTTTCGATCGCGCCATGCCGTCCCTCCGGTGCGACGGGCCCAGCCCGGGCTCGACCCGTGGCCGCGCCGAGGCGGCCGAGCCACCCTCTCGGCCGTGCGACCGCCTCCACCAGCACGTCCAAACCACGCATGTGGCAGGACGCCAGCTGCACCCGCATCCGGTCAGTTACCCGGCGGGCCTGGGCGCAGGCGTACTGCTCACCGGCGATCACCTCCGCAGCACCCGCCAGCGCGGCGAGATCCGCCGCCGACTCGGCTTGGTGTCGGGCGACCATCGCCTCGCCCAGGTGCAGGCCGAAGACCGCCATACTGACCAGTACCGTGATGGCACCGGCCGCCCAAACAGTCGCCACGCCCCGCTCACCGTCGACGCTTGCCGTCATGGCACGTTCCTTGGTTCCGGGATCGCCGGTTCTAGCGCCGTCGGTTCCAGGATCGCTACCGCTTCAGCCCTGACGTCGATTCCGGGTAGTAACCCCGCCACCGGGTTGGCCGACACCCGCGCGGCGACCTCGTCCCCGCGGATGGCCACCGCCACCACCGCGCCGCGGGGGGCGATCCGGCGGGCGAGTTCCTCGGCCCGGTCTCGTTCACCCCTCGCGCTCAGCCGGGCCGCCTCTCGGGCGGCGTCGACGCAGCGCAACTGCGCGGCCACCGCCGACACCGCGCCAAGTACGAGGGCCAGGACGACGACCAGCGAGCACAGGGCAAGCGCCGCCTCCACTGTGACCGTGCCACGGTCGTCCCGCCGGAGGCGAGGCATCAGAATTTCACTGACAGCGCCTGCTGCACCAGGTCGGTGAGGGCGCCAACCACGGCACCCCCAGTCACCACTTTGTAGAGGACCGCGGCGAAGGCCGCCGCGGCGATCGTTCCGATCGCATACTCGGCAGTGCTCATGCCTGCCTCGCCGCGCACTGCTCCAGCTGCTCGAGCAACTACCAGACGCCACCTACGCATGATCTTACTTTCGGTCACCACGGGTGAGCTCCCCTCATCATCGATTCCTGATCAACCTCTGATCAACCTCTGATCACCTCTGATCACCACTGATCACCACTGCCGCATCAGGCCAGCGGCCAGTCCGATCAGCACAGGCACGACACCGAGCGCGAGGAATGCGGGCAGGAAGCACAATCCGAGCGGAGCGGCGATGAGTACCCCGGCGCGCTGGGCTCGGGCCTCGCAGCGCTCCCGGGCGCCCGCTCGCACCTCGGTGGCCAGCCGGGTGAGCGACTCGGCCAGCGCGGTTCCGCCGCGCCCGCTGCGCCGGGCGGCCCGAGCCAGCCGCACCGTCGCGGGGCACTCCAGGGCGGGCTGCCAGGCCTGTGCGGGATCAGCGCCCAAGGCGAGCAGCTCCGCGGTGCGACGCAACGCCGGCCCGGCTGGAACTTCCAGCCCCTCGGCGACCGCTCGCATCGCCACCGGAACAGGCATCCCGGCCCGCAGGCAGGCCGCGAGGAGCTCCCACGCGCCGGCCAATTCCAGCGACCCGTCGCCGGCATCCGAGCCCGATCGCAACACGCGAACTCCGAGGGAGCCTTTCCCTCCTGTGGGAGCATTTCCACCGACTCCCGGTAACCGCGATCGGGGTACCGCCGGACCGGGCGCCACCAGTAGCGCTGCCGCAACCAGCAGGCTCGCGAACGCCTGGAACATCACGCCGGCACCGCCCCGGATATCAACCGCGCACTCCACAGCGCGCCGCCACAGGCCAGGCCGGTGCCGATCACCAGAAGCAGCTGACCCACCGGGGTCTCGCACAGCACCCGCACCGGAGCAGCGCCCACCGCCTGGCCCAACGCCAGCCCCAGCAGCGGTAGCCCAGCCAGCACCGCGGCGGTCGACCGCGGGCCGGCCAGCCGGGCTTGCACGTCGGCGGCGAACCGCACCCGGTGCTCGGTGTCGCAGCGAACCGCATCGAGCAGGTCAGCCAGTGGAATCCCGTGGCGCTCGGAGAGTGCCCACGCATCGGCAAGGCGGTCCAGCCAGGGCCGCAGGTGGGTGGGAGCGGCGCTGCGCAGCACGGCCGGAACATCACCGCCGAGGCGCGCCGCCGCAGCCACCACGGCCAGTACCCGGACGACGTCAGGTGCACCGTCGGCGTGCGTGTCGGCGGCGGACTGCACCGCGGCTGCGGGGTGGGCCCCGGCCCGTAGCTCCGCCACGAGCACTCCGAGGACATCGGATAAGCCGGTGGCCGCGCTGGCCGCGACCCGGTGGTTGCGGCCGGTTCGCCAGCGCGCGGAGGCGGTGCCGGTCACCATGGCCGCAGCGAGCCCGCCGCCGAGGCCGGCCAGCAGAGCGCCGCCCCCCGTCGCCAGGCCTACCAGTAGCAGCCCGAAACGCCGCGTGGCCCAGCTTTCCCCGGCGGAGCCGCGCTGGGGCCATCTCACGGAGCGGCGCAGGTCGGTGAGCCGACTACGGCCTATCCCGCCAGGCCAAGCCAGCGCTGCGGCCGCCAACGCGGCCAGCGGGAGGCTCAGTGAGGTGTCGACGCCGGGCATGTCACACCCCCGCGGTGGACTTCAGCCAAGTGTGCGCCGTCGGCCGAGCCGACACAGAGTGCGCCGTCGGCCGAGCCGACACAGAGTGCGCCGTCGAGCAGGGCGTGCAGGCGCGCTCGCCCGGGGCCCCAGCACCCGTCTTGCCACGCCGGAAGAACACGGACCAGGTCGCCGGCACGCTCCAGTACCCCCACCCCGGCCAGGCCACGCATCCCGTCACGGCGCACCACGTGCAGGACCACGTGCACGGCCGCGGCGAGTTGGCTGTGCAATGCGTGGCGCGGCATACCGCCCAGCGCGGCCAGCGCCTCCAGCCGGGCCGGCACCTCGGCGGGGGAGTTCGCGTGCAGCGTTCCGGCACCACCCTGGTGGCCGGTGTTGAGCGCGGCGAGCAGCTCGCACACCTCCGCCCCGCGCACCTCTCCGACCACCAGCCGATCCGGCCGCATCCGCAGCGCCTGGCGCACCAGGTCGCGCAGGGTGATCTCCCCTGCGCCCTCGACATTGGCCGCCCGGGTGGTCAGCCGGACGACATGAGGGTGCTGCGGAGCCAGCTCGGGTGCTTCCTCTACACACACGATCCGCTCTCGCAGGGACACACAACCCAGCAGCGCGGCCAGCAGGGTGGTTTTCCCACTGCCGGTGCCACCGACGACAAGAAAGGCCAACCTCGCGGCGACGATGGCCCGCAGAAGCGCGTCTGCCTCAGACGACACGCTGCCGGCGTCCCGCAGCGCGTCCAGGCCGTGGGTGGTCGGTCGCAGCACGCGCAGAGAAATGCAGGTGCATCCGGTGGCGATCGGCGGCAACACGGCGTGTAGCCGGACTCCGCCGGGCAGCGGAGCGTCCACGAAGGGCGCGGCGTCGTCCAGCCGGCGACCGGCGGCGAGCGCGAGCCGCTGGGCGAGCCTGCGTACCGCGTCGGGGTCCGCGAAGCGCACCTCGGTGCGGCGTAGTTCGCCACCGCGCTCGACCCACACCTCGTCGGGCGCGCTGACCAGCACGTCAGTGATGTCCGGATCGGCCAACAACGGTTCCAGTGGGCCGGCCCCAACCAACTCCTGCTGCAGCTCGCGCAGCGCCGCGAGTACCTGCAGATCGGCCAGTACGCCATCGGACTCGGCCCGCACAGCGGCTGCCACCGCACCGGGAGACACCGCCGCGCCCGCCGTCGCCAGCCGGTGCCGAACCCGATCAACCAGTGCCGAGGGGCTGTGCTGGTGCTCAAGGTTGGGCTGGTGCTCAAGGTTGGGCTGGT
>CAXUFG010000121.1:0-10808 GCA_964250265.1 uncultured Pseudonocardiaceae bacterium | reverse complement strand
GCTGGTGCTCAAGGTTGGGCTGGTGCTCAAGGTTGGGCTGGTTCCCGAGGCTGGGCTGGTTCTGGGGCATGTTCATGCCGCACCAGCCAACGAGGAGCCGTCGAGGACCGCCAGCACCTGGCGCGCAGCGGTGGCCAGCGGTCCCCGGGATCGACCCGGAGCGACACCCCGATCCAGTGCACCGGCCAACCGGGGTTGCGGGCGCATGGCGGCGAGCAGCGGAAGGTCGAGGGTCCGGCTGACGTCCGCAGGAGTGATCCCACCAGGCGCGGGTCCACGCACCACCAACTGCAACGCGACCCCGTAACGCCGTACCCGCGCCGCCACCGTCGCCGCCGCCGCACATGCCCGCACCTCGGCCGGAACCACCAGTACGGCCAAATCCGCGGTTTCCAGTGCGGCGGTACCCGGTTCGCAGGGATAGCGGGGCAGATCGCACACCACCGTCTCACCGGCGCGGCGTCCGGCGCCGCATACCGTGCGCACCGCGGTCCCGTCCGGACCTGGCCCATCCCGGTCACAGGACAGTACGGTCAGGCCTCCTCGACCGCCCAGGTGCGGGGTGGGCAGCGCCGCGTGCAGCGCGGAGGCCGGTACCCGGCCGCCGCCCAGGGTGAGCCCGGACCAGCGCAGCCCGTCCAGTTTCTCCACACCCAGGGTGAGGTCCAGGCCACCGCCTAGCGCGTCGCAATCGACCAGCATCGCCTGGCGTCCCGCTTCTGCCACCGCCACCGCCACGGCGGCCGCGAAGACCGACGCTCCGGCACCACCGCGGCCGCCGAGCACGGCCAGCACCCGTCCCGGATCTGCCGGTGACTCGATCGCATCGGCCAGCGCGCCGACCAGCCAGGCTTCCGCCTCCGGCAATACCGCGACGTGCTGGGCGCCGACCGCCACCGCGCATCGCCATACCTCCGGGTCGCCATTCGCGCAGACGACCACCACCCCATCCCTGCGGGGCAGCGCGGCACTGGCGCTGGCCATCGCCGCGGCGACGTCGAGCAACACCAGCGGGGCGCAGTTCCACTGTTCTCGAACCGTGCTGGGATCGGTGATCCGTTGTGGATCACAACCCGCTGCCGCTGCGAGCCGGGCGACCTCGTCGGCCAATCCGCCTGGCGCCATCATCAGCACTGGCCGCCGGGCGTTGGACCGTCGGGCGCTGGCCCGTCCACCGTGTGCACTCACCGTTGCCCCCGCTGTGGCTGGCCCCGCGCTGCCCGGGGCGTCGAAGTGCCAATGTGGATCAGCTAGACCAACGGTGCGACCAACCCATGATCAATATGTGGATAATGGGGGTCACTGTGGATAACTCGGAGAATCCGAGTCCGGGACGACCCCCGCCAGGAGGAGACGGGGGTCGCCAGAGTGTCAGCCCTGGGGGGTCGGGCTGCACTCTCCGGCTTCGCTAGCCGGAACGGTCAGCATAGCGCGCGGATACCCCCCTGCCCCACAGCAGACCCGGTGGCGATCAGGCTCAGTCGCCCGCGATCCGAGAGCCCGATTACTTGGGCGGCCGTCCGACCACGGACGATGACTCATATGCTGCCTGTCGTGAGCTCTTCGAGCCCCAACTCCTCGGGAGTCGCGGCATTCTTCGACCTGGATAAGACCATCATTGCCAAATCCAGTGCGTTCGTGTTCTCCCGGGCGTTCTTCCAGGAAGGTTTGATCAACCGGCGAGCGGTACTCAAGAGCACCTACGCCCAGTTCATGTACCTGCTGGCTGGAGCGGATTCCGAGCAGATGGAGCGGATGCGGGCGCACATCACCGCCCAGTGCACAGGTTGGGACATCGCCCAGGTCACCGCCATCGTCGAGGAGACTTTGCACGACGTGGTGGATCCGCTGGTCTATGCCGAAGCCACCGATCTGATCGCCGCGCACCGCGAGCGGGGGGAGGACATCGTCGTGGTATCGGCCTCGGGAGCCGAAGTCGTGCAGCCCATCGCCAAGATGATCGGCGCGACGCATTCGGTGGCTACTCGCATGGTGACCCAGGATGGCCGCTACACCGGCGGCGTGGAATTCTACTGCGCTGGGGAGAACAAGGCGCTCGCTGCCCGGCAGCTGGCCGAGGAGCAAGGTTACGAGATGCAGCGCTGCCACGCCTATTCCGACTCCATCTCGGATCTGCCGCTGCTCGAGGCGGTCGGCCATCCGACGGCGGTCAATCCGGATCGCGCGCTGCGGCGGGAGGCGCAGCAGCGGAACTGGCCGGTGCTGACATTCTCCAGGCCGGTGTCGTTGCGGACCCGTATCCCAGCGCCCTCAGGTGCCCAGATCGCCGCTGCGGTGGGACTTGGGGCCGTGGCCGCGGCCGGCGTCGCATGGTACGGGCTGCGGCGACGGCAACGTTGACGAAATGGATTAAGTCGGCTCAACGGGTCCATACTTACTCCGAATGGGGAATGTGCCCGGGATATTTATACCTAGAGTAGTCAGCGTGGAGCGCCTGATCGGGCCTCTTGCTGTGGCCGGGGTCACGGAGTAAACATGACGGCACGGACCTCTGGAAGGCCAGGGGCGGTGCGGCAGAGAAGTACCGTCCACCCCGACTGGAGCTCCGTGCACGGACGTCGGGCCGCCCACGCGCAGCGCGCCGCGGGAGGCTTGTCGTCAAGGGTCTGCGTACCGCGTCCTCTGGGGATACGGGCGCCGAGACCCAGTTGGGTACGACACGAGTTGCACGCTTGGTACCCCGACGGTCCGTGCGGACGGCGGCGCTACTGGAAGCTCGCGATGGGCGTCCAGCAGCGCCGCCGTCGTATTTCGGCCGGATCGCCGCATCACCTGCTGCTGGATCACGCGATCGCGGTCAGTCACTACTGTGCGTGATGGCCTTGGCGATGGCCAGGGCCTCCCGAGCGCCAGTGGTTAACGCGGCGCAGCAGTGCGCGATCCACTCGCTGACCGCGTTCGCACCGCCGCGGGCGAAGCCGGCGGCGGCCGCCCGGTACTCCCGTTCGCGACGTAGGTGGGCAACCTCGGGCACCACCAGCCCCTTCGGATCCAACCCGGTGGACACCACGGTGAGCCGAGCCGCCGCCCGCGCGACTACACCATTGCCGTGTGCGAACGGAGCCAGCGCCAGTAACTCACCATGAACGACCGCGACCAGCACCGGCGCTGCCACCTGAGTCCCCCCAGCCAGCAGCTGGGCCAAGCCGTCAAGCCGGGCAGTGACCTCACCCGATGAGTGCGGCCGGCCCAGCTGCGGCTCGGGCGCCAGGCCTGCCGCGGCAAGCACGTGTAACCGGGCCAGGGCCTGCAGTGGAGCCCGTTGCCAGGTGCCCAGCAACCCACCCAAGGCCTCCGCTACCCGCAGCGCGCCGACCAGCACCGGGTCGTGCACCGATCCGTCGCCGGGCAAGGTGGCACTACCGCCGTCCAAGACAGCCGAGGCCCGGGCCGCGCGCACGGACGCCTCCGCCGCGGTAGCCGGCCAGCGGCGCCGGTTGGCCGGGTGCCGGTGCACCGCGCTCACCGCGTCGCGAACGTGGATGACGGCTTCCTCGACGCCAGGCAGGTCCATCAGCGGACCCAGCGGGTCTAGGGGCACCCGGCGAGACTAGGCCCGTCTCGTGGATCTTAGGATGGGAGCCGGATTGGCTCTGAGCCTCCCGAGCCCAACAGCAGAGCTGCTGGAGCTTGATCAAACAGCTCTGCTGTTGAGTTCGGGAACGGGAGGGCTGATCACGTCGGTATGAGGGCGGCAATGGGACAGCGTCTGGAGGCGCGGTCGAGGTCAGAGTCGACGGTGCATGATGTGCAGCCCGACGTAGCCGTGCACGGGATGGTGAAAGGCCTCCGGCACGGTGGCCAGCACCTGGAAACCCAGCGAGAGCCACAGTCCGACCGCGCGAGTGTTGGTCTCGACCACGGCGTTGAACTGCATAGCTCGGTAGCCCTCAGCGCGGGCCAAGGCCAGAACGTACTCGCCGAGGGCTCGTCCCACGCCTCGCCCGGCGTACTGGGGATCGACCATGAAACTGGCGGTGGCAACGTGAGCACCGGGTCCACCGTGGTTGGGGTGCACCTTGGCGGTGGCCAGGATGGTCTGATCGGTGTCGACGGCCACGACCGTCCGGCCGGGGCGCTCCAGGAGCCACAATGTGCGGGCCCGATCCTCGGGGAGGTCCCGGTCGTAGACGTAGGTCCCGCCGGCCGCCACGATGCGGTGCAGGAAGGGCCAGATCGCCGTCCAGTCCTCAGGGATTGCGTATCTGATCAGCACGTTGCCCAGCATGAAGGTCGGCACTCACTCGGGGCCCACCGGAGCGATGGCTGTGGGCGGGACAAGCCCGGTGTCGCCGAATTGCAACACCACCATGATGAACCGCACCGGTCCACCAGCCTCATTGGCGTAGCGGTGCGGTGCATGCGCCTCGAAGACCACCACGTCGTCGACGCCCAGCACCCGGCGCTCGGCCCCGACTTGCACTGCGAGCTCCCCGCCGAGCACGAAGAGCACCTCCATGGTCCCTCGCGGGTGCGCCTCGCCGTCGAAGCCGTCACCGGTCTGGAGCGTCCAGTCCCACAGCTCCACCACGTCAGGCGGGTCGGTACCGATCCGGAACAGGGCACGGCTGCCGGTGGCGCTGGTCCACAACGCGGCCGCCTCAGCCGCGGCGCGGACGGTGACCCGCGGTGCGGAGTCGGCGCTGACCAGCGAAGCGACGCCCACTTGCAGGGCCGCAGCAAGATTGCACAGCGTTGCGATGCTCGGGTTGCCGCGCGCTGATTCCACCTGGATGACCGTGCCCCGGCTCAGACCGGACGCGGCGGCGAGCCCGTCGATGGTCATCCGGCGCTGCTGGCGCAATGCGCGGACATTGTGGCCGACCGTGGCGGCGACCTCCTCGGGATCCTGCATTCGGTTCAGTGTGCCGCACTACAGAGTCAATCACATTGGACTCCGAGCGACCAGGTGACTAGAGTTCAGCGAAGTGTCCTTGAAAGTTCATTAAAGTAGATCGACTGGGACGATGACTGTTCAATTCGCGATTCCCGCCGCCGTGGGCTTTGGGGTTGCCGACTTCGCGGGTGGCCTGGCGACCCGCCGCGCTTCGTGCACTCTGGGGCTGATCACCGTCGCACAGCTCGTCGGAGCGGCAGTGCTCCTGCCGGCCTTGACCCTGTTGCCCGGCCGTCCCTCGGCAGCCGCGGCCGGGTTCGGTGCGCTCGCCGGCCTCGCCGGCTCCTCCGGTCTGCTGATGTATTTCCGGGGCCTCGCCCGCGGACCGATGGGCGTGGTTGCACCCCTGTCCGCGCTCGCGGGCGCGGGGTTGCCGCTAGCGGTCGGCCTCGTGGCCGGAGAACATTCGGGACCGGTGACCCTCAGCGGTGTCGTGGTAGCCCTGGTGGCGATCGCACTTGCCACTGCCGGGACCTTTCATGATCGGATCGCCGTCGGTGGGCTCCTGCTCGGGATCGGGTCAGGAGTGGGCTTCGGGCTGTTCTACGTCGCGCTGGATGCGACCTCACCGGAATCCGGGCTGTGGCCCCTACTTGCAGCCAAGCTCGCCGCCGTGGCGGTCTTCGGTTCGCTGGTGCTGGCCCGCCGTACCTCGGGCGGGGCATTGTGGGCGCGTTCCGGCCTCATCGTGCTCAGCGGAACCGCCGACATGATGTCGAACATTCTGTTCCTGCTGGCGACCCGGACGGGCCCGCTGAGCGTCAGCGCCGTACTCGTCTCGCTCTACCCGGTGGTGGTCGTTCTCCTTGCCCGGTTCGTGCTGCGCGAGCGGCTGACCCTGCTGCAAGCGACCAGCGTGGCCTTTGCCCTCGCCGCCAGCGCGCTGCTGTCATCAGGTTGAGCGCTGACCACGTCCCCCACGGGCACAAGCGCGATGAGACCAGACAGTGCCCTCAAGTGCTATTGGTGCCGCGCGACTGGGCGGAGACCAGTGGCGAGAGTTCATCCGATGTCAATGCGTTCGCCGCCTTTTCTTTCCTTCGACGGTCCCATCCGGTTTTCCAGATCAGCCCAGTGGCGCCTAGCACCATGCAGGTTAATCCTATGACAAGCAGGATAATCGCGAGCGTCAGCGTTTGGACTATGGGTCCCACTTGGTATCCTCTCGGGTCCACGAGATGCGGGTTGGACGACACGGAGAGGCCACGGATAAGGCTCGGCTCACACAACCCTCACAGGCACGCAGTAGCGGCCTTGCCGCTATAGCTAAGTCGAGGACCTCCCGGTCGCGATTCGGGCGTCGTATGCCTCGCCCGTAGTCACTGTAGCCCGATCGAGGATATGTCGCCAGTCATTGGAGTGATGATAACGCAGTCCACTGACTACACTAAGTCATAATCCGCTTGGCCGTAATCCGTCTGCCAGTTGCTGGACTCATCGCGTTCACACAGCAAGCACAACCTCGCCGGCTGGTGGAGATCAGGAACGCACACCTCGGCGAGATACCGCCAGGGCTGTCACGGCGACTATCAGCAGGACGCCCTCGACGGCGAGGCTGATGACGCCAAGGGGTTCGGCCCAATTGCCGATGTCGTCGTTGTAGTCGGGCAATCCGGGTCCGCGAGAGAGCACATAACCGAGCACGGGGCCGGCCGCGACTCCGAGTGAGAGAAACCAACCCCACGTCACGTATCGGGTTAACAGTAGAGCCGCAGCCACAACGCCAGCCCCTTCGAGAGCGTAATACAGGAACTGGATGTATTCAGGACTTTTTCCTCCAGGCAAACCGCCTTGGTCGATGACGTGGATAGCGGCAACGGCAAGGCACCCGACGACGCCTACCCCACGCAGGACCAGGCTGCTCCCGGTGAACCATCCCGGAGCGGCGGTTGATGACAGCATCTCTACGCCGATTCTCTCTTCGTGACGATGTTACCGGGTGATCCCGATCAAGCATCGTCTGCTCTTACTGTGAAGCCGATTCCCCACTAGCCACGACAGTCGGGCCGGTAAAAAACGCTATACCGGCCGAGAAACTCAAAACAGAGCCATAAGGGTGTATTGTGTCGAATAGATCACGTGAGAACTGCCGTTAATGATTGCCAAACCTAACCTTCTTATCTATGAGCGTGGTCTGCGCATCCTCCGTTTTGCGGACGCCCACAGCGGACTTGCTCGGCATAAACCCAGCGCTCAGCGCGCTGCTGTGAGGTCATAGATCGTGGCGCCCCCCACTGTCGTCGCGGTGAAGTTCTGCTGCACCCAATCCGCGATCTGCCGGCTGCTGGAGCTGCCGCCGCGTTGGCCGGGAAAGCCACCACCACCGATGAAGTAGTGGATCGCGCCCTGCGTGACATACTGCTGGAACTGGACCAGCGTCGGTGACGGGTCGCTGCCGTTGAAGCCGCCCACCGGCATCACCGGGTGCCCGGTGCCGAGTTGGAAACCGGCCGCAGTATTGGAGCCAACGGTAGCGGCCACCCAGGTGTAGCGATCGGCGTTGCGAGCCAGCAACCCGTTGAGGGCGGTATTGGGCGTGGTAGCTCCCAACAGGCCGCCGATCCCGCCTGAACCGCCACTTCGGCCGCCCCGGAGACCGCCGGGAGGGTTCAGATTACCGGGCCCTGCGAACCCGTTGCTGGTGAACCCGTGGCCCGGAACCCTGTGGTTGGAGAACCTCCGGGCAGCGGCTCCGCCCGGTCCGCCACCTCCGAAACCCCCACCCTGTGGTTTGGTGGAGGGGGGCCCGGCGGAGGGGATCGCCCCGCGGTGCGGCGTCGCGGCGGTGTCCAGGGCGTAAGCCGACGGAGCGGCCAGCCCCAGTACGACTCCGGCAGCAGCCACTACGAGCCCCATCCGGCTCCGGGCGGACGCCAGCGCCACCACCACGACCGCACACACCAGACCTGCGATCAGCACGACCACCCGCAGCCAAGGCTGCCAGCCCGGCGCGCGGTCGAGCAGCACGAAGGCCCAGACCACGGTGCCGGCCAATCCGGCTGCCAGCACCGCCCGCGCCAGCAGCCTCGGGCGCAGCTGCCACAGGGTGACCGCGCCGATCCCGACCAGCGCGCCGATCGCCGGGGCCAGCGCCACCGTGTAGTAGGGGTGGATGATCCCCTGGGCGTAGGAGAGCACGGCACCGGTGACCACCACCCAGCCGCCCCACAGCAGCATCGAGGCCCGGAGCCGATCGGTTCGGGGCATCCGCCGTCCCATCCAGAGCAGGGTGAGCAGGAACAGCAGCGCCGCCGGCAGCAACCAGGCGATCTGGCTACCCATTGACCAGTCGAAGAGCTGGCGCACCCCGCCGCCACCGGACATACCACCGCCGGGACCGCGCGGACCACCTGCAAATCCACCCCGGCCCACGCTGCCGATCTCGTTACCGGTCAGCCGACCGAAGCCGTTGTAGCCGAAGATCAGCTCCAACACGCTGTTGGTCTGCGAGCCACCGACATAGGGCCGGTCCGCGGCCGGCCACAGCTCCACTATCGCTACCCACCAGCCAGAGCTGACCACCAGCGCCACGCCGGCCGCCAGCAGTTGCCCGATCCGCCGGCGCAGCGCGACCGGCGCGGCCACCAGGTAAGTCAGCCCGAAACCGGGAACCACGAGGAAGGCCTGCATCATCTTGGTCAGGAACCCGAATCCGATGAACACCGCAGCCGTGACCAGCCAGCCCGTCCGGCCCGCCTCCAACGCCCGGACCAGGGCGTAAGCGCCCAGGACGAGTAGCAGCACGAGCAGCGCGTCAGGATTGTTGAACCGGAACATCAGCGCTGCGACCGGGGTGAGCGCGAGCACCGCACCGGCCAGCAGTCCCGCCGCCGGGCCGTGCCAGCGACGCACCACGGCGTAGAGCACGCCGACCGCGGCGACGCCTTCCAGTGCCTGCGGGACGAGGATGCTCCACGGGTTCAGCCCGAAGATCCGGACCGCGAGCTCCATCACCCACAGCGATGCCGGCGGCTTGTCCACCATGATCGAGTTAGCCGCGTCGGAAGAGCCGAACAGAAATGCCTTCCAGCTCGTCGCACCGGCCTGCGCGGCCGCGGAATAGAACGTGTTGGCGTAAGCAGACGCACCCAGACCCCACAAGTACAGCAGCGCGGTGGCGCCGAGCAGCCCGGCGAGAGCCGGCCGAACCCACCGCGGGTCACGCCGCGGGGCGCCGCGTGCCGGCGCAACCGGTAGGGCGAGGGTTGCCGCAGTCATCGAACGTCCTCCCGGTGTGGGCGAGCGGCGAACACCCAGCCGCGCAGCAGCAGGAACCGGCCAACGGTGCCGAGCACCGAGGCGCCCAGCAGCACCCCGACCTCCAGCGCCCGGGACGGCTCGGGTACCAGGGAGCTCAGCGCGAGCAGAGCCAGCGAGGTCAGGGCGTAGTAGCCGAGGAAGACCAGCGCAGCCTGGATGTGCACCCGCACCGGGCTGCGCCCGGTGCCGGCGAAGGTGAACCGGCGGTTGGCCTCGGTGTTGAACGCGGTGGTGACGATCAGCGCGACCAGGTTCGCCCCCAGCGGCGACCACCACTCACGGCCCAACGCGTAGAGGGCCACGGTGGCCAGCGTGGAGAGCAGCCCGATCACCGCGAAGGAGATGGCCTGCCAGGACGTTCCGGTGTCGCGGCGCGGTGCGAGCACCGCATCCGGGTGCGCCGCCCGGGGCGCAGGTCGCTGCGGAAGCCCCGTGATGGTGGCGGCTCCGGAGGCTCTGGCCCGGGCCATCCGCAGCAGACCGCACAGGTCGTGCCAGGCAGTGTCGGCCAGCGCGACCCGTGAGTCGAGGTCCTCCACCCAGTCCACCGGAACCTCGTGGATGCGCAGCCCGTTGTGCTCGGCCAGCAGCAGCAGTTCAGTGTCGAAGAACCACCCGTCGTCGGTGGTCGCGGCCAGCAGCGGCCGGATCACCTCGGTGCGGGCGGCTTTGAAGCCGCATTGAGCGTCGGAGAACGAGGCGCAGTGCAGGAGCTGGACCAGCGCGTTGTAGCCGCGGGAGATCAGCTCCCGCTTGGTGCCGCGCACGGTGCGCGCACCTGGTGCCAGGCGGCTGCCGATGGCCAGATCGGAATGCCCGTTGACCAGCGGCGCGACCAGCGGCAGCAACGCGTCGAGCCCGGTGGACAGGTCAACGTCCAGGTAGGCCACCACGTCGGCGTCGCTGGCCGACCACGCGGCCCGCAACGCGCGGCCGCGGCCCTTCTCCGCCAACCGCAGCACCCGCACGCCGGGTAGCTCCTCGGTCAATGCCCGGGCCACCTGCGGCGTCGCGTCGGTACTCGCGTTGTCCGCGATGGTGATCGTCGTCGGGAAGGGGAGGTGCTCCCGCAGGTAGGTGTGCAGCACCCGCACGCAACCGGCCAGCTCCCGCTCCTCGTTGTGCACCGGGACGACGATCTCGATCAGGGCGGTGCGTAACGGGTCGGGATCGGGCCCGGGGCGGCGCTCGGCGGTAGTGGTAGGGCTCACCTCGGGGCGCCAACATCGATGCGGTTGGCGGTGATGCTGCCGTCGGCCCCCCTGCGACCGGACACGACGACGTTCTGGCCGGGCTTGAGGTCAGCGATCGAACCCTGGCTGCGCACGGTGACGGCCACGGTGCCCGCGGCGGTGACGGTGATCTTCCGGCCGTTGCGGGTCGTCAACATGATCGTCGTCCCGTTCACCGAGTCGATGGTGCCCGCCGCACCCCGGCCGCCACGACCGGCGCCTCCGGGACCGCAACGATCGCAGGGGGCGGCACCGGAGTACGGGTCGGACGACCCGGTATCGAACGACCCCGCGGCGGGACTCACCACGTTGGTCGAGGCTGCGCCGGCACCCCGGCTACCCAGCAGGTACCCACCCACGGCTCCGGCCAGTAGCAGCGCCACGGCACCAGCGACAAT
>CAXUFG010000120.1:0-15591 GCA_964250265.1 uncultured Pseudonocardiaceae bacterium | reverse complement strand
CACCTGGGTAACAGCTCGAACGACATTTGGCACTCGACCTGGGACGGCTCGGAGTGGTCGCCGAAGCCCATTCCGAACCAGACGAGCAAGGCGTCACCCGCCCTGGCCTCGCACCGCGGTCTGCTGCACATGGTACACCTGGGTAACAGCTCGAACGACATTTGGCACTCGACCTGGGACGGCTCGGAGTGGTCGCCCAACCGGCGCATTCCGAACCAGACGAGCAAAGCGTCACCCGCCCTGGCGTCACTTGGGGGCGAGCTGCTCATGGTGCACCTGGGCAACAGCTCCGACTCTATTTGGTACTCCAGACACGACGGGAGGGAATGGACTCCAAACCTACGCTCCTCCTTCATGAGCAGCAAATCGCCGGCGCTGGTCGGCAACCGCATGGTGTATGTCGAATCTATGTCGACCCGCCTCTTCGAGAGCGAGTTCGACGGCGAGAGTTTTTTCGAAAATGTGCTGATTCCGAATCAGACGAGTAAGGCGACGCCCGCACTCGGCGTCTTCCGCTCTGACGTGGCGGAGCTGCACATGGTGCACCTCGGCCAGACGTCGAACAATCTCTGGCACAGCATCCGATCAGCTTTTTCGTGATCTCAACCTAAGGCTATGGCGTGATACGCCACACTTCGATTCGTGCCCCTGGTGGCTCACCAGGGGCAGCGGCCGCTTTCTCGCGTCCAGGTGGTAAACCTGATCGTCTGGGGCGGCAGGCGTGCGGGTGCACGTCGCCGACCGGTGGTACCCGTCCAGCAAGACCTGCTCGGCGTGCGGTGCGGTGAGAGCCAAGCTCACCCTCGCCGAGCGGGAGTTCGTCTGCGAGTCCTGTGGCACCCGGCTCGACCGGGACGTCAACGCCGCGCGCAACCTGGCCGCGCTCGCGGCCCAGGTCACGTCCACGGAGAGTTCGCGCCGGGACGATAAACAGCCCGCTGGAAACCCACGTAAGACCGCCATGGGCGGCGACGGGTACCGCCACGGGAAGACTCAGATCATGAGTCAACGCCGTCGCCGTGAGGCAGTGGCTCGGTGAGCGAGACAAGACGTCACGTTTCATCGAACGGTCGCCAAGCTTATGATCAGCCGGAGGGCGGGTTCCGTAAGGGCGTGCGCTACTCGTGGGTGCTGAACGGCGCAGACGGCATGGATCTTGGCGCTGTTGGTCGCTTCATCGCCTCGATGGAGTTCGAGATCATCGATGCGGACCCGGCGAAGAACGAGTTCGGCCATCCGTTTCGCGTGACTGCGCGCAGCTACCATTACAAGCTGCGCGGCGGAGACAGTATCGATCAGTGGCGGATGCACTGGCACCCCGAGGGCCGCAGTCGGATCACCACGCCCCACCTCCATCGGCCGCCGAACCTGAAGTTGCATTGGCCGACCGGCCGCCTGACTCTTGAGAATGCCGTGGGCTGGTGTGTCGAGTCGGGGGCGGCCGTGACCAGCGACAGTGCAATACAGGCGCATGAACAGCTCGCGCTCATCGAAGCGCCGCACAGGCTCTACCGCTCGTGGACCTGAGGCTGCCAGGTCGTCGTGTTCGCCCTGGCCCGTTCCCGTAGCGCGGCGATGAGCTGGTCGTTCTCGGCGTTGTCGATGAAGAACTTCACCAGCGCCTCGGCTGGGGTGAGCGGCCGGCCGGGGCCGGGGGAGACCTCGGGAGCGTCCGCTATCGGCTGCACCGGCTCCATCGGACTGGGCATGGCGATCACCGCAAGACGCTCTCGTCCGGCCGGGCCACGTACCGAGCCAGCGCGGGCGGCAGCGCGACGGACAATACTGGCGCAGCCGTGACCTCAGGCCTCAACTGAGGTCGGCCGCACCATGAGGGGTTGCGGCTCCTGTGTCGCGCGTTCGTCATAGCGCTCGCGGGCGGCCAGGATCTCGGTGACGTGTTCCTCGGACCAGCGTTTGATCCCGGCCATCAGGGTCACCACGCTGTGACCGAGCTCGCTGAGCTCGTAGTCCACCCGCGGCGGGATCGTCGGGTACAGGGTGCGGATCACGATGCCGTCCCGTTCCATGGCCCGCAGCGCCTGGGTGAGGCTCTTCTGGCTGATGCCCTCGAGCGTGCGCCGCAGAACGCCGAACCGAACGGGTCCATGGCGCAGCGCTGCCACCAGCAGGCAGGTCCATTTGTCGGCGATGGCATTGAGCACGGTCCGCGAAGCGCACTGGCTGAGGTACGCGTCGGCGTCGAATTTCCCCAGTTCCAAAGTGGTATCCACAAGGAACCTATATATCAACAAGGTGCCTTCTTTCGCAACAACACCGGATGGGTGCAGTGTTGACCTCACCAGGAGGTCCTGACCAGAGGAGCTGACTATGCGTACTGTCACCCAGGCCGTGTTCGGCGAACCGTCGGTGCTGGAGATCGTCGAGGTTGACACCCCGGTGCCCGACCACGGTCAGGTCCTGATCAAGCTTGGCGCCGCCGGGGTCAACCCGGTCGACGTGGCGGTCCGGACCGGATACCCGCTGCTCGGCGAGCCGCCCTTCACGCTCGGCTGGGACATCGCGGGAGTGATTGAGAGCACCGGACCCGGTGTTTCTGCCTTCGCGCCAGGCGACGAAGTCCTGGGTCTGATCGGGTTCCCCAGAGCCGGCAATGCCTACGCGGACTACGTGCTGGCCTCGCCGAACGAGCTCATCCGCAAGCCGGCCGCGCTGACGATGGAGCAGGCCGGTGGGTTGCCGCTAGCTGCACTCACGGCATGGCAGGCGCTCATCGGCATCGCCAGCGTCTCTGCCGGTCAGCGGGTGCTGATCCATCGGGCCGCCGGGGGAGTCGGCCACCTCGCCATCCAAGTCGCCAAGACGCGGGGGGCGCATGTCATCGGCACCGCATCGGCGGCCAAGCACGACTTTCTTCGCTCGTTGGGGGCGGACGAGTTGATCGACTACGCCACTGCGGATTTCGTCCACGAGACTGGTGAGGTGGACATGGTGCTCGACCTGCTGGGCGGCGAGGACGCGCCACGCTCGGCTGCTGTCCTCAGACCGGGTGGATTGATTGTGGGTGCGATCGGCAGCAACCTCGGCCTCACCCAGGAACGTGCCACCGAGCTGGGGGTGCGGTTCGAAGTCGTGTCCGTGCGCCCCTCGGCCCACGACCTGGCCCGGCTGGCAGTGCTCGTAACCTCCGGCGATCTCACGGTGCACATCGATCGGACCTTCCCGCTCGCCGAGGTGGCCAAGGCCCACGAGTTCAGCGCCTCCGGTCACGCCACTGGCAAGGTCGTTCTTACTCCCTAACCGATGTTCAGCGCACGGGCCGTCGCGCGATGTGCTCGACGATGTGAGCGGCATCGGCACCGACCCCGGCTAGCACCGAGGACGGCTCGGAGTGCAGTCACCGCAGCCCGACGGCGTACAGCCCGAGGTGTGTGGTGATGCCCCTGACGTGTCGCGGGTATACCCACTCGTCCAGCACAGGCAGATCCACCCAGCTGACGTCGAGCTGGTAACCCGTTGCCCACACGACTGCGCTGATGCCTACGGCATCGAGGTCGAGCTCGGTGGCCGTCGTCGGTACGAAATCGTCGGGTGGCGGCCGTTCATCGGGTGGTGCGTCGATGCCAGCCGCAGCGATGTACGCGTCGAACATCGGCCGGAACTCATCGTCGAAACCCCTGTCGGCAAATGCCAGCCGCTCGTCGAGGTCGTCGCTGAACTGGACCGTCGTGCCGGTCGCCGACTCCAATCGCCCGTACAGGCGGACACCTTGCCGCGGTGCGACCAGGCAGAAGCTGTCCCAAACGGTCGAGCCAGCCGCCACCGAACCGGTTGCGCCGCTCCACGACGAGGTGCTCGACGCCGGATTGCGTCAGCCAGTAGCTGGTGGCCAGACCCGCCTGCCCGCCCCCGATCGCCAGCGTGTCAACGCTTTCATTTGCACCCGCAGGCAGACCCGCGACGCTAGCCATAGCTGACTCCTCTCGACGGGGAGAAGCGCATGATTGGACTCGGCGAGCAGGCCGCGCGTCGGCGGAAGCACCCAAACTTGCGCAACCGCGTGATGGGTAGTTCCACCCAGGGAGTGCTTAGACGAGCTGATGCCGGTAGGCGTACGCTGTGGCTGCCGCGCGTGAGGGCACGGTCAGCTTGGTGAGGATGCTGCTCACATGTCGATCCACGGTCCGCTCGCTGAGGACCAGCTCGGCGCCGATGGCCTTATTCGACTTGCCGGTCGCGACGAGACCCAGCACCTGGAGCTCGCGGGGGGTCAGCCCACACAGATGCCCCGATCGCGCGCGCCGGGTGAGTGAGTCGATTCGGGCGAGATCCGGAGCGGCGCCCAGCCGCTCAAAAACGCCGCGGGCCGCCTCCAGCTCCAACCGTGCGCCGTCATCGTCGCCGAGGGCGCGGCACGCCAGTCCCACCAGCACCCGCACGACCGCGACGTCATTACGGTGCCTCGAGCTGCTGCCACACCCAGCTGCCATCCCCATTGACTCGCGTTGTCGTAGGCGTCCTCGGCCGCGGTCGACTGTCCAAGCAGCCGATGGACCTCGCCCTGCCGGTAGAACGCCGCGGCGGCGGCATGCTGGCCGGCGGCTCGGGAGAACCGCTCGCTTGCGCGCCGCGCCTCCTCCAGCGCGTCCCCCCAAGCTCCGTGCAGCTGCATGATCTCAGCACGGTGCACGAGGCAACCGCCGCCCGCGCGTGAACCACCCCCTCGCACGAGACACCTCTCCCGCGTCCATCAGTCCGAAGCCCGGCCAGGTCGCGCACCGGGCAGCGCAGGCAGGCTCTCCGGCTCCCCGATACGCTTGATAAGCACGATCCAGCGCGCGGACGCCGTCGTCGTTGCGACCGACGAGGCAGGCCTGAGATCGCGAGCAACTCGAGATCCTCCGCTTCGAGTGGAGTCCCCCATCCGCCAGGGACAATGACTTGTAGGCGGTAAGCCACTCTCGCTGGCGGTAGGCCTCGCGGCCACGCGCGAGCTCGTCTACAACAGTCACCTCCCCGGTTCCAAACCGGCGCTGCGAACAGGCATGTTGCGCTCGGTTACCGGGGCCTGCCTAGATCATCCCGCAGTCACCGGCGCCAGTCCCTGATGAGAGTTGCCGATCCAGGGTCTTGATACGGCCACGCCGGAGTGTGTTCCGCTGAGGTCCCTAATTGTCGGACCCATCCCCTAGCGTTTCGAACAAATGTTCGACTATGCTGTTGGAGGTGGGTGATGGACGAGCGGTTGAGCCGAGTCTTGCGGGAGCGCGTGGAAGGGTACCTGCGCGAGGTCGAGCGGGTGCTCCGCGGGGCGGACCCAGGAGCTACCTGGCCCGCGGTGCGAGGCCGGCTGTTGCCCCTTGCCGCGGCCTGGCGGAGCTTGCTAGCACAGCATGGTGCTGGTCTCCGCGGACGCTGCCGACATTGCGATCGGACATTCCGCCCGCGGCGCCGGCGGCCTGCGCTGTGCTCGGTGTGGCGCACCGCGCACGCTCATCTGGTCGGCGGCTGGCCATCAGGCGGTGGTGGCCAGTGAACTGGCGAGTAACGCCGTCAGAAATCGATGTTGTGCTGGTGCAGCCATATAATAGGGTTGATCTTCTGGCCGGCCGCGTTCCACACTTCGAAGTGCAGGTGAGGGCCGGTGGAGTTGCCGCGGTTGCCCATCTCGGCGATCTCCTGGCCCGCTCGGACTTTCTGGCCCTCTGCCACGAGCGAACGGTTGATGTGCCCGTAGACGGTCGTCGCGCCGTCGGAATGGCGGATACGTACCCAGAGACCAAAGCCGCTGGCCGGTCCGGACTCCACGACCACGCCGTCGGCAGCGGCAAGAATCGGGGTGCCGATGGAATTCGCGAGATCGATTCCCCAGTGGAACACGCCCCACCGGCCACCGTAGCCGGAGGTGAAAATGCCCTTCGTCGGCAGGACGAACCGGATCCGGCTGGCTTCGGCTTCGCGGGCGACGCTTTCGGCGACCAGACGCTGACCCTTGGCCATCGCCTGCACTGCCTCAACCGCGGCAGGCTCCGCCGGCCGGGTCACCGGAAGGTACTCGGGAGCAGGGGCGGCTCCGCCGAGGCCGACTACCGACGCCGCCTGCTTCGCGGACGCCAGCACGGGGGCGTCGTCGGAGGTTGTCACGGCTGTGTTGTCGATCGTCTGGCCAGCGGCCACGAAAGCGCCTGCTGCGACGGCCGCAACCACTACCCGCCCACGCGCGGTGGGCGAGGGAGCCGTGATCCGGTGCCTTACCCGCGTACTCGAAGCAGCGAGACCCGAAGTAGCCGGACCTGGGGGTCCTATACCCAGCGGCGCCTCCACCACCAGAGATGGTCGGTGGCCGCCTGGGGAGCGGTGTCGAGCCAAAACCTGCCTTTCCGTGAGCCGTACTCGGAACGTGGCCGTGGACCGCGGGAAAATAACGAAGGGCTACGCCCAGGAGCAAGCCGCCGTTCCGAGATACGTCCAGCTGTATCGGCCAGCGTTCGGTCTGCCGCGCCGGGCGGTCGGTCGTCGCTATGAAAGGGAGGTGGGAGACGAGTTGGTGGCGTTGGCCGCTGTGTCGGCGGGGACGCCCTCCACCGGCGCAGCCATGCTCCGCTCGCGGGGCTGCTGATTCGGGTCAATCTGCGTCAGGGTGCTCACCACGGTGCGTACGGCGCGCGGGTCAACCGGCAGCGACAGGTGCCCTACGTCGCTGAGCTGGTAATTGGTCACGAGTAGGTCCGGATGATCTAGCCTGGCGTTGCGCTGGGGCACGATCCAGCCATCCAGCTCGCTCCATACCGCAAAGAAGCGGGTGCGGCATCCCGGTGATGGTTCTGCAAGCTCGGTCATGATGTCGGAGTTCGGGCGTAGCTGGCAGAGCACCGGCGTGGGCAGCAGGTATGCGGTGATGGTGCCGCGGTGCGGAGTGCCCAGAGTGAGGAGGGTGTGTACCCGGGCGTCCCCGCCCATCCGCTGGACGTAGTAACGAGCAACCAGCCCGCCCAACGAATGTCCCACCACATGCACCTGTTCCGCGCCGGTCACCTCGCAGACCCGTTCAACCTCACCGCCCAGCTCGCGGGCCGCACTGCGCACGTCGCCGGTCAGGGCGGTCAGGACGCTGAAATTGAGGCTGTAGACCACGCCGAATCCGCGCTTACGTAAGGCTCTTCGAAGCACTGCGAACACCGAGCGGTTATCGGCGAATCCGTGTACCAGGAGGATCGGCGTTCCCGCGGCGCGTGCATCAGCGATCACCAGACCGCGCTCGGCAGGAGGCAGGTCATCGGTGCGGTAACAGTCGTCAGGGCCACCGGGACGTCGCGGCTCGGTCAACGCACCGAACGGGTACATCACCAGGTGCGCGACCAATACCCCGGCCTCCAAGGCCAGCCCGCGCACGCTCGCAGGTCGCGCGAGGGTCGCGACGGTGTGGGAAAGGACGGCGAGTGTCCTGCGCGTAGACGCCGCCACTAACCCCGCCGCATTCCTGCCACGTGTTATGACCTGACGCGGGGCGACCCAGAGCTGGTCGGCGGGGTTCATGCGGTCACCATAAGTTGTCAATACGGCTGGTGCGCGAGCTACCCTGAGTCGGATGAGTGCGCGAATCCGAGTGGTCGTCGCCAAGCCGGGACTTGACGGGCACGACCGCGGCGCGAAGGTCGTCGCTCGGGCTTTGCGCGACGCCGGTATGGAGGTCATCTACACCGGCCTGCACCAGACCCCGGAGCAGATTGTGGAGACGGCGCTGCAGGAGGACGCCGACGCGGTAGGGCTCTCGGTACTCTCCGGTGCGCACATGACGCTGTTCGCCAGGGTCCTCGAGCTTTTCGAAAGCAAGGGTGTCACCGACGTGCTGGTCTTCGGCGGCGGGATCATCCCCGAGCAGGACATCCCGGCGCTGTACAAGCTCGGGGTGGCCAAGGTTTTCACCCCCGGTGCCAGCACACACGAGATCGTCGACTGGGTGCGTGAGGCGGTGGCGGCGGCCACTGTGGAGTGATCCCCCTGAAGTGATCACAGTCACCGGTGCCGGTGAGCTGCCGCCGGGTTGCGGGTGGATAAGGTCAACCACGTGGATTTGTACGAATACCAGGCCAAGGATCTGTTCCATGCCCACGGCGTCCCCGTGCTGCCCGGCCGCGTCGTCACCACCGGTGCTCAGGCGGGAGAGGCCGCCGCCGAGCTCGGTGGCTCGGTCGTGGTCAAGGCTCAGGTGAAGACCGGTGGCCGGGGCAAGGCTGGTGGCGTGCAGCTGGCCCACACCCCGGAGGAAGCGCAGCGCAAGGCCGCCGCGATCCTGGGTATGGACATCAAGGGTCACACCGTGCACCGCGTGCTGGTGACTCCTGCCTGCGACATCGTGGAGGAGTACTACCTCTCGTTCCTGCTCGATCGCACCCACCGCACCTTCCTCGCCATGGCCAGCGTGCAGGGCGGGATGGAGATCGAAGAGGTCGCCAGAACCACACCTGAGGCGCTGGCCAAGGTGCCGGTAGACCCGCGCTCCGGCGTCGACGCCGCCCAGGCCGCCGCGATCATCGAGGCCGCTGCCTTCCCTGCGGAGGTGGCGCAGGCGGCAGCCGACACCGTCCTGAGACTGTGGGACGTCTTCGTCGCCGAGGACGCCACCCTGGTGGAGGTCAACCCGCTCGTCCGCGACTCCCAAGGTTCAATCATCGCGCTGGACGGCAAGGTGACCCTCGACGACAACGCCGGATTCCGCCACCCCGAGCATGCTGAGCTGGCCGACTCTACCGGGCAGGATCCGCTGGAAGCCAGGGCAAAGGCCCGTCACCTGAACTACGTCAAGCTCGACGGCCAGGTCGGCATCATCGGCAACGGTGCCGGTCTGGTCATGTCCACCCTCGATGTGGTCGCCCACGCGGGCCGGGCCCATGGGGGGATGCGGCCGGCGAACTTCCTCGATATCGGTGGTGGCGCGAACGCGCAGGTGATGGCAGACGGGCTGGACATCATCCTCGGTGACCCGGACGTGCACTCGGTGTTCGTCAACGTCTTCGGCGGGATCACCGCCTGCGACCAGGTAGCCACTGGCATCGTGCAGGCCCTGAGCATCCTGGGGGACGCTGCGGCCAAGCCGTTGGTGGTCCGGCTGGATGGCAACAATGTTGCCGAGGGCCGCCGGATCCTCGCGCACGCGGCCCACCCGCTGGTCACGATGGTCGACACGATGGACGCCGCGGCGGATAAGGCCGCCGAGCTCGCCGCTTTGACCTGCGCCAAGGGAGCATGACCAGATGGCAATCCTGCTGACCAAGGACTCGAGAATCATCGTCCAGGGGATGACCGGTGCGCAGGGCCGCAAGCACACACAGCGGATGCTTCAGGCCGGCAGCCAGGTCGTCGGCGGCGTCACCCCGGGCAAGGGCGGGCAGACCGTTGAGTTCGACAGTGCCTCGCTGCCGGTGTTCGGCTCGGTGGCCGAGTCGATGGCGGCTACCGGTGCCGACGTCAGCGTGGTCTTCGTGCCGCCCCGCTTCGCCAAGACCGCGGTAGGAGAAGCGATCGACGCCGGCATCGGACTGATCGTGGTGATCACCGAGGGGATCCCGGTGCACGATGCTGCCGTCTTCTGCGCGCATGCCGGCGCTACCGGCCTGTCGGCGGGTTCAGTACGGACCAGAATTGTTGGACCGAACTGTCCGGGGGTGATCAGTCCCGGTGCGTCGAATGCGGGCATCATTCCCGCCGATATCACCGGCCCCGGCCGGATCGGGCTGGTGTCCAAGTCCGGCACCCTGACCTACCAGATGATGTTCGAGCTCCGTGATATCGGTTTCTCCACATGCGTGGGAATCGGTGGTGACCCGGTGATCGGCACCACTCATATCGACGCACTGCAAGCATTCGAAGACGATCCCGACACGGCCGCGATAGTGATGATCGGCGAGATCGGTGGGGACGCCGAAGAACGCGCTGCCGACTACATCACAGCGCACATCACCAAACCGGTGATCGGTTATATCGCTGGTTTCACCGCGCCCGAAGGTAAGACCATGGGCCACGCTGGCGCGATTGTCTCCGGCTCGTCCGGCACCGCCGCAGCCAAGAAGGACGCTCTAGAACAGGCCGGCGTCCAGGTCGGTACCACACCTAGCGACACCGCGGAGCTGATGCGCCACGTCATGAAGTCGCTGTCTTAGCGGACACCTAACCCCGCCGCCGCAGTACTCCGATCTGGTTACATCAGGGGCGCGTCGGCCAAGTGATCGCCAGGAGAGCGTCGCCCAGCTGCGAGGGTGGAGGCTGTGAGCCTCCTGCAGTCGCCGCCATCCCGTGACGCCGCAGGTGGCGGTACTCGCCCTGGCTGGGGCACGCTGATCGGCACTGCCTGCTTGCCCGCCGCCATCAGCTATCTGGCTGCCGCTGTCGTGCTTGCCACCCTCACCGCGGCCGGCGGGGCTGACAGCTCGGTTGCCGGGGCGGCTCGGGTGGGTGCCATGGGCTGGTTGGCCGCGCACCACGTTCCGCTGACGATCGACGGTGCCTCGCTCGGTGTCCTGCCGCTGCTGCCCACCCTGCTTCTCGGCGCGCTGGTGGCTCGTGGCGCGGCCGGGCTGGCGGCTCGCTCCGGGCTGCACCAGCCGGAAGACGCGGGATGGGTGGCTGGGGCGTTCGCCGGTACCCACGGCGTCCTCGGCGCTGTCCTGGCGCTGGTTGCCACCCCGGTGACGGTCGCGGCGGATCCGGCGCTGGCTGCTGTCGCCTGCGCGCTGGTGGCGGGCACCGCTGCGGTGGTGGGCTTGGCCCGGCCGTGTGGACTGCTGCCCGTGGCGCTGCGCCAGGCTCCCGATTGGGTGCGGCCCGGCGTGCAGGCCGGGCTGTGGGGACTGGCGGTGTTGCTTGCCGCGGGCCTGACCACGGTCCTGATCGCTCTGGTGGCGTCCCCGCTCGACGTCGTCCAACTCTCGGGGTCCGACGCTGGAAGTGCGTTCGGCCTGATCGCCCTGTCGCTCGGGTACCTGCCCAACGCGGCGATCGCCGGACTGTCCTGGTTGGTTGGACCGGGTTTCTCGATCGGGGCGTTGTCGATCAGTCCGTTCGCGGTGCACGCCGGACCAGCGCCGGCGGTGCCCCTGCTCGCTGCCCTGCCGCAGGGCCCAGCGCAGCCCTGGTGGATCATGTCGCTTGTGGTGCCACTGCTGGTCGGGGCCGCAGTGGGCCGGCGTTGCGCCGCTGCCGGCAGCGAGCGGCCGCAGCGGCTGCGCATCCTCGGGGTGGCCGCCACGGTGATGGCGCTAGGCAGCGCAGTGCTCGGCGCGCTGGCCGGCGGGCGGCTCGGCGCCGCTGCGTTCGATCCCGTCGACGTACCTTTCGGACTGCTCATGGTGGCCGTGCTGGCCTCGACACTGCTCGGTGGCAGCGCCGCCGCGCTACTGGTTCGCTCCACCGCAGGGACAGCACCCAGTACACCGACAGAAGGCACTACCTCAGGCGTCACCGACGCCGATCACGACACCGCCGTCCCTGACGAGGAGGGTGGCGTCGGATAGCCGTGCGTCACCTCACTCCTATGTCAGCTGTACTCGCTGCCCGGTGGGGGTAACGGTGAACTGCCAGCGGTCGGCGTCGGGGTTGCCTGCATCGATCCAGCAGTGGTAGGCGGCTTCGACCTCATCCCAGAGCCGGCGGGGCCCAGACTGCAGTACGGGGAATTCGTCTTCGTCGGCGGCTGGGGTGGTGTGGGTGAGCTTGGCCCATGAGCCCCAGGGGTCTACCAGCCACAAGACGCCGACGGGATCGTTCGGTGTCCAGGGCCAGTAGCGCCACTGGCAGCCTGCCACCCGCCGGCCGATGGCAAGTCGGGCACCGTGGGGTCCAGTGACGTTATGGGGGTGGCACGTAGTGATGCTGGCGTCGGTGCGGGCCGGGTCACTGCTGATCTCGCTGGTGGTGGGCTTGACCGCGCCACGCGCCTCCCGCTGCTCGCGTAGCCACATAAAATTGCTCTCCGCAACGATGCTGCCTTGGGCGGTCCCGTCGTCGTTGACTGTCAACGCCAGCAGTCCGCCGGTGTAGGTGTCCGCCCAAGGCAACAGAACCCGGCCACGGGCCCGGGTCTGGGCCACCCAGGAGTAGGGGATCTGGTTCGCGGTCGCGGTGGCGATCACCCGGTCATACGGGGCGCCTGCAGGGTAGCCGAGGGCGCCGTCACCGGTGGCCACCGTGACGGCCCCGAACCCGGTATCGGACAGCGCCGCTCTGGCGTGGGTGGCGACATCGGGGTCGATCTCGATACTGCTGACCTGCTCAGTGCCGAGCCGGTGGGCCAGCAACGCCGCGTTGTAGCCGGTGCCGGTGCCGATCTCAAGGACGCGATGGCCTTCGTGGACGTCGAGCGCGGCCAGCATCACCGCGACAATGACCGGACCCGATGCCGAACTGGTGGGGATTGCCCCGCCGAGGCCGGGCCCCTCCGGGTGCCCATTGTCCACCTGAGTGATCACACCATGGTCGGCTCTGTAGGCCAGGGTCAGCCATCGGTCCGGGTCCTGCTCGCGATGCAGGGGTACCAGATCGGGCGGGGGATCAGCGTCGTTGTCAACCCACACCGTGGCGGGCAGGAAGCGATGCCGCGGCACCGTCAGCAGCGAGGGCCGCCACGGCTCGAAGGCGACCCGCCACCTGGTCAACGACTCCTCGGCGGTGACGGCATCAACCATCCGGCGCCGCAACTGCGCGGGGTCAACGGGGTTCACGAGGGTCATGGGGCTCCTGGTGCGGTGGGTCATCTCTTTTTTCGTGTTTACCCGGCTCGCGAGGCGGAGGTGATTGCCCCGGTTTGTGGCCATCATCAGACGGGTCGGGCTGCGGCTTCGGGGGGTCGTGCTTGCCCAAGTGCTTCTCCTGTGGCGTGCGAGCAGGGTTCGACTGTGGGTGGTGCGGGACTCGCCGCGATTTGGCTAATCAGGCAACGATTGCAGGGCATGCCGCATCCAGGAGCGACGATCTCCATCTCGGACGAGAGGAACCTCGTCCCACACAAGGCAGCGACCGCGTCGTGCTGGTCGGCGAGGGGCAGCGGCACCAGGTGCACGGTCCGGGTTGCTTCGCCGGTGACGCCGGGACGGTAGCGGACCAGCATCACCGGCCGGGTCTCGGTCACCGTCTGGTGATCGCCGCTGCCATTCGTTGTGATCATTGCCGGACGCTCTGGTGTAGTGGAGACGGAACGATTCCCGTTGGCGGCAGGGTGGCATCGGGAAACTGGGATGATTCGGGCCGCGCCGGACGCGAGCGGCGCAGTAGGCCGGTCAGTCGCGCCCACGCCCCGCTGCGGGTCAGTCTGCGGTGACGCGGCCCGTCCGACGTGTAGACGTTGTGGACCGCCACGCAGGCCGGACACCGCGGACCCGGCGGGGCGGCCAGAGCTGCCGCGCGCACGTCGCGCCCACACAATGCGACGTAGTGGCCTGCGTTGCTAGACACGATCACCGCATCGGCAACCAGATGCTCGAAGCCGTCCAGAGCACTCGTCACCGGCACCGCCACAGTCCGCCACGACCGGCGCGCATCTCCGACACCGCTCATACCCGCCATGTGGGGGCTCCAGACAAGCACCAAGAACCTGTCCGCGCGAAACGGGGTCTGGTTGCTCGGTGGAACACGGCGGTGCCAGGGGCGTTCGGGGAGAGCTCCCTGGCCCCGCCGTGAGCTGTTTCCGGCTGGCCCGCTGGGGTGCATCCGCAGGGAAATAACGGGGGCATGCGGCTGTGTGTCGCCTGATCTCCTGCGGCATCTGCCGGCCGGTGGGCGGTCATGCTGGTAGCTTCGCCAGCTACGCTCTGTGTGATCTAGGGGTTGCCCATTGCCCTCAGACACAGGCAACCAGGGCAACGGTGACGGGAGCGCCGATGAATGAGCCGACATTCGGTGACGAGCTGCGTAGCTTGCGCCAGCAGCGCGGCCTGTCACTGAAGAAGTTCGCGCGGGTGGTGCACTTCGATCCGGGCTACCTATCCAAGATCGAGAATGGGCTGAAACCGCCGAGTGCCACTGTTGCCAGCAGGTGTGACGCGGCACTCGAAGCCGGGGGAAAGCTTGCTCAGCTAGTCAGCCGTCATGGCGCACCTGGGCGACAGCATTGTCGCTACTCTGGTAACCCAGCAACACCCTACCCACTTGCGCTATGGGAGCCTGGCGTAGTCGTAGACCATATCGTCGAACTGACAGGAATTGACTTGGCTCTCAGCCGACGAGGGGCTCTTGCCAGGGGGACGACCGTGCTCGCTGGGGCTGCTCTGCTTGATCCGTTGCGGAACTGGCTGCTTCCGCCGGTATCCGGTTCAGAGCGTAAAGTCCGTGGGCTTAGTGAAGATGAAGTCATTGCTATTGAGATGGGACTTCATTATCTCCGCACCTGGTCCCGACAGCGCGACGGTGGAATGGCGAGAAAAACTGCCGCGGCGCAGTTGAGGGAGCTGAGTGATCGGCTCCGCTCCGTTCGCGCTGGGATTCTACGGGACAGAGCTTTCCTGGCCGGAGCTCAGCTCGCGCGTCTGGTTGCATCTCTCGCTTGGGATGCCGGCTCGCATCTTGAGGCTCAGCGTTACTATGTGCTCTCCATTCAGATGGCCTATGTTGCTCGAGACTCTGGGTATGGCGCTCTCGCTCTAGCCGACCTAGCCCGCCAGAGTCTCGATCTCGAAAGACCGCAAGACGCCCTCGAACTGACCCGGCTTGCACAATATGGTTCGCGAAATTCTGTTGCGACGAAACTCCATGCATTTCTCCTCACTCGCGAAGCCTGGGCGTTTGCGCACCTTAACTGGACTCGTGAGTTCCGCAGGGCAGTCGGACAGGCAGCGGATCTATTCGCCGAAAATGACGACGCAAGTTGTCCGGGGTGGCTTGAAAATTTTGATGAGGCAGAGTTGTTGGGCGTCATTGGAGCGAGATACCGAGATTTAGCGGCCACGGATCCTCGACATGCCCCCCTCGCCGAGCAGTACATCCAAGGAGCGTTGTCGGTCCGCGCGCCCAACCGAATCAGGAATCGTACATTCGATCTGATCGGTTTAGCCCGGAATTATCTGATCATGGCGGAACCGGAGCAGGGTTGCCTTGTCGCGCGTCAGGCGCTGGAGATCAATGGCGAAACGCTATATGGCCGACCGAAGCGCAAGCTGCAAGAATTCTGCCACGAGCTGCTTCCTTATAAGGATACACAGGCCAGTCGCGAGTTTTCCGAGTACCTCCGCCAATCATCGAATTGAACGTTGCCTATTCATCGGGAGGCTGGCTGTGCTGCGCATCGGTATCACAGGACACTCCAATCTCACCAATGTCACTGAGACAGTGGTGTACGAGGCGCTTCAGAATCTGCTACAGCGCCCGCCTGGTGAGATAATTGGTGTCAGCTGCCTGGCTCGTGGCGCTGATCAACTTTTTGCTCGAGTCGTATTGGACGTCGGGGGTTCACTCGAGGTCGTATTGCCGGCGTCCGACTATCGAACGAAGATTAAACCTGAAAATCTCAAGTGCTATGACGTGTTGTTAACGGCGGCAGAAACGGTGCACGTGATGCCGTTCGACACCTCTTGTCGAGAGTCCTATATGGCCGCCAGTGAGTACCTGCTGTCCACTGTCGATGAAGTCATCGCGGTGTGGGAC
>CAXUFG010000119.1:1534-15634 GCA_964250265.1 uncultured Pseudonocardiaceae bacterium | reverse complement strand
TGGCCGATCAATGTGTGTGAAATGGCGCTCAAGCGACACGCTACCCAGGCCACAGGCGCGGTGCGGGGACCACGGTGGTGACCGACCAGAAAGGCAGTGTCAATGTCCAGCGCGCAGTTGTACGACACCATCGGAGCCACCTACACCGTGACGCGCCGCACCGAGCCGCGGATCGCCGCGCGGATCTGGGCTGCGCTCGGCGATGCGCGCACGGTATTGAATGTCGGAGCGGGCACCGGCTCCTACGAGCCGCCCGACCGCGACGTCACCGCGGTGGAACCGTCGGCGCTCATGCGGGCGCAGCGTCCCGCAGGCGCAGCGCCGTGCGTGGCTGCGACCGCGGAGAGCCTTCCGTTCGAGGACCAGTCCTTCGACGCAGCGATGGCTGTTTGCACCGTTCATCACTGGCAGGACCCGATTGCCGGTCTGCGCGAGATGCGGCGCGTCGCTCGCCGCGTGGTGGTGTTCACGTTCGAGGTGGTGTTCACGTTCGACACCAGTGACCCTGATCGGTTCTGGCTGACTCGCGACTACCTGCCCGAGGTCGCTGACCTTCGCGTCGGCCCGCCTTCGCTGACCGAGGTGGCCCGCGCGATCGGAGCCCGGATGGAACCGGTGCTCATTCCGTGGGACTGCGCTGACGGCTTCTTCGAGGCCTACTGGCGCCGGCCCGAAGCATACCTGGACGAGAATGTCCGTCGCGGAATATCGGTCTGGGCCAGAGTCGGGCCGGACGCCGAGCATAGGGCAGTGCGCAGCCTCCGTGATGACCTCGCGTCAGGTCGGTGGGCCGAACGCAACCGCGACCTCGTCGATCTCGACGCAGCCGAGCTTGGCGCTCGCCTGCTTATCGCCTGAACCCGCCACATCTGGGTACGACTTCGCTGCCCGAAGCCACCGGCGTTCTAGGCCCCGGCTCGCACCGGTCAACGGTCAGCTTCAAACCATCACTCCAAGGTGCCGTGGATGTCCAGCACCTGCGCCCTGACGATGGTCACGACCGCGGCAACTGCCAGGCGTTGCCGGACATCTCGCGGAATAATCAACGTCACGGTCTTCGGCTCAGGCACTGTGAAGAAAGACCTGTGGATGACATCCCCGGCGGGGTGACGTGAGTGGGCGCACCTTGCCGGGCCGACGTTAACTCCCCGAAGGTGTCCGACGTGCTGCCGCTGTTGTACCTGCATGGCCGTCCGGCAACGACGTCGCTACCGCGCTGGAGCAGTTCCTGGGCACCTCGTCGGGCCTGTCCGCGGCCACGGTGACCCGGCTGACCACCCAGTGGCAGGAGGAGGCCAGGGCCTTCCAGGCCCGCGACCTGAGCGGGGTGGACTACGTGTACTGCTGGGCTGACGGCGTGCACGTCAACGTCCGCCTGGACGAGGAATGGCTGTGTCTGCTGGTGCTGATCGGGATGCGCGCCGATGGCCGCAAGGAACTGATCACCCTGGCCGACGGCTACCGGGAGTCCGAAGGGTCCTGGGCGGACCTGCTGCGGGACGCCAAGCGGCGCGGGCTGGGCGCCCCGGTGCTGGCCGTCGAGGACGGCGGGCTGGGGTTCTGGGCCGCCCTGGGCGAGGTCTTCCCCGAGACCCGGGCCCAAAGGTGTTGGTTCCACAAGACCGCAAACGTGCTCTCGGCGTCAACCCATCAACAACGCGTAATGATCTTCATTCACTCCAGGAAGAGGGCATGATTCAGTCCGTGCGCCTACCACGGACGACGTCAAGGTCCTCATGACACGGACGCGAGTGCCTCCGGTGCTCGTCACCGGAGCGACCGGCCGGATTGGGCGTGTCGTAGTCGACCTACTCATAGACGCGGGCGTGCCGGTCCGCGCCCTCACACATCGCGCCGAGGCGGCGGCGACGCTGCCAGCCACCGTCGAAGTCGTCACCGGCGACCTCACCGTGCCCGAATCGCTCGACGCGGGACTGCGAGGTGTCAGTGCCGTCTTCCTCGTCTGGACCGCCCCGCCGACGACTGCTCCGGCAGTTATCGAGCGTCTCGCAACCTACGCGCGGCGTGTCGTCTTTCTCTCAGCACCGCACCAAACCCCGCACCCTTTCTTCCAGCAACCGAATCCAATGGCGGTGCTCCACGCCGATATTGAGCGGCTCATCGCGGCCGCCGGGCTCGAGTCGACGATCATCCGGCCGGGGATGTTCGCGTCGAACGCGTTGTTCTGGTGGGCGACCGCGATTCGCGCCGATGGTGTCATCCGGTGGCCTTACGGCGCTGCCGAGACGGCACCCGTCGATACCCGCGACGTAGCAGCCGTCGCGGCGCGGACCCTGTATCAGGCCGGACATGCTGGAGGCGACTACGTCCTCACGGGCTCCGAGTCACTGAGTCAGGCAGAGCAGGTGAGAATCATCGGTGACGTCTTGGGGCGTCGGATCAAATTTGAGGAGCTGTCGCCGGACGAGTTTCGAAGCGAGACGGAGGGAAGCTGGCCGCGCCCGGTCGTGGACATGCTGCTCGCCGCGTGGGGCGCGACGATTGGAAGGCCGGCGTTCATCACCTCTACGGTGTTCGACATCCTCGGATCGGCGCCGCGATCGTTTCGCCAGTGGGTCGCCGATCACGCCACCGCGTTTATGAAAGGTCCAACCCCATCGAGTTGACCTTCGCCACGGTCAGGCACCGGACCAAGGTCACCAGGGGGCCCGGCTCCAAGGCCGCCGGGATCGCCATGGCATTCAAGCTGATCGAGGCCGCCCAGGAACGCTGGCGCGCCGTCAACGCACCCCACCCCGTCGCGCTCGATAGATGGCCTCGCGCAGTGTCCCTGCCAGTGAAAACTCACCCTCGGTCACGACGGGAACCTGCGAGTACAGGCCGGCTTCGGTGAGCCACCTGGCCACATCGCGCGGCAGCCGCAGTTGTTCAACCGGTTCGCCGTGGCGCCAGAGCTGCGTCGAGCAGAAATCCATGCTGGGTCGGCCGGCGCGGAAGCGGAACTGGTCACCATCAGCGGTCCGCGGCGATGTTCCACAACCGAGAGTGTAAGCGGTATAACCCAATACACTGAATTCAAGATCGGCAATCCCCGTCCGAATGGTGGCTAGTCGGCAAGATCATCCGCAGCCGGTAACACCCCTGACAACCGCGGCGAAGTGGGCTGACCGGGTCAGGTGCGCGGGGCGAACAGCACCCGCGGCTCCAGATCCAGCCGGGTCGCCGGTGCTTCCTCGGGCGGGGCGAGGTTGAGCACCCATGCTGCGGATGGTGTGCTCAAACCGGTCTAACGGGCCGTTGCGGTGATGGTCAGTCCCCTATGGGGTTTGCTTGGGATGGCTGAGAGTTGGCATGCCGAGGTTCACGGTAGTTTGAGGGCGCCGGTCGATCTGCGCGAGTTTGTCCTCCGCACCGGCGAGACTAATCTTGAGTCCCTCGATTTCACCGAGCCAGCCTTCTCGTTCGGCCTCGGCGATGCGGCTCATAAGGTTGTCGCGGATCTCGACCAATCGGTCCCGTTGAGCTGGATCAGGCCAAAGCATTGAGCATCGAATGCAGGCGTGCTCATGGATGCAGGGTGTTCCAAAAGCTCGGCCGCAGCTTCCCGTGGACACCTTACGTCGTTCAAAGTGACCGAGAAACTCCTGCCATTCCTCATCAGTGGGGGCACGGTACTCATCGGTGGGGCGCAACGCTCGTCGTCGGGCGAGGAAGGCCAGGTGGGACTGGATAGCTTCTTCGGGATAGACGGCCTTGTATCCGAGAGTGACGTTGATGTCGCGGTGACCGGCGATGACCTGGGCGATGTGAGGCGGTAGCCCGTGCATCACGGCGTCGGTGATGAACATTCTCCGGAAATCGTGCGGGGTGTAGTGCAGAGGGCCACCACTGGCCGGGTCGTTCAGGCCGGTGTGGGCCAGGGCTTCGGTGAGCATCCGGCGGACGAGCCAGACGCCGATCGCCCGGTTCTCCCGGTGGATGCGGCGTTGGAATAGCAGCGGGGCTGGCGCCGACCAGACGCATTCGTGCCGGTCGTAGGCCGGGACGAGCGGCACGGCTCCCGAGCGTTCGCGGATTCGGCAGATGATAGAGCTGAGAACGTCGGCGAGTTCGGGGCTAACCAGGAGAAGCCGTTCCGTATCGGTCTTCGACGGTGCGATCTGCAGAAGTGGCACGACCTCGCCCGTGGTGGGCAGCCGATATTGAACCAGGCTGTGGTGGTTGAGTTCCAGCAGTTCCTCGACGCGAATTCCGGTAGCGCGCAAGACTTCGACGACTGCGAAGGTCCAGAAGGCGTAGTCCTCCTCATGAGTCAGGTTTCGACGTCGGGCGGTGGCGGGGTCATCCGTCCAGATCTTGTCGCCGTGGGCGTTGGGTGTGACGGAGCGGACGAGGGTCTGGCCAGCGGCGGTGAAGGTCTCTCCGGGGCGGATTTGCTGTGCCGCCACCAGAAGTTCCCGGGTGGTCTTGCGTCGCTGGTTGACGGTGTTGACCACACGGAAGCACAGGCAGCCGTTCCCGGGTGCGTGCGTCGATACGTGCTTTGCGTCGCCGCTTGGCCTTGCGGAGGTTGACCTCATCCTCGCGGACGGGGCAGGGTGCCACCCAGAGGCCCCACCGCGCCGGATCCTCGATGGCCCATTGCGCCAGGTCGAGGTAGAACGCTCGCACCGGGGTCAGGCTTTCGCGGTAGTTGATCCGGGTGCGGGTGTCGCTGACCCGGATGTGCATGTGGGCGCAGGAAGTCGGCCTACTCGACAGCTCCGCGCTGGACGGCAGCAGACCGTTCGCCGACGTCGTGGGTGACACCGGTCTGCCGGTCACCACGATTGCCAGTCCGTTCGGCGAGATAACCTACCTGCCTAGCCTCATCGACATGCCTGACATCAAGCCGGGCTACCCGGGCGGGCCGCAACTGCTGGGCTCCGCGCTGCTGCGCTGGGAGGAGTGACCGGGCGGCTAGGATCATCGCCGCCCAGCACGCGGGGTCAGCGCGCGTACCGCCTCAGCGACCGCTGAGCGCCGAGCCTCTCGTACCGCGGTGAACAGTGGTCGCAGCACCGCAGAGCGGGCGGCAGCGACCGATGCGGACACCGCACCCCCGACGTTGTCGGTGTCAGCGGCGCGCAGGATGGCCTCCACCTCATCGGCTTGCTCGAGTACCCGCAGCGCGCGGGCGGGGGTGCCTTCGGGCCACGGTGGCCGGATTCGATGCTCAAGGGTTTCGGCGATCTCGGCACGAACGCCCGGTCGGTGCCGGGCGACACCGAGCTCCACCAGGGTGGTCGCCGCCTGGCGAACCGCGCCCCGCAGACCGTGCTCGGCATCGGCCAGGGCAGGTTCGGGGGCCGGGGGTAGCGGGCCATCAGCGAATACGGTCCACCGAAGCACACCGTCGGCGACGGCATTCGGCACCGCCGCCAGCTCCGCCCCCATGAAGACGGCGGCCTCGCCGCTGCCCATTGCGGCCGCGGCGAACTGTCCATGCGGCGGTAGGCCGCGCACATCACCGGGCACCGGTAACAAGAGCTGGCCGACCGCCGCTCCGGCTCGCCGGGCCGCGGCCAGCAAACCGACCACCGAAGTTGGAACCTCGTCCGGCGCCGGCAGGTCGAGCTGCAGTGCGGTGGTCTCGTCGACGGCCACGACCTCGTGCAGGCCTGCCCAGGTATGGAGGCCGTCGATTACAGCATCAGGGGCGGCGCAACCGTGCAGCCAAGCTGAGGCCCATACGGTCAATGTCGCGCTGGGGCATGGCACGGAGTAGAAGCGTAGGACACCGCCGGCTGAGCCGGCGATCGGACACCGCCGGCTGAGCCGGCGATCGGACCGGCAACATGCACATGCGGCGTGCCTGCACCAGCCGAACAGGGTCATCCGGTTAGCGTCGGTGCATGATCCCACGGAACGTGCAGGGCTCACCGGGTTGCGGAACGGGACACCGGCCGGACGCACTCCCGGCACACCGGACCCGGAAGGTGCCACAATTACAAGCCGATACGGGCCTGGTGGTGGAGGACGCCGCGAGCGGATTTTGCGGCGCGGTCCTGCGTTGCGAACGTGACACGGTGCTGCTGGAGGACCGCAAGGGGCGCGTCCGGACCTTTCCGCTAAGACGCGCGGCCTTTCTGGTCGACGGCGATCCGGTTACGTTGATCCGCCCCGCAGGATCGGCCACCGCGGGAGTGAGCAGATCGGCATCCGGTTCGGTCCGCGCGGTGATAAAGCGGGCCAGGATCGCGCGGGCCAGTCGGATCTGGGTGGAGGGCAAGCACGACGCGGAGCTCGTGGAACGGGTCTGGGGTCATGACCTGCGGGTGGACGGAGTGGTCGTGGAACCGCTCGATGGGGTAGATCAGCTCGCCGAGCGGGTCGGGGAGTTCGGCCCCGCACCACACCGCCGGCTCGGCGTGTTGGTCGATCACCTGGTCGCCGGCAGCAAGGAGAGCCGCCTTGTGCAGAAGCTACGTTCGGTGGACGTGCTGGTGACCGGTCATCCCTATGTCGACGTCTGGCAGGCTGTGCGGCCCAGTGCCTTGGGTATCCCGGCTTGGCCGGAGGTGCCGCGCGGACTGCCGTGGAAGGAAGGCGTGTGTCACTCGCTCGGATGGGTGGATCGACGGGGGATCGCGGACCCGGTGCAGGGCTGGCGCCGGGTGCTGGACTCGGTCGGCGGCTTTCGCGATCTTGAACCGGCCCTGCTGGGTGCCGTGGAGGCACTCATCGACTTCGTCACCACGGAGGAACAGGAACCCCCAACCTCGTGACGATCACCGCAGAATCCTGGTCGAAGATCTGCCAATATGGACGCATGGCCGCTGTTGTGTGGCTCATTGCCGGGTTCGCGCTGATCGCTGCCGAGGTGCTGTCGAGCGGCTTCGTGCTGATCATGCTCGGGGCAGGCGCCCTGGTGGCTGCGGGGTTCGCGGCGTTGGGTGCGCCGCTCTGGCTGGACGTCGCGGTTTTTGCGGGCACCTCGGTGGCTTTGATCGCGCTGGGCCGACCGGTGCTCAAGCGCCGGCTATACACGGCCCACGTGCCAACTAACGTCGACGCGTTGCTCGGCGACAGGGCGATCGTGGTCAGCACCGTCGATGCGCATGGCGGAAAGATCAAACTTCGCGGGGAACTGTGGTCCGCCCGTGCCTACGACGAAACCCAGGTATTGGAACCCGGCCAGCGCGTTACGGTGATGACCATCTCTGGCGCCACTGCCGTTGTGATGGGGGAGTTTTCATGAGCGTTGCCCTGGTTGTGGTCTTGGTGGTCATCCTGCTGGCGATCGTCGTCTCGGTTCTCAAGGCGGTGGTGGTGATCGGGCAGGCTTCCGCCGCGGTCGTCGAGCGCCTCGGTCGTTACCGCAACACCTTGAACCCCGGCCTGAACTTTCTGGTTCCCTTCGTCGACACGATCCGGGACCGGATCGACCTGCGTGAACAGGTGGTCTCCTTCCCGCCGCAGTCAGTGATCACCAAGGACAACCTGACCGTCGACATCGACACCGTTGTGTACTTCCGGGTAACCAACCCGAAGGACGCGGTGTACGAGATCCGCAACTACGTCGAGGCGGTGGAACAGCTGGCCACTACTACGCTGCGTAACGTCGTGGGGGGGATGAGCCTGGAGGACACCTTGACCTCCCGGGATTTCATCAACGGTCAACTGTCCGGGGTGCTCGACGACGCGACCGGACGGTGGGGAATCCGGGTCAGCCGGGTGGAGCTCAAGGCGATCGATCCACCGCCCTCCATCCAGGACTCGATGGAGAAGCAGATGCGCGCCGACCGGGAGAAGCGTGCCACCATCCTCACCGCCGAAGGCCAGCGCGAATCGGCGATCAAGACCGCAGAGGGTCAAAAGCAGGCCGCGATCCTCTCCGCGGAGGGTGCCAAGCAAGCCGCTATTCTCACCGCCGAGGCTGAGCGTCAGTCGCGCATCCTGCGTGCCCAGGGGGAGCGGGCGGCACGGTACCTCCAGGCGCAGGGCCAGGCGAAGGCGATCGAGAAGGTGTTCGCCGCGATCAAGTCAGGGCGGCCGACCCCTGAGTTGCTCGCCTACCAGTACCTGCAGACCTTGCCGCAGATGGCCCAGGGTGATGCGAACAAGGTCTGGATCGTGCCCAGCGACTTCAGCAAGGCTCTGGAGGGGTTCACCAGGATGCTCGGCACCCCCGGGGACGATGGGGTGTTCCGGTTCGAACCGAGCCGGGACTACGTGCCCGCCGACCGACCCGAAGACGACGACGAGGCCGTCGCCGGATGGTTCGACAACCCCACCGATCCGACCGTGGCGGCCGCGCTCCGGGACGCCACGGAGGTCGCCCACCGGGAGGTACCCCCTCCAGAAGCGGGATTGCCCCCGTCGCTGGCACCCGCGCCCGAGCCGCCGTCCAGCGCTCAGTCGGACGCCGAGCAGCAGGACCCGCCTCCGAAGGCACCTCCAGCCGAAACACCCGGATCGGCCAACTCGGTGGAGCCGGGGGCTTCCACCCGCCGGTCTGAGGATGGCGATGCGTCCCCGAAGCGGCCGCCCGACCAGGGGTCGGCCGAACCCGGCCAACCCTGACAGTCAGCTCGGGAGCAACGGGGGCCGCCGGTGGTCCCAGCGCTGAATCTGCTCGTAGGCCGCGCATGCGGCGAGCACCCGGTCATCGGCATGTCGCGGTCCTACCACCTGCAGGCCGATCGGCAGGCCCGTGCTGGTCCAGCCGCAGGGCACGGTGGCGGCAGGCTGCTGAGTCATGTTGAACGGGTAGGTGAACGGGCTCCAGCTTGTCCAGCGCTCCGAGTGCCATCCGATCGGCACTTCCTCACCGGCGACGAATGGCGTGATCGGAACCGTCGGAGTGAGCAGCAAGTCGTACCGCTCGTGGAAGGCACCCATCATGGTGCCCATCGCCGTTCTCGCCGCGGTGGCGGCGAGGTAGTCCAGAGCGGAGCAGCGCTCTCCCTGCTCCACGACGTCCTGCAAGGCAGGTTCCATGAGGGCGCGCTCGCGGGAGGTCAAGCGTTCAACCGTCTTGGCCATGGCGGTGAACCAGAGCACCTGGAAATCCTGCACACAGTCGTCGAAACCCGGATCGGCGAGCTCGACCTGCGCGCCGAGGTCAACGAGTACCCCGGCGGCGCTCTGCACGGCGTCAGCCACATCGGGATCGACGTCGACGTAGCCCAGGTTCGGGCTCAGCGCGATCCGCAGCCCCAGCACGCCATTATCTAATGCATCGGAGTACCGGCGGGTAGTCGGTGGTAGGGCGGACCAGTCCCTGGCGTCGTACCCGGAGACGACGTCGAGCAGCAGGGCGATATCGGCCACGGTCCGGGCCATGGGCCCAGCATTCGCCAGCGTTCCCAACGGGCTGGCCGGCCAATTCGGCACGCGACCGTAGGTTGGCTTGATCGCCACCGTCCCGGTGAAGGAGGCGGGAATGCGTACCGCACCGCCTCCGTCGGTGCCCATCGACAGCGGTCCCATGCCCAGTGCCACCGCCACCGCGCTGCCGCCGCTCGACCCGCCCGGCGTCCGGCTGGTGTCCCACGGATTCACCGTGACACCGGTGAGTGGGTTGTCGGTGACGCATTTCCAGGCGAGCTCCGAAGTGGTTGTCTTGCCCAGCAGCACCGCGCCGTGCTCACGCAGCCGGGCGACCGCCGGCCCGTCGAATGGCCATTCCTGTTCCGGAGAGACCAACCTCGAACCGCGCAAAGTGGGCCACCCCTGCGTGAGATACACGTCTTTGATCGACGCCGGCACACCATCGACCAAGCCCTGTGGCAGCCCTTGCTGCCACCGCCACTCCGAAGCCTTGGCAGCCTCCATGGCGCGATCGGGATCTACCAGGCAGAATGCGTGCACCTGGCGGTCAAGCCGATCGATCCGGTCCAGCACATCCTGGGTGGCCTCAACTGGCGATAACTCACCGGCGCGGTAGGCGGCCACGAGTTGGGTGGCGGTGAGATCGGCGGGCGTGCTCACGGCGTGCTCCCTGTCTGGCGGCGGCGCTGCTGCCGGTCTAGGCGACCTACCCGAGCTGGCCCACCACGTTGTGCAGCGGAAGTATCGCAGAGCGGCAGCGTTGCGGTCAGATCGCGCGAGCGCCGGCTGGCGGTTAGGTCGCTACCGCTACGTACTTGGTTTCCAGGAACTCATCGATGCCCACTGCGCCGCCCTCGCGACCCAGCCCCGAGTGTTTGATACCGCCGAAGGGTGCCGCCGGGTTGGACACCAGACCCTGATTCAGACCCACCATGCCGGCCTCCAGGCGCTCGCAAACCCGGAGGGCGCGCCGCAGGTCGCTGGTGTATACGTAGCTGACCAGGCCGAATGGGGAATCGTTGGCCGCTGTCAGCACCTGCTCCTCCTCGGTGAATGAGGTGATCGGTGCGACTGGGCCGAAGATTTCGGTGTGGTTCATCTCAGCGTCTGGGGGCACATCGATGAGTACGGTCGGGCGGTAGAAAAAGCCGGGACCGTCCACCGCCTCACCGCCCACGAGTACCTGAGCCCCGCGCGTGACGGCCTCGTCCACCAGATGCTGGACCTTCGTCCGTGCGTTGGCCTCAATCAGCGGGCCGACCTGGACACCCTCCTCGCTGCCACGACCGATGCGCAGCGAGCCCATCTGCTCGGCCAGCTTGCGGGCGAATTCGTCAACGACGTTGGCGTGCACGTAGAAGCGGTTAGCCGCGGTGCAGGCCTCGCCGACATTGCGCATCTTGGCGACCATCGCTCCCTCGACGGCAGCATCAAGGTCGGCGTCGGCAAAAACCAGGAACGGCGCATTGCCACCGAGCTCCATGGAAGTACGCAAGATCTGCTCGGCGCACTGCTCGAGCAGCAGACGGCCCACCTCCGTCGAGCCGGTGAAGGACAGCTTGCGGGCCCTGCCGTCCCGGATCAGCGGCTCCATCAGTTGACCTGCCCGGGAGGTGGGCACCACATTCAGCACCCCGTCGGGCAGCCCGCATTCTGCCAGGATGCCGGTGAGCGCGAGCATTGTCAGCGGGGTGAGACTCGCCGGCTTGAGTACCATCGTGCAGCCGGCCGCCACCGCCGGACCGATCTTGCGGGTGCCCATCGCTGCGGGGAAGTTCCAGGGTGTGATCAGCAGTGACGGCCCTACCGGCTGGCGCATCACGAGGACCCGACCCGACCCATGGGGGGCGGTAGCGAACCCGCCGTCGATCCGCACTGCTTCCTCGCCGAACCAGCGGAAGAACTCGGCGGCGTAGGCGATCTCGCCTCGAGATTCAGCGAGAGGTTTTCCCATCTCCAATGTCATCAACAACGCGAGATCCTCTTGGCGTCGCATCATCAGCTCGTAGGCGCGACGCAGGATCTCCCCACGTTCCCGGGGCGGGGACTGAGCCCAGCCGGCCTGTGCCCCGACAGCGGCGTCGAGCGCGGCCATGCCGTCCTCGACAGCGGCGTCGGCGACCGCACGCAGCACCTTTCCGGTGGACGGGTCCTCAACATCAAACAATTTCCCGCCACTGCTGGGCCGCCACCGGCCGTTGATGAACAGCTCGGTGGGTACGGCGTCAGCAACGGCCCGCTCCCGGTCGCCGACGCTCATTGCCGGGTCCCCACTTCCGGGGGGACCGGGGCAGGGGAGCGGCTCTCGACGATCAGCCCGACCACGCCGATCGCCGCACCGATCAGCGACACGGCTAGCAACGCAGGAGAGGTGGTCCCGGTGAGTGCGTCGCCGAGCATCACCACCGCTACGGAGCCGGGCACGATTCCCACGGTACCGGCCAGATAGTGGCGGAACGAGATCGACGAGAGCGCGCTGCAGTAGTTGAGCACCGAGAACGGCACCGCGGGGATCAACCTCAATGACGCCACCGCAAGCCAGCCACGGCGGCGTAACCGAGCATCCACCGCACGGAGCACCTTGTGATCTAAATGGGGTGCCACGAGATTCCCAGCCAACTGCCGCACCAAGCCGAACGCCAACATTCCCGACAGCACCGTCGCGGCCAAGGACAGCGTCACGCCCAGCACCGGTCCGAATAGCAAACCGGCGGCGAGGGTGAACACCGTTCGGGGCACCGGGGCGACGGTCATGAGGGCGTGCCCGAGCAGGAACAACAGGGGTGCAGCCATGCCGACCGACTGTGCCCAGGCCCGCATCTGCAGGGGGCTGGGTACCGGCAGCAACGCAACGGTAGCGAAGGCTCCGAGCAGCACCAGCGCTGCTACCGCCAGCCGCGTGCGCCGTCCGCTCACCGCTGCCTCCGCCTCAGAGTTGCGTGCAGTCCGTCCCGAGAACGCACGGTACCCGGCCGAGATAACGCCAGTTCTGTTCTCGAACGGGGATGAGCGGGATATGGCGAAAAAGGGCCGTAGAGGCGGTCTGACCCGGTGGATGACCGGCTGGGCTGGGTAGGGCCGGGTGGATGATGACGCGCATGTTGAGTTCGGGGCCTGGTGCGGGTGGTCGCGATGATCTAGGCGCCCGGCTACTCGCCGAGCACCCGCGTGGTGAGGAATGGCGCCAGCTCGATGTCACAGTCGCGAATCTGACCTTGGTCCAGGTGATGCAGATGGGGGGGCTGGGGATTGAGGATGTTCGGGGTTTTCTGGGTTTGGGTGGGGGGTGTGGTGGGGACGCACGACTCGGACCGCACGGCCAAGCGCCACCGGGGCTGGGTTTGGTTCGGCAGCATCTGGGGGTGGCCTATGACGTGGAGGCGGCCCGCAAGCTGGCCGAGCAGGTGATCTGGGACGCGGCTCAGACGAAGGACAACCCTGCCGACCAGAGTCGATTATCGCTTGCGTGGCGGTAGGTCCGCCGTCCCCTGTGGGGCTCCTCGACATCCCTTGTTTAGCACATCGTGACTTTCCGGCTACCTGCGTAATGAACCGTGACCGCATATGCGGAAAAAACCATGGGAATCTTCCTCGTTTGCGGAAAGTGATAAGCATTTGGAGTGCATGGCAACGGAAAGGACAACGGGATGCGAAGCACGGGTATTGTCACGGCGGTGACGCTCGGTGCCGCCCTGGCACTTGTGGCCCCAGGAATCGCCTACGCTAATACGATGACTAGTGTGACGGTGGAGACGCCGGGAACGACCTCCTGGAGCGCTCCGGGAAACGGACAAAAGCTTTCCACAGATGCCGACTGCGCCAATTCAGACATCGTTTCTGGCGGCGGCATCAATGCGACTGGTTCAGGTGGCGGCGTGATGGAAACCACGCCTAGCAATAACGGTTTATCCGAATCAGCGAACAGCGCAACTAGCCCAGCGCATTGGCTGGGGATTGGTGGAACGGGTAATAATGGCGGGGGCGCATTCACCGTCCAACCATTCGCGCTGTGTTTCACCAGCAGCGCGATCACCAGCACCCAGGTGGTGGTAAACAGTACGCCTGGGCCCACTGGTACCAGCCTGCCCTCGGCAATGGCAACAGCGACGGCGACGTGCCCGGCGAACACTCTGTTGCTCGGTGGTGGTGGAGAGTCCATTTTAGCCAGTAACAAGAGTGTTAAGCTAATTGCCAGTTACCCCAGTTACAGCAGCTCGGGGCTGGCGGCGGCTGATGGTAACACCAATCCGGATTCGTGGACAGCGGTCGCGTTGAACGGCAATATGAGCGGTACTGGTAACACAACCTATGCCTATGCAATCTGCGGCAACAGCACCACGCCCACCGTCACAGTTCGGCATAGCTCCACGTCAGGTCCGACCTCGGGCACGACGACGGTCACCACTGGGACCGCCTGCAGCTCGGGCCAGAACCTGATCAGCGGCGGCGCCTCGGTCAGCGGCGGCGATCCTACGGCGAGCAGCTTCGCGGCACCGGGTAACCAGGGTGATCACCTCAACGGCGATTACCCCAGCGATTCGTTGGGCACGTTGGCCAGCAACGGGTCCACCACGACGGAGAACTGGACAGCAATCGCCGCCGCGGGAGGAATGGGCAGCTCGGGAGACGAAACAGACGTGTGGGGGCTGTGCATCTAGCCGACTTGCCCAGCACAGGTTGCGACGCTTTGAAAGCAGCGACGTCGGTTCGGAAGGGCCAACGTCGAAGGTTATGAACTGCGACTCAGCGGGTCTGGTCGACGCTACAGCGTTCGACCCCCCCCCGGTGGAATGCCCCCCCCGGAGCACCAATGGGGGTGCCGGG
>CAXUFG010000119.1:0-1524 GCA_964250265.1 uncultured Pseudonocardiaceae bacterium | reverse complement strand
TTTCACCGGCCCCCCGGGGGGGGTGCTCCACCATCCCGCGTCCCCCCCCCCCCGTCTGCATTCCAGCACCGGAAGACCATAGCGTGATCCGGTGCCACCCATGGTGACCGCGAAATGTTCAGACCGAGAGGTCGTTGCATAAGTGCTACGACTCCTTCGCGCCTTCGCCGTTCGACGAGGTGGAGAAGCAGCCCGTTAGAACCGTCGGGCAACTGTTGAACACGGTAATACCTGATGTCCGTCGCAGGTTCATCGAGAGCGCCGACGTCCATGCCGCCCGTCATCATGCCCAGGTATGCCATCCTCGCCGCGGCGACCGCTGATGATGTTTGTTGCGGTGTCGCGCATGGTCGTGAGTTTGCCCGTTGTGAGGATTATGGTCGTCCCTTGGTAGCTTGCCGGATTTCTGATGTTGGTTTGAGGAGTGCAGCGTCTCTGGGATGCATCCGCTCCTGCGGCGGATACCCCAGGTAAGAGACCTCTTCTACGGAGGATTTAGCGCCGCGCTTTACCAGTGCTGCATCTGCTCGTTATGCGGTGCCTCGTATGGAGTGCCAATTTGCCGGGATGTTGCTCGAGTATGTCCTGCGTCGTGAGGAGTAGCCATGCCAGGCCAGCGATTCTCATCGTCTCGGCGCCCTGAATTGCGCATGAGCGCGATACGCTGGGTGCGGTTACAAGGCTGCCTGCCCCGTACTGCTGGCACAATGAGCTGGCCTGGGCGATTAGGAATTGGCGTGTCGTGGGGTCAGCGGATGGTGGCGCTGGTGCTGGCCGCCACGCTAATTGCCGGGCTGATGATCCTCGCCTTGACGCCCGCGGCGCCGGCGGCTATTGCGGCGAGTGCCCCGGTCACTGCCTACGTCACCAACAACATCACGGCAGGTTCGGTCACGCCGATTGATGTGGGCACCAACACTGCGAGCAGCCCTATTTCGGTTGGACGCAACCCCCAGGGTATTGCGTTTAGCCCGAATGGCAGCACCGTTTATGTGACCAACTCCAGTAGTAACACGATCACGCCGATTAACACGGCCACCAACACCCCCGGCACCCCCATTACTGTTGGTCTAGCACCCGGGGGGATCGTGGTAACCCCCGATGGCAGCACGGCCTATGTCGTGCTCAACCGAGCAAGCGTCGTGCCGGTCAATCTGGCTACCGGCACAACCAGCACCCCCATCAACATCACTGGCACACCAATTGGGATCGCGATAACCCCGGATGGCAAGACCGTCTACGTCACCGATCAGACCGGCAACCAAGTATGGCCGATTGCTGTGGCGACCAATACCCTGGGTAATCCCATCCCGGTCGGCAACACCCCGCTGGGCATCGCCGTCACCCCGGATGGCACCACCGCCTATGTCGCCAACGGGAGCAGCAACACGGTGACGCCGATCACGGTGGCCACCAACACCCCGGGCACTCCCATCCCCGTCGATAACAACCCAGAGGGGATCGCGGTCACCCCCAATGGCCAGAGCGTGTATGTCACCGGCGGCAGCAGCAACGGCACGGTGA
>CAXUFG010000118.1:0-15691 GCA_964250265.1 uncultured Pseudonocardiaceae bacterium | reverse complement strand
CCGGTCGACGGCGGCGCTCCTTCGCCCAACGGGCCTCGCTCCCGGATGGACCAGGCTGGGTACGAAAGTGGTAGGTCGTCCCGAGGCGCGGGTATCCCGTCCCGACGGCGCCCAAGGAGTAACAGGCCAGGGACGGTCACTGCGCGGGTGCTCCACTTGGACGCCTTCCCTCTGGGCTGTTCCGCGACGAGATCGCCGACGCGATGGGATACCCGCTTCCGCACCGCCCCAACATGCAGCAGGCATACACCCCCGTGTGCCATTAGCGTGCCATTACCACCGGTCAACCACGGTCAATAGCGGATACTTCTGATCAGGCCATGATCGCAGATCGAGGGCCCTGACGGCGCAGTGACCGCAGCCTTCCAAGCTGGCCATGCCGGTTCGATCCCGGTCGCCCGCTCCACCCGAGCGCGATCAGCTCGCCCAGCGCAGGCCGCTGAACGCCGCGGTGAGGACCAGCGCGCGGAATCGGGGCGGACATGGCGTCGGCGAGCGCGAAGACTTGGGCGACGTTCGCCACCGCGCCAGCTCCGCACCGTCTCCGTGGTGATCTGCGCCAGCTCGAGGTGCCGAGATAGGGGTCGAGGTGATGGCGCCAGAGGCTGTCGTACTCCTCGCGGACCCGCTGGCTCACCCGGTGCTCGGCGATCCACCGCTCACCGAAGTCGGCCAGCAGTTCGCTGCCGCGCAGCGGATCCGCCCAGTCCCCGCGTACCAGTTCCGACTCGGTGACGCTCATCCACTGCTCGGCGCCCCGCTGGGTCCGGAACGTGTCCGGCGCGGCCCGCCGGATTCCGTCCGGGCCGGTGTAGCGGACCTGATAGCGACCGGACGGCGCTTGGGAACCGGACGCGAGCAGACTCCGTACAGCTCGGCCATGATCACCGTGACCTCCCGCATAGAGGGGTGCCGCAGCGGCCTGGCGGTTGCCTCGGAATCCACTGTGGATACGTCGTTGTCGGACGACGTGTGTCGATCACTCCTCAGCGGAGCTGGCGCACCAGTGGCGGCCCGATCTCTTCTGTCGTGTCACCGGCTGCGATGGTGGTGTTGGCCCACTTGGCCGTCCTCAGAGTCCGGGAGAAGACGACCTTACGGGCGGCGTTCATGATGGGGATGAACGGGTGGTCGGCCGTCGGCAGGGCTCCGGCCATGGCCTCTTAGGTGGTGCGGCCCATGATGTGCGCGTACGCGCTCTGGTAAACGCCGAGTTTTTGCTTCAGGTCTGCCGGGTCGACGGGCAGGCCGAAGCAGAACTGCCAGTACTCGGTGCCCTCGTCGGCGAGAAGGCCGTCGAGCGAGTACATGAACACCCACGCAATCAGCTTCCGCATGATCAGGACTCCACATGGTCTCGGGTCGTCTGGGCACCGTGCTTGCTGGGGGAACGTGCCTGTCCCGGGCCGCAGCGCTCGCGTGGCCCGCGGAGAACCGACCACCCGGCGGGACGCTCACGGCACATATGGGACCGCTTGCACGCCTCCAGGACGGCAGCGCTGAGCACCCCGAGATTGACCCCGTCCATGGCACCAGTCTTCCAGCCCTCGGCGTGCCCAAAGCGTGCCCATAGAGCTGGACAATCAGGGTCAGCGTCGGATATATCCGCCCAGGTCAGGGCCCTACGGTCAGGCCGAAAACCCCATGGGGCTGCCTTCCAAGCTGGCCATGCCGGTTCGATCCCGGTCGCTGGTCTGTTGAGTCGGGGTCCGCACGAGGGCAAGTCGGGACGGCGGTTGCAGGAGGTGGAGACCTACTCCACGATGACCTCTCGCTGCTGGTGATGTCTGATCATCTGCGTTGTTTGAGAGTGAGTCGGGTGGTGATGGAGGCCACCTCGGATTACTGAAACCGGTGGAGAAACTCGATGAGATCCCCGGGATCGGCATCCCCGGCGCGCGGGTAATCATCGCTGAGGTCGGTGTCGAGATGAGCCGGTTCCCCACCGCTGCGCACTTGAGCTCCTGGGTCCGTTTCGCTCCCAGGGGTCAAAGAATCGGCCGGTCGCAAGAAGGGCAGAGGCACCACCGGCCACGGCAACCGCTACCTGCCCGGGTCCTCGGGGAGGCCGCCGTAGCCGCCGGCAAGACTGCCACCTTCCTGGGCGAGCGCTACCGGCGTATCGCTAAACCCCGCGGCAAGAAGAGAGCGATCGTCGCGGTCGGGCGTTCCATCCTGAATCATCGTCTGGCGCTGCTTTCTGATCCCGACCTGGGTTCGGACTACTACGACAACCGCACCGGCCCGGAACGCACGAAACGTAACCACATCCGCCAACTCGAAGCACTGTGGTGGAGATCCACATTGCGGTGACGAACCCATTCGAGAGCGCCACAGATACGGTGACCAATCAGCGTGAGGTGGGAGTCGGATGGGTGAATGGTGGCGGGACGCGGTCGTTTATGAGATTTACCCGCGCTCGTTGGCGGATAGCGATGGCGATGGTGTGGGCGACCTGGCGGGGATCATCTCAAGGCTGGGTTACCTGGCGGAGCTGGGGGTCCAGGCGGTGTGGATCACACCGTTCCAGAGCTCACCGCAGGTCGACCATGGTTACGACGTCAGCGATTACTGCGACGTCGATCCCCTGTTCGGCGACCTACCGGCGTTCGAGGAAATGCTGCGCGCAGCGCACGGTCACCGGATGCGGGTGATCGTCGACCTGGTTCCGAACCACTGCTCCAGTGCTCACCCGCTGTTCCGGGCAGCGCTGGCGGCCGGGCCGGACAGCTCGGCACGCGCACGTTTTCATTTCGCGCCTGGTTTGGGACCAGATGGTGCGGCGCCGCCCAACAACTGGACCAGCGTGTTCGGCGGCCCGGCGTGGACGCGGATCAGCGAGCCGGACGGCTCGCCGGGGCAGTGGTACCTGCACCTGTACGCACCCGAGCAGCCGGACTGGAACTGGCGGGATCCGCGCACGGCCCCGTTCTTCGACGAGGTGGTCCGCTTCTGGCTCGACCTCGGGGTGGACGGGCTGCGCATCGACGTCGCGCACGGCCTGTTCAAGGCCGAAGGCCTGCCGGACCTCCAGACAACGGCGACGGCGCAGCCGATGCGGCTTCGGGCCAATCCGCTGGCGTGCGACCAGGAGGAGGTGCACGAGATCTACCGCCGTTGGCGGGCGCTGGCTGATGCTTACTCGCCGACACGGGCGCTGATCGGCGAGGTCAACCTCGCTCCCGCGCGGGCGGTCCGCTACACCCGGCCTGACGAGCTGCACCAGGCGTTCGCGTTCGCGTTCCTGGCGGCGCCGTGGGACGCCCAAGCCTGGCAGTCGATCATCAGGGAGCTGCTCGACACCCGGGTCGGTGGCGGGACACCGGTCACCTGGGTAGTGGAAAACCACGACGTCATCCGGGCGCCAACCCGGTATGGCGGCGGCACCCACGGGGCTGCTCGAGCCCGCGCGGCCCTGCTGGCGGTGCTCGGGCTGCCCGGTGCAGCGTACCTCTACCAGGGGCAGGAGCTGGGGCTGCCCGAGGTCGACCTGCCAACACAGGTCCGGCAGGACCCCGCGTGGTCGCGCGTCGGAGTGTCCCGCGACGGCTGCCGGGTTCCGCTGCCCTGGCGAAAAGACGGGAACGGGACGCACGGCTTCTCGGCAGCGCCCGCACGATCGCCCTGGCTTCCCGTCCCGGCAGGCTGGGGCGCGTACTCGGTGCAGGCGCAGCAGGCCGACCCCGCCTCCCCGTTGCACCTGTGCCGAGCTGCGCTGAGCCTGCGCCGCCAGCTACACACGCAGGGCATCCTGGCCGCCGACGACGCCGTGGACCTCGAACTCACCACCCATGGGGCCCTGGTAGTGCGCAGGGGCGAAACGTTCATCCTCATCCTGACGATGGGAAACACGCCGGCGCCCTTGCCGGCGGGGCGGCTTCTGCTGGCCAGCGGCCCGCTTACCCCTGACGGCTGGCTAGCCCCGGACGCTACCGCATGGCTGCGCCGCTGAGCTGAGGGACGAAAACCGGAGAATTAGGTATCTAGCGGACGCTTACGGTTCCTAGTTCGCTGGGCCCTCGACAATGGTGGGGTAACCATCGTTACGCCTTGCACTCTATTGACTACGGGTGTGCCCCTGTATAGACTTCAGCTATTGGGTGGGCCTGAGGTCTTCACTCCTCGTTGGGTAGATGCTCAGCGCTGACGGCGGCCGACGATAGATCTGGCCGGGCGTGGTCGCATTTTGTACTGCAATAGGTACGGCGTCTAATTGTGTGGATCGCATACTGGTCGCGCACGGCGGGGGAGATGGGCATGGGTGATGCCAGCGCGTGGTGGCGGCTGGCGGCAATTGTGGCGGGCGTTATATTGGGCGCAGCGATTCTGGTGAGTTGCAGCCCGGCCGCTTCTGCGCAAGTCATGCTCGATTTCTATACCAGCAGTGAAGGTGCGGCCCAATACAGGGTCGCCGCCGCGGAGTGCAGCAGGGCTTCCGGAGGTCGGTACACGATCAAGCATGGAACCGTGCCGAGCCGGAATAGCGATGATCAGCGACTGTACCTGGCGCGCCGGCTAGCCGCGCACGATGCCGGGCTGGACATCATGGGACTCGATGTTGTCTGGACTGCGGAGTTCGCTCAGGCCGGGTGGATTTTGCCCTATCCAGCGCAACTGGTGCTTCAGATCGAGCAGGGAACTCTGAAGGTGCCCCTGGAGACCGGGACATACCAGGGCAGGTTGTATGCCGCACCATTGGGCACCAACCCGCAACTGCTGTGGTACCGCAAGGACTTGGTGCCGAACCCGCCAGAGACTTGGGATGAGATGATCCAGCTGGCGGAGGGGCTGGCGGCGAGCGGTTTGCCGCACTACATCGAAGTGCAGGGCGCGCGGTATGAGGGTTTGACGGTGTGGTTCAACACGCTGCTTGCCAGCGGCGGCGGGTCAATCGTCTCGGAGAACGGTGACGTGCAGCTAGCCAGGAGTGATGCCGCCCGCAGGGCGGTGGGTGTCATGGCGCGGGTCGCTACCTCCCGGGCCGCAGACCCATCGCTGTCCGTGAGCCAGGAGGCCGACGCCCGGTTGGCGATGGAGGCAGGCAAAGCAGCGTTCGAGGTGAACTATCCGTTCGTCTACGCCTCGATGTATGCCCCAGGATCGGACGGTGGCGGCACCTTTATCGATCAGCTGGGGCGTCCGACCAGCCAGAACACCGGCCGTCGGGTCAAAGACGTGTTCGGCTGGGCGCCCTATCCCTCGGTCTTGGTGGGCAAGCCTGCAAGGGTGACAGTCGGTGGTGTTAATTTGGGGGTGAGCGCTACCTCGCGGCATCCGGTTGAGGCGTTCGAGGCGGTGCAGTGCCTGCGCAACCGGGACAACCAGCTGCGCAACGCGGTGCAGGTGGGAAGGCCGCCTACGCTCGCCGCGCTGTATGACGACCCGCTACTGCAGAAACGTTATCCAGCGTGGCAGTTGATCCGGGATTCGTTGAACAGCGCTAGCGTGCGGCCGAAGACACCGGCCTACAAGAGCATCTCGGTGGTGATCTCCGATCTGCTCAACCCACCGGTAAAGATCGATCCGGATACGGTGGTGGGGCGGCTGGCTGATCAGATCACGATGGCTGTTCAGTCGCAGGGGCTGGTGCCATAACGATGACCGCGCGGTCGGGCGTCCGTGCCGCGGCGCCGGTGAGGGGACGCTGGCGGGCGACCGTTTCGGAGCGAGCCCAGCGAGAGCATCGGCTGGCCGCACTACTCTGCGCGCCAACCGTACTGGTGTTTCTGGCGGTGACCGGTTACCCGATCGGCTACGCGATCTACCTCTCGCTGCAGCGGTTCGACCTGCGCTTCCCCGCGCAACGCGGTTTTGTTGGATTAGCCAACTACGCTGCGGTGCTGAGTTCTGGCTACTGGTGGCAGGCGTTCACTGTCACCACGGTGATCACCGTGGTTTCGGTGGCGATCGAATTCGTGATAGGGCTGGCGCTGGCGTTAGCGATGTACCGTACATCGGTCGGCCGCGGCCTGGTGCGCGCCGTGGTGCTGATCCCATACAGCATTGTGACGGTAGTCGCTTCTTATGGCTGGCAGTACGCCTGGACGCCGCGCAAGGGTTACCTGGCCGCGTTGCTCCCCGACGGTGTGGCGCCGCTGACTGATCAGATCACGGCCATCGCGCTGATCATCCTTGCCGAGGTGTGGAAGACGACGCCGTTCATGGCACTCTTGCTGCTCGCCGGTCTCGTGCTGGTCCCTGAGGAGCTGCTCAAAGCTGCTGCGATGGACGGAGCCGGGCCATGGCAGCGGCTTACCAGGGTCGTTCTACCAATGATGAAGCCGGTGATCGTGGGGGCGTTGTTGTTCCGCACCGCGGATGCGTTTCGGATGTTTGACAACATTTACATTCTGACTCGGGGCTCCAACGGTACGGAATCGGTGTCGATGCTTGTCTATGACAACGTGTTCAACGCATTCAATTTGGGCATTGGTTCGGCGATCAGCGTCCTGATCTTCATTGTGGTGGCGCTGTTCGCGTGGGTGTTCGTGAAGCTGTCCGGTGTGACGGCGTCGAGGGTCGAGACCCAGGAGAGGTGGCAGCCATGAGCGCCGGATGGGGACGCAGGGGGTGGTGGGCTGTCGCGGACATTGCCATCCTGGTCTACGCGCTGGTCCCTGTGCTGTGGATCGTGAGCCTCTCGTTCAAGCCTCTTCAGTCGATCGATGATGGCCGGTTCATCCCTGCCGAGTTCACCTGGTCTAATTACCAGCAGATCTTCCAGCTGTACCCATTCGTCAGCGCGTTACGGAACTCGATCGGCATTGCACTGATCGCGACCGGGCTATCGGTCGTCATTGGCATGTTAGCCGCGTACGCGATCGCGCGGCTTTCTTTCCCGGGCAAGAAGCTACTGATCAGCATCACGCTGCTGATTGGGATATTCCCGCAGATCTCGCTTGTCTCCCCGCTGTTCGATATCGAGCGCACAGTCGGCCTGTTCAACACCTGGCTCGGGCTAATCCTGCCATACATGACTTTTTCGCTACCGCTGGCGATCTACATCTTGTCGGCATATTTTCGGGAGATTCCCTGGGAACTGGAGAAGGCAGCTCAGATGGACGGCGCCACGCCATTCCAAGCGTTCCGGAGCGTGATCGTCCCGGTGGCTGCACCCGGGGTGTTCACCACAGCGATCCTGGTGTTCATTTTTTGCTGGAACGACTTCTTGTTCGCGGTCTCACTGACCTCCACTGAGGCATCACAGACCACCACGGTAGCGATCGCAAATTTCACCGGGGCTTCGGAATTCATTGAGCCTACCGGGTCCACCTCGGCGGCCGCGGTGCTGCTGACCATCCCGATCATCCTTTTTGTGCTCTTCTTCCAACGGCGTATCGTCGCCGGGCTGACCGCCGGTGCGGTCAAGGGGTAAGGGTGGCCACAATCGAGCTGGACAAGGTGACCAAGCGTTTTCCCGGTGGCACGCTCGCCGTGCATGAGCTGGACCTCCAGATCGCTGATGGTGAGTTCGTCATCCTCGTCGGACCGTCGGGATGTGGGAAGTCGACGACGTTGAATATGATCGCTGGCTTGGAGGACATTACCTCCGGCGAGCTGCGCATCGATGGCCAGCGGGTCAACGAGCGGGCCCCCAGGGACCGAGACCTGGCAATGGTCTTTCAATCCTACGCGCTGTACCCACACATGACCGTTCGAGAGAACATCGCCTTTCCGCTCAAGCTCGCCCGAACCGGCAGATGCGTCATCGAAGCTCGGGTGACTGACACTGCTCATATGCTTGAGCTCACCCATCTCCTAGACCGCAAGCCGGCCACGCTATCCGGTGGGCAGCGGCAGCGGGTGGCGATGGCACGCGCGATCGTGCGGAATCCCAAGGCGTTTCTGATGGATGAGCCGCTGTCCAACCTGGACGCCAAGCTCCGGATGCAGATGCAGATTTCAGTTTCCCGGTTGCAAAAGCGGTTGAACATCACGACGGTTTATGTGACCCACGACCAGACCGAAGCGATGCGGCTGGGCGATCGACTGATCGTGATGCGCGGCGGGGTGGTGCAGCAAGTCGGTACGCCACAGTCTCTCTATGAAGACCCAGCGAACTTGTTCGTGGCCGGGTTCATCGGCTCGCCCGCGATGAACTTTCTGCCCGCACGGCTACAGGAGAACACGCTGCGGTGGGCCTTAGGCGAGTTGAGGCTGCCCGACCGGGTGCGCCGGAGGTTGGAGGCAGCGCGCGCACCTCGCGAGGTCATCATCGGGATGCGGCCGGAGCACTTCCAGGACGCCGCGCTGGTGCAGTCTTGGGCCAAGCCGCACGGCGTGACATTCACGGCACAGGTCGAGATACTCGAATCCATGGGCTCGGACAAGTATGCCCACTTCTCGCTGGAGGATGAGCCCGCTAGCGCGGCCACGCTGCAGCAGCTGGCAGCCATGGCAGGCACCGCGGACTTGCCTGGCGCCGGCCAGTTCACGATCCGGCTGTCCGCCGTGTCAACCGTGACCGAAGAGGAGAAAATCGAGGTCTGGATCGACCCCGATAAACTCCAGGTCTTCGCCCTCTCCGATGGCCGTAACCTCACCTTCCCGCCCGGACGGCAATAATCGCGGGGCCGCAATAATCGCTGCTAGGTTAGTGCCTAGGTGAGGTGCTCAGCTGGAAAGATCTTCTGCGCTCGAACCCGCTTCCGCAGGCGTCTCGCGGACTGTGTCCAGGCAGCCAGAACGGTCCGGGTGGCGGTCTTCAGCAGGTTTATTCTCATTGCCGGAACAAGGTGGGAAGGCACGGCGCTTATCTCGGCGAGCATGGCCTCCTGGTACTTCTCGCCCACGCTGGGCGGCTGCAACGCGGCGACCGCACATACCAGCAGTTCTGCCCGCTCTCGACGATCACCCAGGGCCAGACTGACAACATTGCATGCCAAGAAAGCTGTCAGGTGCAAAGCCAACGCGAGCGTGAAAGGAGCCAGCACAACTGCCAGACCGAGACTTACCGTAGTGGGCTCAGCAAAGACCAACATTCCAAGATTGCACACCCCCAAGGCATAGCCCCCGACCTTGGGGAGCTCCCCCCACTGCCCGCGCCGCACCCTGGCTCACCCGCCGGGATCCGAGGCGATCGCTCGGCTGCGCCAGTTGGCCTTGTTCATCGGTCGTTCCCTTCGGAGGTTGGCGTCCACTGCCTAGGCCTCTCAGGCATCAGCAGCCCCGTGCAGCCGGCGGCCCCATGCAACGCGCCTGGCTTCCGATCGCGCCGACACCTCCTGCAGGGCCTTGCGGGCTGCCGGCGCGCCGTCCTCGGTCAGCCGGTAATAGCGGCGCCGCGGCCGGGCCGCCTCACGCGGATCCAGATCCTCCCACTCGTCGGTCAACCAGCCGTATTCCAGGAGCCGCTGCAAGATCGGGTAGGTGGTGCCCGGCAGCAAGCCGGTGCGTGCGGTGATCTCCAGACCGTAGAGAACCGAGCTGGGATCGTCATCCCAGGCGCGCAACAGAGCCTCCAGAACCAACCGGACGGTTGTCGTCATCCTGGGGGGCATAGCCGAAGTCTAGTGAGGTCTTTCCCGAAGTCAACTACGGGTGCAGTCCGCGCAACAGCGTCCCCTTGCTAGAGTTCGGAAGAGGCTGTATCGTGTTCATTCGTCTCCTCAGTTGTGGACCTGTGGTTGCTGGTTTAGCCGAAGAGTGCGAACGTCGTGCCCTGGAGGGACCTAGTGAATCACCAGAACCGTGATTTGAGACGCCTTGACCACTTTAGTGTGCATCGGACTACGCTAGTGCGGCCACGGCAGCGTCCGAGAACCCGGTTCAATGGGAGCAGCCGGCGACGGCCTACCAGCGTTGCGTCGAATTCCGCCGTTCCCGGTATAGAAGCTCGGAGTTCTCAACAATCGACAATTCCGCCATCGAGGAAGTTGCTAGGACCTAGATCCGAGCAGGGGGGGCGATCGTGTTGCAATCAAACAAGATGGCAGCGCCTGTAGCAATTAGCTCACACGTGCGGCGCGATAAGGTTCAGTACCCGGGGAATATGAATCGACTGGAACCGCGAGATCAGGTCCTCATAACGCGGGTTGGCTTGCATTTTCCGGCGACGTTGACATTCGATAGCTGGGAGCGGGCCGGTCGGCAAATAGTTGGTATTGTCAACTCCTCGGCCTGGTGCCTGGGTGACTGGGTCGCCTACGGCGAAAAGGAGTATGCCGACCGATATCGTCGAGCTATCGAAGCGGTCGGTCTCGACTACCAGACGTTGCGAAATTACGTTTGGGTGGCGAGGAGATTCGTGCCGTCACGCAGAAGAGACGGGCTCAGTTTTCAGCATCACGCTGAGGTCGCCTCGCTTGCACCAACGGAGCAAGATGAATGGCTTGACCGCGCAGAGGAAAGAAGCTGGTCGAGGAATCAGCTCCGACTAAACATTAGGAAAACACGATGTGGCCCACCGGTGGTAGAACCGAGCGAGGCCGTGCTACCGCGGATCGATATCGGTTGCGACCGCGCGAAGTACTGGCGGCAGGCGGCCGACAAGACTGGTGAGAAGTTTGAGAACTGGGTGGTAGCGAGCCTCGATTCCGTGGCTTCCCAGGTGTTGGAGTGTCCCGTGGCTGCACGCAGCGCTCCGGGCCCTGCTCATCCACCGGCTGCTCCCCCACGGCGGCTCCACCAACCGTGATCTGCGCAACCACGTCGCGCCCCTCCTCAGCACCACGCTCGAGGACATCACCGCCGGAAAAATGACCTAGGACCTACGGCGCCTGCGCGCGCACGCACCGCATTCCCCAAACCTGAGCTGGTTCTACCCTACCGCTGCACTAGGTGGATCCGGGCTCAACGGGCGTCCCCGCGATCAGTCCCACACCACCTCCGCATTGCTGGACGCTCAACCACCGTATACAACAGCAGCGCCAGGAAGAGGCAGATGAGGAAGAACAGGCCAATGATGCCAGTTGCCACGAGGCCAGTCCAGCTCCGGCCTGCTCCAAGCACTAGATGGCCAAATTCCAGGACCAGAAAATGGACCATGTAGAGGGCGAAGGAGAGCTCGCCGAGCCATCGCATGGCCTGACCACGAAACGGACTGGAGGACCCTTGCAGATCCGCTGTCGCACCCGCCCCGATGACCAGCATGAGCGGAATGACGACGGGCGCCACGACACCGTATACGGTCGGCAGCAGGCAAGCCTGGACCACCAGCCCGGCCAGCAGCAGGAGGAGCGCCATCCCCAACCCCACCGGTACCCAGTGGCCGGTCCACACGATCCTGGCCACGATGATGCCGAGTGCGAACTCAAGCAACCGAGTTGGCGGAAAGATGTAGACGAACCACCACTGCCACACTGACGCAGGTAATCCTGGCACTTCCGGGGAGGAGGGAAGCACCGCCATCGCGAAGAACGGGACCGCGATGATCGCGGTGGCCACGACTCCGGCCCCTATCCAGAGCCTGTCGTCGGGGGTCTTCTTCACCAGCCGGAACAACCAGGGAAACAGCAGATAGAAGAATAACTCGTCGCACAGAGACCAGCTCGGCTGATTGATCGCTGTCAGTACGACACCATTGGGCACCCAGGAGTTCACCAGGAACAGGTTGGGCAGCACCTGCAGCGTGGTGATCTGGATACCGAATACCAGCGCCAGCGCTACCCCCGCGAACGCGGTCACCAGGTGGTTGGGGTAGATCTTGACCACGCGACGGCGCCAGAAGCCGTGGTCGTCCCGGGCGGACCAGCTCAGGACAAACCCGCTGAGCATGAAGAAGAAGCCGACGCCGGTGAACGCCCCGCCGATGCCGAGTCCGGTCAGTTCGTTGTTCACCGCGTCGTCGGCGAAGAACCTCTGGTAGAACGCATGGTGAAGGAACACGAAAAGCGCCGCGACGAACCTCATCCCGGTAAGTGAGGGAAGCTTCGAGAATCCCTCCTTCCGCGCGCCCACGAGGATGTTTGCACTGTTTCTCCGTCTCGCTTTCACCGGCCCAGCAGCCCCCGTCGCTCTTCGGCGCCCAGGATGTCGATCCCTCCGATCCGCGTCTGAGGATCGGCGACCACAGCTTCAAGGATCCGGGCCAGGCGCTGTGTCCACTGTCCTGCGCTAGCGCAGTCGAACAAGTCGGCGCTGTACTCCACGGACAGGTCCATACCGCACGGCTCGCTGGCAGGACCGGCCCGTTCGACGAACTCGAAAACCAAGTCGAAGCGCGAAAACCGAGCGATTATGGGATAAGAATCAACCCGAAGCCCCCGCAGCTCCGGCCGTGCCGAGGTCGTGTTGTCCAGCAGTAGCATGACTTGGAAGAGCGGGTGCCGGGTCGGCGACCGCAGCGGGTTCAGCATCCCGACCAGGTGGTCGAAGGGCAGGTCCTGGTTCCGATACGCGGCGAGGTCGACCGCTCGGAAACGCTGCAGCAGATCGGCGAACGTGGGGTTCCCGGACATGTCGCCACGCAGAACCACAGTGTTGGCGAAGAAGCCGACGACCTCAGCGAGCGCGTCGTCGTTCCGGCCCGCCAGCACGGTCCCGAGCGGCACGTCGGTCCCGGCGCCCATCCTCGTCAACAAGGTGGCGAGCGCGGCGTGCAAGACCATGAATGTCGTCGTGCCACTCGCCATCGCGAGGTCCCGGATTCGCCGATGGGTCCCGGCGCCGAGTGCCAAGGCGACCGACCCGCCGCGATGGCTCGGCACGGTGGGCAGGCGCCGGTCCGTCGGGAATTCCAGTTCTCCGGGCAGATCGGCAAGGGTCTCGGACCAGAACACCCGCTGGCGCGACAGCCTGCTCCCCGGATCCGTTTCTGCGCCAAGGAACGACCGCTGCCACAGCGTGTAATCCGCATACTGCACCGGCAATGGCGACCAGCCCGGTGCCAGCCCGCCGCGACGCGCGGAGTAGGCGGTGCCGAGGTCGCGGACCAGGATCCCCATCGACCACCCGTCGGTTGCGATGTGGTGGGTCAGCAGTAGTAGAACCCACTCATCCATGTCCACAGCAAAGAGCAGCACCCGTAGGGGCGGCTCAGCGACAAGGTTGAACTCGTGGCCGACGGCTTCGCAGACGGCCTCGGCAAGCCCGTCGCGGCCACAACGAACAATCTCGGGGACGGGGGCCGCTTCGGCCGCCGGGAGCACCACCTGCCGGGGCACCCCGGCGTCGTCGGGGAAAACGGTGCGCAGGCTCTCGTGCCTGGTCGAGACATCCCGCACAGCATCTGTCAGCGCTGCCTCGTCTAGCCGTCCGGACAGCCTGAGCGCGCAGGGAAGGTTGTAGAGCGCGCTGGTGCCGTCCAACTGCTGCAGGAACCACAGCCGTTGCTGGGGGTAAGACAGCGGAACGCGATCCGGGCGGGGCATCGCGGTCAGCGCCGGCCGGATGTCACCGGTCACCTCATCGAGGTGCTGGACGACCTCGGACACGGTGCCATGCTCGAGCAGGGCGGTGCTGTCCAGCTCGACGCCGAGTACCGAACGGATACGGTTGACCAGCTGTATCGCGGTCAGCGAATGTCCGCCCAGCGCCAGGAACTCATCGTCGACTCCGACCGAGGGCACCGCCAGCGCCTCGGCGAACAACCCGCACAGCAACTCTTCTCGCGCGTCCCGCGGGGCCCGTCCGCCCACGGCCGACCGGACCTCCGGTACGGGCAGCGCACGCCGGTCGAGCTTGCCGTTGGGTGAGGTGGGCAGGCTGTTCAGCACGACCACTGTGGACGGAACCAGCTGTGCGGGCAGTGTTTCGGCGATGTGACGTCGGAGCGCCGCCGGATCCACGACGGCTCCTCTTCGCGCCACGACGTACCCGACAAGATGATCACCCTGCTTCGCCACCGCAGCCTCAGCGACGGACGGATGCCCGGTGAGTGCCGCAGCGACCTCCCCCGGTTCGATACGCACCCCGCGAACCTTGACCTGGTCATCGACCCGGCCCAGGTAGTCCAGCCCACCGTCGGCCCGGCGACGGACAAGATCGCCGGTGCGGTACATGCGGCAGCCCGATGGCCCGGCTACTTCGGCAACGAACCGTTCCGCGCTGAGCCCCGGCCTGCCGCGGTAGCCACGCGCTAGCCCGGCTCCTGCTACGTACAACTCTCCCGGCTCGCCGACGGGTACCTGCCGCAGCTGCTCGTCAAGTACATGGCAGCGGGTGCCGCCGATCGGAACGCCGATCGAAACCCCGTTGCCCGAGTACTCCGCCCAATGGCTGTCCCCGCTCACTTCGGACGCGCCGTAAAGGTTGATCAAGCGTGCTCCGGGGATGTTCTCCACGACCGCCGCGGCGAGGCCGTCGTCGAGCCGTTCACCGCTGCTGATCCAGAAACGGCAGCCGGACAAGGCGCGCGTATCCGGTCCGAGCAGCAGCGCACGCAATAGGCTTGGCACGACCGTGACCCGTTCGACCCGGTGTCTGGCCACCAGCGCGGGCAACACGTCTGGGGAGGCAGGCTCCGCCATGACGAGGGTGCCACCGTACGCCAGCGTGCCCAATATTTCGGTGGAGCTGTCGATGAAACCGAGAGAGGTCTTGGCCAGTACCTTCCGGTGCCGCTGTTCGGGAAACTGCGAGGCGAACCACGCCAAGCGGTTCACCAGACCTGCGTGCAGCCCGGTCACGCCCTTCGGCATTCCCGTGGATCCCGAGGTGTAGATGACGTATGCGGGATTGTGCGGGGACAACGGCCGCCGCCGGACGAGGTCGTCCGGATCGCTCGACGGTCGTTCCGCGAGGATCGGCTCCAGCTCGTCGACCGCCAGCCGGGCCCTGGCGGGCACGAAGGACCGGGTCGAGAGGTCGTGTAAAACCAGGTCTGGATCAGCGTCCCGGATCATGTGGGCGATCCGTGCGGCCGGATAGGCGGGATCCACCGGGAGGTAGGCGCCACCGGCCTTGAGTACCGCGAGCATGGCGATGACGGTCTCGGCGGTGCGGGGCAGAACAAGCGCAACCAGGCTCTCCGGGCCGATGCCGCGCTCGATCAGCAGGTGGGCAATACGGTTGGCCTGACCGTTCAGCTCGCGGTATGGCAGGACCCCGTTCGCGGAAATCACTGCGGGGTCGTGCGGGGTGCGCGCCACCTGACGTTCAAAGAGCGCTGGCACCGTAGTGCTTTCGTCAGTCACCCGTTTGCCTCCCACGCCGACCCCGGTCCGGATGACCCGCTCAGTCGACGACGAACGCATCGGCTTCGATCTCCACCAGCAGTTCCGGCTGGACCAGGGCCGACACCTCGACGATCGTGCTCGCAGGCAGGATGCCGGCGAAGAACTTGGTATGGACGGCGCCGACCGTCTCCCATGAACCGATGTCCGTGACGAAAACCCTGGTGCGCACCACATCCGCCAGCGACGCTCCGGCCTGTTCGAGCGCGCACTCGATGCGCCGGAGTGCCTCTGTGGTTTGCTCGCCGATGTCCGCGCCCCCCACGGGTCCGTCCGGAGCGGCCGCGGTGTTACCCGCCACACTCACCCAAGACCCCACCCTGACTGCCCGGGAGTAGCCGAACACCTTCTCAAAATTGCTTCCCGAAGAAATGAGCTGACGCTTCTTCACGGTCATTTCGTCCTTTTGTCGGATGTGCCACTCGGAAACGCTCAGGACTCTTTCGGAATCGGGATCATTCTCCGGATGTCGTCATCGGACAGCGCGGATACCTCGGCGATAATGGCTTCCTCGACGGCGTCGGCCAGTTCGGTGATGGTGGGGTTTTCGAAGAGGGTGCGGATGGGGATGTCGACAC
>CAXUFG010000117.1:0-15961 GCA_964250265.1 uncultured Pseudonocardiaceae bacterium | reverse complement strand
CACACCGACACCCTCAACGAGGCAGGCTACGTCGCCGACACCCTGGCCGCGATCGGCGGACGGACGATTCATGCCTATCACACCGAGGGAGCCGGCGGCGGCCACGCGCCGGACATCATCACCGTCGCCAGTGCCCCCCATGTGCTTCCCAGCTCCACCAATCCGACCCGCCCGTATACCGTGAACACCCTCGATGAGCACCTCGACATGCTCATGGTGTGCCATCACCTCAACCCCGCCGTGCCGGAGGACCTCGCGTTCGCGGAGAGCCGGATCCGGCCCTCCACCATGGCGGCCGAAGACCTGCTGCACGACCTCGGGGCGATCTCGATGATCGGGTCGGACTCGCAGGCGATGGGCCGGGTCGGCGAGGTGATCCTGCGGACCTGGCAGACCGCGCACGTCATGAAACGCCGGGTCGGAGCGCTAGCCGGGGACCCGGCGACGTCAGATAACCTGCGGGCTCGGCGCTATGTGGCCAAGTACACGATCTGCCCCGCTGTCGCGCATGGGCTCGACGGTGAGGTCGGCTCGGTGGAGGTGGGCAAGCTCGCCGACCTGGTGTTGTGGCAGCCCGCGTTCTTCGGCGTGCGGCCCAGCGTGGTGCTCAAGGGCGGGATGATCGCCTGGGCGGCGATGGGGGATTCCAACGCCTCCATCCCCACCCCGCAACCGGTGCTGCCCCGGCCGATGTTCGGAGCTGCCGCGGTGAGTGCCGCCGCCACCTCGGTGCACTTCGTGGCTCCCGCCGCCGTCCAGGGCCACTTGGCCGATCGCCTGGCGGTGCGACGCCGGCTGGTGGCGGTGCGCGACACCCGCGCGCTGAGCAAGGCCGATATGCCGCGCAATGATGCGCTGCCGCGCATCGAGGTGGATCCTGAGACGTTCACGGTCCGGATCGAAGGTGAGGCGGTGCAACCGCAGCCCGCGGAGGAACTCCCGATGACCCAACGCTACTTCCTGTTCTGATGGTGACGTTGGGATCGCTGCTGCTGGCCGATTCCCGGTTGCCCACCGGAGGGCACGCGCACTCCGGTGGGGTGGAGGCGGCCGTCGAGCGCGGCCTGCTGCGGGGCGAGGCTGACCTCGCGCTGTTCCTGGCTGGTCGGCTGCGCGGCACCGGTCCGGTGCTCGCCGCGGTCGCCGCGGCCGGCTGCCTGCTGGCCGCTGACACTGTCCCGATGGACGGTGGGCCGATGGACAGTGGGCCGGCGGGGTGGGATTGCTGGGATGCCGCGGTGAGTGCCCGTACCCCGTCGGCTGCCGCCCGGGAGGCTTCCCGCGCGCAGGGCGCGGCGCTGCTGCGAACGGCGCGTCGGGTCTGGCCGTCCGCGCCGCTGGAGGCGCTGGGCCGGATGGGCCGCCCGCATCATCCCTTGGTGCTGGGAGCCGTGGTCGCCGCTGCCGGGGATGGGCCTGACGTCGCGGCCCTGCTCGCCGTCCACCACCTGCTCGCCGGGGCGTGTTCCGCTGCGGTGCGACTGCTCGGGCTGGATCCGATCGCCGTCGCTGCCGTCCAGGTGCGCGCGAGTGGTTCGGCTGAGGACATGGTGCGGGCGGCAACCTGCGCCGCACGCGAAGCCGTCGCCCAGCGGAATACCCGTCTGCTACCCAGCACCGGTACCCCGCTGCCGGAGGTGCTGGCCGAGTTGCATGCTCGTACGGAGGTGACTCTCTTTGCATCGTGAGGATCAGCTCGATCCGATGCCGATCACCGGGGGTGGGCACCGCGGCCGGGCGCTGCGGATCGGTATCGGAGGCCCGGTCGGCAGCGGCAAGACCGCCCTGGTCGCGGCGCTGTGCCGGACGCTGCGCGACGAGCTGTCCCTGGCGGTGGTGACCAATGACATCTACACCACCGAAGACGCCGACTTCCTGCGCACCAACGGGGTGCTGCCCGACGAGCGGATCCGGGCGGTGCGCACCGGCTGCTGCCCGCATACCGCGATCCGCGACGACATCACCGCGAACCTGGACGCCGTCGAGGAACTCACCGCGCGCCATGATCCCGACCTGGTCCTGGTGGAAAGCGGCGGCGACAACCTCACCGCCATCTTCAGCTACGGCCTGATCGACGCGCAGATCTTCGTGCTCGATGTGGCCGGTGGAGACAAGGTGCCACGCAAGGGCGGCCCCGGAGTGACCCGCTCCGACCTGCTGGTGATCAACAAGATCGATCTCGCCCCGCTGGTCGGCGCCGACCTGGAGGTGATGCGCCGGGACGCGGCGACGATCCGGGGCGCTCGCCCCATCTTGCTGATCTCACTGCGCGAGCAGCCCGCCGTCCCACCGGTCGTGGACTGGTTGCGCGGCATGCTCCGGTCCGCCGCCCGTCGGTGAAGGCAGGTGCGGAACTAACTGTCGAGTCCGGGCCTGATACCGCGCGACTGTGGTGGCGCTGCGTCCCGCCGATCGTGTTGCGCCAGACCGGACCCGACCGGGTGCACGTGGTGCAGGCCGCAGGCGGACCGCTAGGTGGTGACAAGCTGTCGTTGGACGTCCGACTCGGCGCTGGCGCGTCCCTGGAGTTGCGTTCCGTAGCGGCCATGGTGGTGCAGGCGAGTCACCATCCAGCGGCGGCGCACTGGACCGTGACAGCGGCGCTTGCTGATAGTGCCGTGCTGGACTGGCACCCGGAGCCCATCGTCGTCTGTGACCGCGCGCTGCTGCGCAGCAACATGATTGTCTCGATGCAGCGTGGGGCCCGAGCCATGCTGCACGAGACGGTGGTGCTCGGGCGCGCACGTCAGCATGGCGGGTGTTACCACGGCGAGCTCACCGTCGACGTCGATGGTGCCCCGTTGCTCAGCCACACCCTGCTGCTCGACGGTGCTGATCCGGTGCTGTCCGGCCCCGCCGGCACGGGCGGCGCGCGGGTCGTCGGGATGCTCGTGGTGGTGGGCGAGGATACCGACGGACCGGTGGAGGGCGCCGGGGAGCAGCCTGGACTGCGCTGGGCGTCCTCAGCGCTGGACGGACCGGGCTGGCTGCTACTCGCTGTCGGCGAGCGGGTCACCGACGTCACCGGCCTCATCCACCAGGTCGCGCAGGATTGGTCGAAATTTCGGTCGACGCTGGGAAAATGAACGGATCGTTGTCACACGTAACGGCGAGGCGCAGTTCGTGCTGGTATCGATGCCCGAACGGTGTCCCCGAAAGAGTTCGCGCCGCTCGTTGAGCCGGGTGGTAGCCGGGACTACAGCCCGGGCCCGATCGGCCGGGATCGGTCACATCGTCGAGCACCCAGGTCGCAGCGAGGCCGATCGGTTGCAGGGCGAGCAGCTCGCCGAGCACCGCAGCCTCGCCGGAGGTCTCCGGCAGGGTGAGGGTCTCCGCGCTGTGACCGGAGCGCGGGCGGAATGCGGCACCGGAACCGGCAGCACCCGGAATCGAAGGGCAGCGCCCCGGGCGAGGTGAACTGCAGGTAGGTGGGCACCCGTGTAGATCAGGCGATGGGAGCGGAACTTGAGCTTGCTGGCGTGCGCGACGAACAGCGCCTGCACCGACTCCTGCACCATCAGGTCGTTCTCGCTGGTGCCGCGCGGCTCGGAACGTCGACGGAGATCTTCAGGCGGCTCAGGAGGCCGCGTAGCCTGCCGCCGAATCCAGGACCCTTGGCCGCTCCGGGTGCGCCGTGCACGTCGTGCGCACCCAGGGCGAGTGCGGATGAGGAACTCGGTGACGTCGATCGGTGAGGACTCGTTGACGTAGGCGCCGATGATGGCCAGTTCGATCGTCGCCAGCAGCTCATCGACCGCCGCGCCTACCAGGTGGGGTGCTGGAGGGTGCCGTCGAGGACGGTGACAGCATGCCCGGTGAGGTGCACGCGGTCGCCGTGGACCGCGGTGCGGACCAGGCCGGTACGGGCCGACGCCTGCAGTCCGGTGAGGCCGTCTCGGCCCAGGCGCGCCGACCAGTAGGGGGCCAGCGCGGTGTGGGCGCTGCCGGTGACCGGATCTTCGGGGATCCCCGCAGCGGGTGCGAACATGCGCGAGACGAAGTGGTAGCCGCTGCCTGGCCTGGCTGGCGCGGTGGCGATGATCCCGCGAAGGCCCTCGCGGCGGCTCAGGTTGGCCACCGCGGCGAAGTCCGGGGCCAGAGCTCGGACGGCTGCCTCATCGGAGAACACTGCGAGCAGATCACCGAGGGCGCCGGTGCCGTAGACCGCCTCGGGCTTGGCATGGAGAGCATCGGAGAGACCCTCGGGGATTCCTACCTCAGTGGTGGGCGCGGCCGGGAAGTCCAGGGTGATGGTGCCGTCGTCGTGGGTGTGGGCGATCAGGACGCCGCTGCGACTACGGAAGCGGACGGTGCCGGGGGTTCCTCGGTCGCTGCGGAGAGCGTGGGCGGTGGCCAGGGTGGCATGCCCGCACAGATCGACCTCGACGGAGGGAGTGAACCAGCGCAGCGCCCAGTCGGCGTCGGCGGCCGCGAGCAGCGGGTGAGCGAACGCGGTCTCGGACAGGTTCATCTCGGCGGCGACCCGCCGCATCCAGCCCTCATCGGGCCAGCTATCGCCGACCAGCAGGCAGACAGCGGCGGGGTTGCCGGCGAACGGCCGGTCGGTGAAGGCGTCGATGATTCGAATCCGCATGAGGTAGACCTTAGGACCGCGCGTGCTGTAGATCCGAAGATCACGACAACCGAGGAAGAGGTTGAGATGGCGCACCAACCCCGATCAGCCGCACACACGGAGAAAGGTGATGGCTTCGACCCGGTTGCTGGGACCGCGCGCTGGACCGCCGCCATACGCGCTCTGGAGTCAGCCCGTCCCGATCGGCTCTTCGAGATCGGCGGGCGTCGAGCGTTACGGAATCGAACGTCTCCCAGCGGGCCGCCGAAAGGATCTCCTGAAGGGCGACCGCCGACGACATCTTCGCTGCGTTCGAGGACAAGTCTTGCCCTACGATGCGGCGGCGGCGGCGCACTATCCCATGGTCGTGACCCGTCGTGATCGCGCGGTTTACCCCAGTTCTTTCGCAACAGGAGATGCGACTGCAACGCGGTAGTTACACCTCGTTCATATTTGTGCCGTGTGATGGTTTCGACTCACTCTAGTGAGTGAGGCGCACCTAGGGTTCCGTCGCTGTTCGTAGCGAGACTGGACCGAGAGGTGCAGGCGGGCAGTGCGCTGCCCGTTCCACGGCGGGACAAAAGCCCGGGAGGCCAGCCACGCCCGGCCGCCCTGCCGGCCGGGCGCCGTGGACGCGGAGGCCCGAGGTGGACGATTTACACGACAACTACGGCCCAGAAGCGCGCTACGCCGTCGAGGCGGAGGCGGCGCTACCGACGACGAAGTGGGACGAGGAGATCGCCCGGGGCCTTGAGCTCGGCCTGCCCGGCGCCGACTCGATTGTCGACCGGCGGATCCCCACCTTCTCCCGAGGTGAGCTTCCGCATTTCGCCGGTATCAACACCTTCCTCAAGGCACCTTATGTCGAGGATGTCCATCGCTGCGGCGAGTATGACGTGGCAGTGCTCGGCGTCCCCTTCGACGGTGGCACCACCTACCGCTCCGGCACCCGCTTCGGCCCACAAGGGATCCGCAAGATCTCCGCACTGTACGGCCCCTACAGCTTCGAGCTCGGCGTCGACCTGCGGGAATCCATCACCATCGCCGACCTCGGCGACGTGTTCACCATCCCGGGCAACATCGAGAAGACCTTCGACCAGATCTCCAAGGCAGTCGGGCACGTCTACGCCTCCGGTGCCCTTCCGGTGGTGCTGGGTGGTGACCATTCCATCGGCTACCCGACCACTCGCGCCGTCGCCGCGCACCTGGGTGGCGGCAACCTCGGCATCATCCACTTCGACCGCCACGTCGACACCCAGGAAACCGATCTCGACGAGCGGATGCACACCACCCCCTGGTTTCATGCCACCGACATCCCTAATGTGCCGCCGCAGAACCTGGTGCAGATCGGCATCGGGGGCTGGCAGGCGCCGAGGCCCGGGGTGCAGGTCGGCCGGGAGCGCGGCACCACGATCATGACCGTCACCGACTGTGTCGAGATGGGTATCGAGGCCGCCGCGCAGCGCGCCCTGGACGTCGCCTGGGACGGCACCGACGCGGTCTGGCTGTCCTTCGACGTCGACTGCCTCGACGCTGCCTTCGTGCCCGGCACAGGATGGCCCGAACCCGGCGGCTTCCTGCCTCGCGAGGTGCTGAAGTTCATCCAACTCGTCGCGGCGCGCCCTTTGGCGGGCATCGAGGTCGTGGAGTGTTCCCCGCCCTACGACAACGCCGAGATCACCGCTCTCATCGCCACCCGGGTCATCTGCGACACCCTCGGCTGCCTTGTGCGCGCCGGTCACCTCCCGCGAAAGGCGGCCCCATGAGTACCCAGGCCCTGACCACGAGCCCGACCGGCGGCCCCGATGCCGAGGACCTGCGCAGCATCGGCTACCGCCAGGAGCTGCACCGGCGCCTGGGCTGGTTCTCTTCCTTCGCCGCGGGGTTCTCCTTCGTCTCGATCCTCACCACGGTGTTCCAACTCTTCGCGTTGGGCTACTCCTTCGGTGGGCCGGCTTTCTTCTGGACCTGGCCGCTGGTCTTCGCCGGTCAGCTGTGCGTGGCACTGGTGTTCGCCGAGCTGGCGGCGAGCTGGCCGCTCGCCGGATGCATCTACCAGTGGTCGCGCCGGCTGGGCGGCGAGACCATCGGCTGGTTCGCCGGGTGGGCGATGATGGTCGGCTACATCGTGAGCGTGGCGGCCATCGGCATCGCACTGCAGGCAGTGCTGCCCGCGGTGTGGTCCGGGTTCCAGATCGTCGGTACCGACCCGTCGATCACCTCGGCTTCCGGCGCGGCCAACGGGATCCTGCTGGGGTCGGTGCTCATCGCGCTGGCCACCGTGATCAGCGCCGTCGGGGTGCGCTTCATGGCGTTGATCAACGGGATCGGGGTGACCTGCGAGCTCGTCGGCGTGGTCTTGTTGCTCGCGCTGCTGTTCGGTCACGCCGAGCGTGGACCCGGGGTGGTCACCGAAACGCTCAATGTGAACGGCAACAGTCCTTACCTGTATGCCTTCCTCGCCTCCACGCTGATGGCGGCTTATGTCATGTACGGATTCGACAGCGCCGCGGAGCTCTCCGAGGAGACCACCCAGCCGCGCCGGGTGGTGCCCTCGGCGATCCTGCGGGCGCTGCTGGTCTCGTTCGTCGGCGGTGGGTTCATGATCGTGGCCGCGCTGATGGCGGCCCCGTCGCTGACCGACGGTCAGCTGTCCACCGGCGGCATCGCTTACGTCATCACCAGCCAGCTGGATTCCACTCTGGGTCGGGCGCTGCTCGCGGTGGTGGCGATCTCGATCGTGTCCGCCTGCCTGGCGATCCAGAATTCGGCGTCGCGGGTGATGTTCAGCATGGCGCGGGATGGTCGCCTGCCCGGCGCCCGGCTGTTGGCCCGGGTCGGCCCGCACACCGGGACGCCGATCATCACCGGCATCGCGGTGGGTGTTCTGGCCATCGCGGTACTGCTGATCAACCTGGGCAACCCGGCGGCGTTCGCGGCGGTTACCAGCACCTCGGTGGTGATCGTATACCTGGCGTACCTGCTGGTCACGGTGCCGGCCCTGGGTGCGCGGCTGGGCCGGCGGCTGCCACCCCGGCAACCGGGGGGCTTCTCGCTGGGTCGGTGGGGGCTGCCGGTGAATCTGGTCGCCGTCGGCTACGGCGCGGCGATGATGGTCAACATCGCTTGGCCGCGGCAGGCCGTGTACGACCCGGCGGGCACCAGTTGGGTGCTGCAGTACCTGGCGTTGTTGTTCGTCGCTGTGCTGGTGGTGGTCGGCTTGGTGGTGCACCGGGCGCTGCGTGGGCGGCCCGCGCCGGCGGCCCTTGCGACGGCTACCGCTGTCGCTGAGGCGTGAGCTGTGCCAGCGCACTTGCCCGCTGGCACTTGCCTCCGGGCAGTTGCCGGTCTCGTGGAACGATGGCGGCATGCTGCGTTGGATCACCGCCGGAGAGTCGCATGGACCGGCCCTGGTGGCCGTGCTCGAGGGCATGGTCGCCGGGATCGAGGTGACCTCCAAGGACGTGCAGGCCGAGCTGGCCCGCCGCCGCCTCGGGTACGGGCGTGGAGCCCGGATGAAATTCGAGGCCGACGAGGTGGACCTGCTCGGGGGTATCCGGCACGGCCGGACGCTGGGCGGCCCGGTGGCGATCCGGATCGGAAACACCGAGTGGCCCAAGTGGGAGACCGTGATGGCGGCCGACCCAGTGGACCCGGACGTGCTCGCCACCCAGTCCCGTAACGATCAGCTGACCCGGCCCCGGCCCGGGCACGCCGATTTGGCTGGCATGACCAAATACGGTTTCGACGACGCGCGGCCGGTGCTGGAGCGGGCCAGCGCACGCGAGACCGCGGCCCGGGTCGCCCTGGGCACCGTGGCGAAGGCGTTCCTGCGCCAGGCGCTGGGTGCCGAGGTGCTCTCTCACGTGGTGTCGCTGGGACAGGTGGACGCTCCAGCGGGCGCCCTGCCCGGACCTGGTGAGCTGGAGCGGATCGACGCCAGCCCGGTGCGCGCATTCTCCGAGGACGCGACGGCGGTGATGGTCGCCGAGGTGGACGCGGCAAAACGGGACGGCGACACCCTGGGTGGCGTAGTCGAGGTACTGGCCTACGGGCTGCCAGTAGGGCTGGGCTCCTTCGTGCACGCCGACCGGCGGTTGGATGCCCGGCTGGCCGGGGCGCTGATGGGTATCCAGGCCATGAAGGGCGTCGAGGTGGGCGATGGGTTCGCCACCGCGCGCCGCCGGGGCAGCGCCGCGCACGACGAGATGTCCCCCGGACCCGATGGTGTGGTGCGCGCCACCAACCGCGCCGGTGGACTCGAAGGTGGCATGACCAACGGGGAAGTGCTGCGGGTCCGGGTGGCGATGAAGCCGATCTCCACCGTGCCCCGTGCACTGGGCACAGTGGACATCGCCACCGGCGAGGCGGCCGTCGCGATCAACCAGCGCTCCGACGTCTGCGCGGTGCCCGCGGCAGGCGTGGTCGCCGAAGCAATGGTCGCGCTGGTGCTCGCCGATGCCGCACTGGAGAAGTTCGGCGGCGACTCCCTGCCCGAAACCATCCGCAACGCCCGGGCCTACCTCGCCAGTTCCTCACAGCACTGACAACCTGTCCCAGGTGAGCAACCCTAGCGTCGAAGATCCGGCATCCGCCGAGCCAACGTAACGTTACGGCTCAGATCCCGTCCGGAACTAGTGGGCTTGAGTAACGAGTTGAAGGAGGTCGGACGAGGGGTGAGCGGGCCAGTCTTGATTCTCATCGGTCCACCGGGATCGGGCAAGAGCACTGTTGGGCGGCTGGTGGCGGACAAACTGGGTGTGGCATTTCGTGACTTCGATGACGACTTGCGGGATGAGTGCGGTCTCCCTGCGGGCGAGCTGGTCGTCAAGCTGGGCCGTAAAGGATTTAGCGAAGTCGAATTGAGGCTCATTAGTGGTGTTCTCACCGATCATTCGGGAGTGCTCGCGCTGGGTGGTGGCACGCCGCTGAACCCAGCAATTCAGGAACAACTCGAACCGTTTCATGTCGTATTCCTCGACGTGGAACTCGGGGAGCTGCTCCGCCGGGAGGGTCTCGTGTCACTTCACCCGTGGTTGCTCCCCAATCCCCGGGCGCATCTGCGGCAGTTACTCGAGCAACGGCGGCCGATCTACGAAGCGGTGTCCAACGTCGTCGTGGCGACGACCGGTCGTTCTGTCGAGGAGGTCGCGGCGGAGGTCTGGCAGACGGTACACAAGTGACTTTACGGGTGGGATGCTCGGCTCGTGGGATGCTGCCTGATGGGTGCGGACGCGAGAGGAGCGCGATGAGTGAGGCCGGCGAGCTGGACCGGACCAACGACACCGAACCATTGCGGATCCGGGTGGCGACGGCGCAGCCCTACGACGTTGTCGTGGGACGGTATCTGCGTGCCGAGCTGCTGGACGCGGTGGGTAGCAGCGCGGTAGCGATCGTGCATCAGCCCACTCTGGTCGAGTCCGCGGAGGCCTTGCGGACTGTGCTGGAGTATCTCGGTTCGCCGGTTTACCGCATCGAGGTGCCCGATGCCGAGGACGGCAAGAAGCTGTCGGTGGCGGAATTCTGCTGGGACGTGCTGGGCCAGGTTGGCCTGGACCGCAGTGGCACCGTGGTCGGCTTCGGCGGCGGGGCGGTGACCGATCTCGCCGGGTTCGTGGCCGCGAACTGGCTGCGCGGGGTCCGGGTGGTACACGTGCCCACCACGCTGCTGGCGATGGTGGACGCCGCGGTGGGCGGTAAAGCTGGGATCAATACCGACGCGGGCAAGAATCTCGTCGGCGCGTTCCACGAACCCTCCGCCGTGCTGGTGGACCTTGCGAACCTCCACACCCTGCCGCGAGCCGAGCTCGTGGCCGGGATGGCCGAGGTGGTCAAGGTTGGGTTTATCGCCGATCCGGTGATCCTGGAACTGATCGAAGCCGATCCCGCGGCCGCGCTGGACCCCTCCGGGCCGGTGCTGGAGGAACTGATCGGCCGAGCGATCCGGGTCAAGGCCGACGTGGTGGCCGCCGACCTGAAGGAATCCCACCTGCGGGAGGTGCTCAACTACGGGCACACGCTGGGTCACGCCCTGGAGCGCAGGGAGGGCTACCGGTGGCGGCATGGCGCTGCGGTGAGCGTCGGCATGGTCTTCGCCGCTGAGTTGGCCCGGCTCGCCGGGCGGCTCGACGACGCCACCGCCCAGCGGCACCGGGCGGTGCTCAGCTCGATCGGCCTGCCCACCGGCTACGACGCTGACGCGCTTCCCGAGCTGGTGGAGGGCATGCGCAACGACAAGAAAACCCGGTCGGGAGTGTTGCGCTTCGTGGTGCTCGATGAGCTGGCCAAGCCCGGGCGGCTGGAGGATCCGGACCCTGAGTTGCTCGCAGCTGCCTACGCCGCAGTGGCCGGCCCGATGGAGGAGGACCCGGTAGAGGGCAGCGCAGCGGAGGTCTCCGCGTGACGGTGCTGGTGCTCAACGGGCCGAATCTGGGCCGGCTCGGGACGCGCGAGCCCGACATCTACGGCGCCGGCACCCTCGCTGACTTGGTGGCGCTGTGCCAGCGGGTAGGAGCTGAGCTGGGGCTGGAGGTGGACGTACGGCAGACCGACCACGAGGGCGAAATGATCAGCTGGTTGCACGAAGCCGCCGACACCGCCGCGCCGGTGGTGCTCAACGCCGGAGCCTGGACGCATTACTCGATCGCGATTCGGGACGCCGCCACGCTGCTGTCGGCGCCGCTGGTGGAGGTGCATATCAGCAACGTGCACGCCCGCGAGCCATTCCGGCACCACAGCCACATCTCGGCTATTGCCTCCGGGGTCATCGTGGGCTTGGGCGTCGAGGGCTACTCGCTCGCGCTGCGCTGGATCGCTGGCCGCGCCAGTAACTGAGGAAGCTGGCCAACCCGCTACCGTCGGGTACATGTCCCACGCTGCGCGCCGTGAAGCGCTCCGCAAGCGCTTCGACGAGCTGAAACTCGACGCGCTGCTGGTCACCGATCTGCTCAACATCCGTTACCTCACCGGATTCACCGGTTCCCATGCCGTGCTGTTGATGCACACCGAGGGCGACGAGCGCTCGGTGTTCTGTACCGATGGCCGCTACCGCACGCAATCTGCACAGCAGGTGCCCGACCTTCGGCGGCTGATCGAGAGATCGTGTCTGTTGCGGTTGGCGAAACAGGCCACCGAGATGGGGATCGGCCGCTTGGGTTTCGAGAGCCACGTAGTAACGGTGGACGGGCACGCCGCCTTGGCGAAGGTTACCGGTCCGGACGCGCTGGTTGCCACGTCGCGGCCGGTAGAGGCGCTGCGGCTGATCAAGGACGATGCCGAGATCGCTACGCTTCGAGCCGCATGCGCCGCCGCCGACACTGCCCTGGCGGGGCTACTCGCCGAGGATGGGTTGCGTCCAGGTCGCACCGAGCGCGAGGTGGCCCGCGACTTGGAGGCTCGGATGGTGGCAGCAGGGGCCGCCGGTCCGTCCTTCCAGACCATCGTTGCTTCGGGGGTGAACTCGGCGGTACCACACCACCGTCCGACCGATGCCCAGCTGTGCCGCGGCGACCTGCTGAAGCTGGACTTCGGTGCACTGGTCGAGGGCTACCACTCCGACATGACCCGCACCATGGTGCTCGGGCAGCCGGCTAGGTGGCAGCACGAGCTCTATGACCTGGTCGCTGCAGCACAGGCCGCTGGGCGGGCAGCGCTGCGGCCCGGGGCCGATGTGCGCCATGTCGACGCGGCCGCCCGGGAGGTGATCGCGCAGGCGGGGCATGGCGAGAACTTCGTGCACGGTCTCGGGCACGGCGTCGGCCTGCAGATTCACGAGGCTCCGGCGTTGTCGCAGTTCGGGATCGGTACACTGGCTGCAGGCATGACGGTCACCGTCGAGCCGGGTGTCTACCTGGCCGGGCGGGGCGGCGTGCGCATCGAGGACACCCTCGTCGTTGCCGAGGGCGAACCAGAACTCCTCACCCTGACCACGAAAGACCTCGTGATCGTGCCCTGCTGACAATGACACTACTGACCTTGGTGGCATAGCCACCAGCTATGACCGGGGAGTGACAGGCTGACGTGGCCACCACCAACGACCTGAAGAATGGACTCGTGCTCAACCTCGACGGCCAGCTGTGGTCGATTGTGAACTTCCAGCACGTCAAACCGGGCAAGGGCGGCGCTTTCGTCCGGACTACGTTGAAGAACGTGCTGTCCGGTAAGGTCGTGGACAAAACGTTCAATGCCGGCACCAGGGTGGACACTGCCACCGTTGACCGGCGTGAAATGACCTATTTGTACGCAGATGGCCCGGATTTCGTTTTTATGGACTCCGATACCTACGATCAGATCACCATTCCTGGCGACGTGGTCGGAGACGCGGCGAGGTACCTGCTGGACAACCAGACAACGCTGGTCGCCATCCATGAAGGCACCCCGCTCTACATTGAGCTGCCCACCTCGGTGGAGTTGGTGATCTCGCACACCGACCCGGGTCTCCAGGGAGATCGGTCGACCGGTGGTACCAAGCCCGCCACGTTGGAAACCGGTGCGGAGATCCAGGTGCCGCTGTTCGTCAGCACCGGCGAGAAGGTCAAGGTGGATACCCGGGACGGGCGCTACCTCGGCCGCGTCAGTAGCTGATGTGGGCGCTCGCAGCAAGGCCCGCAAACGCGCCGTCGACATCCTTTTCGAATCCGACCTGCGCGGCCTGGACCCGCTTGCGCTGCTCGCCGAGCGGGTCGGGGTGCCGGAGCTCCCTCCGGTCAGCGACTACACGATTTCGCTGGTGCACGGTGTGGTGGAGCATGGCACCGACATTGACAGGTTGCTAGCCGACCAGGCTCACGGCTGGGCGCTGGCGCGGATGCCCGCAGTGGATCGGGCGGTGCTCCGGCTCGGCGTGTTCGAGCTGCTGTTCTCCGAAGAGGTGGATGACGCGGTGGCCATCGATGAGGCCATCGAGCTCGCCAAGTTACTGTCCACCGATGACTCCCCCCGGTTCGTCAACGGCGTGCTCGGCGCGTTGGCTGCGCTGCCGCGCAGCTCGTGAGCGGCATCAGCCAGCCCAGATAAATCTAGCCCAGATTAATCAGGCCTCTTCTTTGTCCTTGACCGGGCGAGCCTCGGGGGGTAGCACACCCCAGCCGATCAGCTGCTCGGTGAGATCGCCCGGCGACATGTCGTAGATGATTGCCAGTGAGCGCAGATCTTCGGTGCGGATGGACAACACCTTGCCGTTGTAGTCACCACGCTGGCTTTGGATCGTCGCGGCGTAGCGAGCCAGCGGTCCGACCTTGTCCACTGGCAACTGCTGCAGACGCTCGAGATTGATAACGATCTTGGTTGCCGGTTCGCTGCCAGAGGAGACCCGGCCCTCCGGCAGCAGCTCGGGTACCGGCACGCCGTAGAAGTCGGCAAGTTCGGCGAGCTTCTGAACCGTGACGGCCCGGTCGCCGCGCTCGTAGGAGCCGACCACCACAGCTTTCCAGCGGCCCGCAGACTTCTGCTCGACACCGTGCAGCGACAGGCCTTGCTGCTGACGGATGCCGCGCAATTTGGACCCCAGTGCCTTGGCATAGTCGCCCATCTGGCCCCTTCTCCTTCTTCAGACCCCGACCAGTCAACGCCTTGGGGCGCCCCGCGAAAATCGGGATGATACGGAGAGTAATGCTGCGCTGAGTAATCCCCTAGGTCAAGCCATCGGGGACGGAAGACCGCGCAGAGTCACGTACACCACCCGGACGGGGCAGCGGATGAGCGGTCTCAACCAGGCGCGGTGGCCCAGTGATAACGTCCGGTCGGGGCCCCGGCGACCAGTCGGAGCACCTGACGTCCTTTAAGGCCCGTCCCGTGAGGCGGGGAAGGAGGTCCACCGTGTCGTCCCCCCCCGGGGCGGGTGCGGTGGGCGAGGCAGGGCCCCCGCGGCAGCGTGAGCTGCTCTCGGCGGTCGAGGTCGCGCGCATCGTTGCCCGCATGGCGCACCAGATCATCGAGCGCACCGCCCCTGAGCCGGTGGTGATGGTCGGTATTCACACTCGTGGCGTGCCGCTGGCCAACCGGCTGGCCGACCGGATCCGTGAGTTCGGCGGCTCTCAACCGGGTGTCGGCACGCTCGACATCACGCTTTACCGGGACGACCTGCGGCGCCGGCCGACCCGTCCCTTGCAGCCCACCGAACTGCCCGATGGCGGCCTGGACGATGCGCTGGTGGTGCTGGTCGATGACGTGCTGTATTCCGGACGCACCGTGGCGGCCGCGCTGGACGCGCTGCGCGAGTACGGGCGTCCCCGCGCGGTGCAACTCGCTGTGCTGGTCGACCGCGGCCATCGTGAGCTGCCGATCCGGGCCGACTACGTGGGCAAGAACCTGCCGACCTCCCGGGACGAGGAAGTCGGTGTGCTGCTCGTCGAGACAGACGGCGCCGACGCCGTCGTGATCCGCGCCTACGATTGGGGGCAGCGGTGAGACACCTGCTGACCACCACTGACCTCGCACGCGAGACCGTCACCGCGTTGCTGGACACGGCCGAGGCGCTCAAGCAGGCGCTGCTGGGTCGCGAGGTGCGCAAGTTGCCCACGTTGCGCGGCCGCACCGTGGTCACGCTGTTCTACGAGGCTTCTACCAGGACACGGGCTTCCTTCGAGATCGCGGGCAAATGGATGAGCGCCGATGTGATCAATATCTCGGCGAGTGGCTCTGCCGTGATCAAAGGAGAGTCGTTACGCGATACCGCCCTCACCCTCGCAGCGATGGGCGCGGACTGCGTGGTGATCCGCCATCCCGCGTCGGGGGCAGCGCATCGCCTCGCCAATTGGGTGCCCACACACGTGATCAACGCCGGTGATGGGACCCACCAACATCCGACCCAGGCCTTGCTGGACGCCGCTACTCTGCGTGAGCGATTGGGGAACCTAGATGGGCGGACCGTCACCATCGTAGGCGACGTCCTGCACAGCAGGGTCGCTCGCTCGAACATCGAGCTCTTGATCACGCTGGGTGCCCGGATTCACCTCGTCGCTCCCCCTACCTTGCTGCCGTGGGGGGTACAGCAGTGGGGGAGCGCGCAGCAGTGGCCTATCACGGTCGGGCATGACCTTGATGCCGCGCTACCCGGTTCTGACGCGGTGATGATGCTGCGGGTGCAGACCGAGCGGATGCAGAGCGGGTTCTTCCCGTCCGCCCGGGAGTATTCGATCAGCTACGGTCTCTCCGAGACGCGCCTCGCGTTGCTGCCCGAGCACGCCGTGGTGCTGCACCCGGGCCCGATGCTGCGCGGCATGGAGATCGCGCATTCGGTGGCCGATTCTCCCCGTGCCGCGATCACCGAACAGGTCCGCAACGGGGTGCACGTCCGGATGGCAGTGCTCTATCACCTGCTCGCAGCCCAAGAGACCGCCGGCCGAGCCGGCAATCAGACCACCGCCGGCCGAGCCGGCAATCAGACCA
>CAXUFG010000116.1:0-16157 GCA_964250265.1 uncultured Pseudonocardiaceae bacterium | reverse complement strand
GAGTAACAGCACTGCGGTGTCACGGATCAGGACGGCGCCCAGGAATGGCTCGATGGGCAGACCCTTGTGGTCGGGGCCGAGGTAATAGGCCATCCGGGGGATCCAGAGCAGCGCATCAACGGTCATCCAGGCCAGCACCGGTTTCCACCGGGGGATCGCCAGCACCGCCAGCGGGACCAGCCACAACGAGTACTGCGGGCTCCACACCTTGTTGACGAGCAGGAACGCGCTCACCAGGAGGAAGCACAGCTGACCCAGCCGGGGCGGCCGGGGTGCGGTCAGGGCGACCCAGCCGATCGCTGCGCAGGCGAGCACGAACAGCGCCGCGCTGACCAGATTGAGCGTGACGGGGATCTGACCGGCACGCAGCACCCCGTCGAAACCAGGCCAGCCGGTGAAGGTGGACACCGCGGTGTACAGCGTGTCCGGGTCGGCGCCGCGCCGGTTGTTGAGCCGGAAGAACTCTGCCCATCCGGACGGGAACAGCACCGCAATCGGCAGGTTGACCGCGCTCCAGGCGAGCGCGGCCGCGGCGGTCGCCTGCAGCCCAGGTCGTAGCCGGCCAGCTCGCACGCACAGCAACAGGATCGGGCCCAGCAGCAACAGCGGGTAGAACTTGGTGGCGGTACCCAGCCCGAGCAGTATCCCGGCGAGCACCGGACGTCGCCGCGCCCACGCCAGGAGGCCGGTGGTCGCCAGCGCGGTGGCCAGCGCGTCGAAGTTGGTGAAGGCATGTACCACCACCAGCGGCGATAACGCGGCCAGCGCAGCATCCCAGGGTCGTCGCGGGGACAGCGCAACCAGCGCCCATACCGTCACCAGCCAGGCGGCGGTCAAACCCAACGCACTGATATTGAAGTGCACGATGGCAGGAGCCGACGTCGGCAGCCAGCCGGATCTCGCGACCGCCACCCACGTCTGCGCCAGCATGGCGGCGACCCACTGATACATCCCGGTGAGCACCGGATACTCCATGTACCGCACCTGTTCATCGGGCTGCCGCGGGTGCTCAACCCATGAGGTGGCGTACGGGAATCCTGCCAACCCGGGCTGGTCCAGCCGCTCTGCGGCGTAGAGCGGGATGGTGTCCGAGTAGCACATCGCGAGGTACTGGCGGCCGTCCCGCCAGTCCACCTGGAGGGCACCGGCGCTGTCTCGATAGGTCTGCGAACACGGCGCCTTGACCAGCCAACCCAACGCGAGGGTGATCGTCGCGAACAGCAACACCACCCGCAGCGGCGTCCAGAACCAGTGCCGCCCGAGGACCGCGTGCCGGCCCAGCGGACCTCCCACGATCCTGCTGGCCCGCGCGACCAACGGATCAGTCCAACTGGGCGGCACCCGCTGCGAGGGCGTCAACGACGACCGATCGAGGCGAGCGACGGCAATCGAACCACCGCTGGCGCAGCCGCGATCAGAAGTGCCGCGGACGGTCCTGGCCCTCATCAGCCGGTGCCGGATTGTCATTATTGTCGGGCTTGTTGGAATTGTTGGAGTTGTTGGGTCCTCCCGCATCACAGAACGGGAAGCACGCGTTGCGCCGCGGTTTGGTCGGCTTTGTGCTCGGCTCGACCGGCATGGGCACGAGGTCGTCGATGTTCGGTTCGGGAGTGGCGGAGGCGGAGCCGTCCCGCGGCTGCCTGGTCCGCGTCGGTGCCGTAGCGGGCCGCTCGACAGGAGGGGGGGCCGGACCGATCAGGGTGAACGGGGGGAAGGTCTCCAGAGGGGTGCCCATCAAATAGGAGTTCATGAACCGCTCCCAGATCAGGCCCGGCACGCCCCGACCGAAGATGTCGCTGCCGTTCGCGTTCTTGATCGCGGTGTTGGCCGGGTCTCCCACCCAGACCGCGGTGGAGATCGATGGCGTGTAACCGACCGTCCATGCGGCGGAGTTGCTGCCGGTTTCGCCGCGCTGGTGGGTACCCGTCTTGGCAGCGACCTGACGGCCGCCGGCCAGCGGGATCTGCGAGCTCCGTGCCACGTCGGTCAAGGTGGCGGTGACGTTGCGGGAGAGCTGGGTGTTGCGATCGGGGTCGACCTGGTCAAAGGCCGGTTGTGACTTGTCCACGTGCTGGTAGTCCACAGTGCCACGAGAGTTGGCGTACTGGCGGACGAAGTAGGGCTCGTGGCGCCTCCCATCGGCGGCGAAGGTCGCGTAGGCACTGGCCATGTCGATCGTGTGCACCGGGTACTGGCCCAGCGTGATGCCCAGCCCAGGGGCCCCGCTGTCCGGCTCGGACATGGCACGCTTGCCGTTGATCTGCTCCGGGATACCCGCCTGGATCGCCGCGTCGCGCACCGCTTGCGGCCCGACGTCCTGGGCCAGCCGCACGAACGCGGTGTTCACCGACTGGGTCATCGCGTCGTGCAAGCTCAGCTGGGGGAAGTTGCGGCTCTCCGAGTTGTTGTAGGAGCGACCGTCGATAACCAGCGGTGAGTTGCCGTCGTAGGTCGAGTTCATGCCGATGTCGTGCTCGAGTGCGGCCAGCATGGTGAACGGCTTGAAGGCCGATCCCGGGTTCCACGCCGGGCCGCCGGCGAGGTCGAAGCCATCCCCATCCGATCCGCCGTAGTAAGCGATCACCGCACCGCTGCGCGGATCGATCGCGACCAGCGACGAGTGCAGGTTCTTCGGCTGCCCGCGCAGCTCAGCAAGCACGGCATCACGGGCCAACTGCTGCGCCCGAGGATCGATGGTGGTGGTAATCCGGCCACCGTTGACAGCCAGCTGAGCCCGGCTGATGCCCTGCTTGTCCAGCTCCTCCATCACCCGGTCGACGACGTGCGCGCGGTCATCTGTCGCCGTACCTGGGGCGGTACCCGGCGGGACGGTCTCCGGGTACAGCCCGACACTGCGATCGGCCGGGGACAGCCAGCCCTGCTCGACCATGCCGGCCAGCACGAAGTTCCATCGGGCTTGCGCCTGTGCCAGGTTCTTGGCCGGGTCCAACCGGGACGGGGACTTGATCGTGGCGGCCAGTACTGCCGCCTCGGAGACGGTCAGGTTCTGCACGTTCTTTTTGAAGTACGCCTGGCTGGCGGCCTGGATCCCGTAGGCGCCGCGGCCGAAATAGATGGTGTTGAGGTAGTCCTCGAGGATCCGATCCTTCGACTCCTGCTTGGTTATCTTGGCCGCGACGATCACCTCGCGGAATTTTCGGAAGATGCTGTACTCGTCGTGGCCGGTGGCCACCTTGATGTACTGCTGGGTGATGGTGGAGCCACCACCGTCGCCACCATTGAGCTGCGTCCAGGCCGCTCGGGCGATGCCGGTGATGTCGAATCCGGGGTTGGACCGGAAGCTGCGGTCCTCCGCTGCCAGTACCGCGTTCTGCACGTGTGCCGGCACCTGCGCCAGACTGACCGGGATCCGGTTTCCCTCCTCCGGCACGTAGCGGCCGACCTCGGTGGTCCCGTCGCTGGCCATGATCGTGGTGACCTGCTTGCGCTGCGCCGCCAGCGCCGCCGGCGAGGGCACGTCGAGGAACAGCCAACCCGCGAAGAACGCCAGCACCGGCAGCAGGATGCACAGCAGCGCACCTATCAGCGCGATCTTGCGCGCCCGGCGCCAGCGAGGGGGCCATCCCGGGCCGTCTCCACCACCGGAGACCGGGTCGGGGAACCAATCGTCACCATCACCAAACCGGCTGCGCTCCCCTAACGATCGACCTCCGACCGCGGGACCGATCGACGACGCCGGGTGGGTGAGTAGCTCGGGCTCCCGCTCAAGCGGTAGGACGGGCACGCGGTCGTGCGGGCCGTATCCACCTGCCTGACGCTGGCCCGATCGAGCTTGGGCGAATTGCTCAGGCGGGTAGTTCTCAGCCACCGGGTGTCGGCCGCCGTGATGTCGCTGGTCGCTCACGCGTTGTCCTCCCAGACCGGTACTCGGCTCGCGAGGGGTTCGAGCAGGGACACACTTAACCAGGGACACGCCCCAGCCGGACGTCGGGTTACTCCGCCGCGGTCCTCCGGCGGGACCGCCTACTGCCTACACCGCTGGTTCCCAGGACGTACGACTGCACCAAATGGTTCCAGCTGCACGTCCGGCACACCTCGACGACGAAAACGCTGAACTCCTCGTACAGCGTCGCCAGCCGGTGGAGCTCGTCGGCGGTCCGGGCGGACCCTGCCGCATGCTTGAGCTCGTCACCGTACACCCACGAAACCAGCGTCAGGGACTCCTTGCGGCACATGGGACAGGTGATCGAGCTGGGCTCACCGTGGAACTTCGCCGCTCGCAGGAGGTACGGGTTCGCGTCGCAGACCTCGGTAAGGCCGACCCGGCCGGCATAGACCTCCGCGAGCAGCGCACGCCGCTGCAACGCGTAGTCCACGACCTGTCGTTGGGTCCGCATGCCCAACAGACTACGCAACCGGTGGGTGATCAACGCTCGGGCGTTCGGGCGGCACCTCTGCCGTCGAAGTGCTCGATGATGTATCGCCGCGATATAGTGCGGCTATACGTCGGAGCGCCTGGTCGGAGGGGCCGCATGCTGGAGCTAGCGGTGCTCGGGGTACTCCATGACGCCCCGATGCACGGCTACGAGCTGCGCAAACGCCTCACTGGACTGCTCGGAGCGTTCCGCGCCTGCTCCTTCGGATCGCTGTACCCCACGCTACGCCGGTTGCAGCGCTCGGGTTTCATCGTCGAGGACGATGAGCCGGTGCAGGATCTCCGCGCCAGCCGGGGCACCGGGTGGTCCTGCCGCGGCCGGCGGGTATACCGGCTCACCGCCGATGGCAAGGAGCGCTTCGCCATCCTGCTCGCCGATGCTGGACCGCAGACCTGGGAGGACCACGGGTTCGGGGTGCACCTGGCGTTCTTCTCCCGCACGCCGGCCGAAGTCCGGATGCGGATCCTGGAGGGCAGGCGGCGCCGGGTCGAGGAACGCCGCGAGGGGTTTCGCGCCACCCTGGCGCGCACCGGAGACCAGATCGACCGCTACACCCTGGAGCTGCACCGGATGGGTCTGGAAACCAGTGAGCGTGAAGTGCGCTGGCTCAACGAACTGATCGCCCATGAGCGAGCGAATCCAGCTGGATCACATCATGACCGAAAGGGCGGACCATGACTGAAGGCCGCGACGCCGGCCCCGGGATCCGGGTCGCCATTGTGGGCGTCGGCAATTGCGCTGCCTCGCTGGTACAGGGCGTGCAGTACTACCGCGACGCCGATCCCACAATCCGAGTGCCCGGCCTGATGCACGTGCGCTTCGGCGCCTACCACGTCGGGGACCTGCAGTTCGTCGCGGCGTTCGACGTCGATGCCAAGAAAGTCGGGCGCGACCTGTCCGAGGCCATCGTGGCCAGCGAGAACAACACCGTCTCGATCTGCGATGTGCCGCCGTTGGGCGTCACGGTGGCGCGCGGGCACACCATGGACGGCCTGGGCGAATACTACCGGGACATCATCACCGAGTCCGACGAGAAGCCGGTTGACGTGGTGAGCGTGCTGCGGGAGTCGGGCGCCGATGTGCTGGTGTCGTATCTACCGGTGGGCTCGGAAGATGCCGACCGCTTCTATGCTCAGTGCGCGCTGGATTCTGGAGTGGCGTTCGTCAATGCGCTTCCGGTGTTCATCGCCACTGATCCAGTGTGGGCGGAGAAGTTCACCTCGGCCGGGGTGCCGATCATCGGCGATGACATCAAGTCCCAGGTCGGTGCGACGATCACGCACCGGGTGCTGGCCAAGCTGTTCGAGGACCGCGGGGTGGAGCTGGTCCGCACCTACCAGCTCAACTTCGGCGGGAACATGGACTTCATGAACATGCTGGAGCGCAAGCGGCTGGAGTCGAAGAAGATCTCCAAGACCCAGTCGGTGACCTCGCAGGTGCCGCATGAGATGGAGAAGGCGGCGGTGCACATCGGACCATCGGACCATGTGCCGTGGCTGGATGACCGCAAGTGGGCCTACGTCCGGCTGGAGGGCCGGGCGTTCGGTGACGTACCGCTGAACATGGAGTACAAGCTGGAAGTCTGGGATTCGCCCAACTCCGCCGGCGTCATCATCGATGCGATCCGCGCCGCGAAGATCGCGCTGGATCGCGGCATCGGCGGCCCGATCACGTCCGCGTCGTCGTATTTCATGAAGTCACCCCCCGAGCAGTACTCCGACTCCGACGCCTACGAAGCCGTCGAGTCCTTCATCCGCGGTGACCTCGACCGCTAACCCGCCCTCTCGCCCCGATATGGAGACATATCGGGGTATCTGAGGTCGCTTTTACCCCGACATGTCTCCATGTCGGGGTAAAAGGCGGGGCGCCGGGGCCGGGGGGGGGGGGGGGGGGGGCCCGGCGGGGGGGGGGGGGGAGGCCGCCCGCCCGGGCGATTATGGGGGTAGGTTCAGTCCTGAAAGACGTCCTTGACTTTCTCGCCGGCCTGTTTGACGTTGCCCTTGACCTGATCGGCTTCGCCCCCGGCCTCGAGCTGCTCGTCGTCAGTCGCCTTGCCAGCCATCAACTTGATCTTGCCCGTCAGCTCCTCGGTCATGTTCGAGATCTTGGTTGCGATACCCACCAGCTGCTCCTTCGTGGATGTAGTTGATGTAGTTGTCCGGCTAGATTCCGTTGGTCGTGGCTTCGCCGATGCCGAAATGGCGCTCTGAACTCCCGCGGCGGTCACCTGTTTCTGCGGATGAGCAGTCCTAGCACCATGAGCACGCTCAGGACTGCCGCTACGACCGGCACCGGTCTTCGCCGTACCGTTCCCGTCACTTGGGTGATCCGCCGGTGCTTGATGCGACCGACCCCCTGCGGAACGAGCTTTGCGAGTGCCTGATTGGTGACACCCCGCGCCTCCAGGAGCACCCCGTCGGTCTTGTCCTGCAACACCTCGGTGCCCGTACGCAGGTGATGGCGGACGGTGCCTACTTTGGATTGCGCGGTTTCCGTGGCGTCCCGCATCTTGTCCTTGACTCGTCTGGGCAAGACCACCTTGTGTGCCAGCGCTCCCACAGCTCCCACTCCCCTCTACAGCTACGGACGACGTCCGGTGGGACGCCGGTTCGGTCCTTGACGACCCGGCCTGGCGGAGGCGAGGCCGCGGTAGCAGTCAGTTACCCCATCTCACCCCCCGTAAACACGGTTCCCCAGATGAGACGAAAATTCTTGCGACCAATCCGGAGTAGCCTCAGGCCTCGTCCATGACGCGGGGAGGCGAGTATGCCGACGCCTGATGAACAGCTGCCGGCCACCAGGACGGCCGAACAGGGCAGTGAGCACGATCCGGAAGCGGCTGAGGCTTACGCCGAGTCGGTGAGCATCGATCCCTCGCCCGACGAGATCGATGAGTACCTCAAGATCGCTGGAGGAGAGCCCCTCCGCGAGCAGCCGAAGACCACCCCGACCAAGAACTCCGGCGAGTAAACCGGAAGCCGGCTCAGCGGCGGCTGGCGCGCATTTCCTGATGGCGTTGCCAGGTCGTCCCGTGGTCGGTGGAGACCTCGCCGATCCAGCGGAACGACTGGCCGGTGATGTCGGTGAAGCGCCAGCGCAGGTGCGGGTCGTCGTCATTGCTGAGAAGCTCGATGCCCTCGTCGGCGGGTCGCGCGATGAAGCGGCGGACGCGAGCGTTCGGCGGATCGATCCAGGTCGAGCGCCAGGCGTCGATTGCCGGATCGTAGAAACGGATCGTCGTTCCGTGAAAGCCCGGGGCATGGCCCTCTCCGGGCTGGCCGCGGCCCGGCACGATCCAGACGTCCTGCACCGCGCGCCCACCCAGTACCCAGCCGGCGTGCAGCTCGCCGGTCATCTGGGCGGGTTGGCCGCTGGTGTCGTGGCCGGACCAGTGCAGATCCCAGGAGCCGACGAACTGGCCGAACAGTCCGAGACGATCGGCCTGCGCCGGCGCGGGTCCCGGCGCGTGCAGTGCCTCGACCAGGCCAGCCCCTGCGCTCGGGTGGTTGACGTGCGCGAGCGTGTGGGTGGCGACGGTGCGCTCGATGAGTGCCACGGTGGCGCGCGGGTCGTCGACCTCAATGACCAGCTGTTGGTAGGTCTCGTCCTCGAGCTCGATCACGACTGTCTTGCTGGGGTCGTGGACATCCCAGAAGATCTTCTCGTCATGGTGGTGGAAGGTCCCCGCCACGATCACACCAGGAACATGCGCGCCCGGTCCGCGCCAACCCTTGGGCTCGCGGGCGATGCCCGGGTCCACGGTGGCGCCGCGCACGTGCCCGAGAGGGATCCTCAACCGGCTCGTCAACGTCCACAGCTTGTCCACACCCTGCACGTCGAGAACGAGGTGCTCGTCGTGAATACTGATCTTCGCCATTCAGACCTCCTTCGGATCAGTGGATCCGGTGAACGCATCGGGTACTACCACCCCGACATGGAGACATATCGGGGTGATCCGGGGGGTCATTACCCCGATATGTCTCCATGTCGGGAGGGGGTTTACGGGCGCTGGCAGGGGATGTTGGAGAGGCCGGCTTGGGCGTTGGCGGCCTGATTGGTGCAGCTGACGGTGTTGCCGCGATCCTTCTTGGTGATGTGGATGGCGTAGCCACGGGCGTTGTCGGTGACGCTACTGGTGCCCTCCTTGCGGGGATGGAGGGCGCGACGTTGGTGGCGCGGGACGTGGCCGGGCCGGCGCAGCCGACTGCGAGCATCACAACGAGGGCCCCCCGGTGACAAATCCTCGGGTGCTCACGGCGCGGACGCCGGCGTCATGCCGATGTCGGGGTGCGTGTCCGCCGATTCGGCCTCCTCGGCGGAGCGCGCTCGACCGAGCTCCCCTGGTGGGTGGTGGGGATGGGCATGTCGGCGCAGGCGACGGCGGCGTCGACCAACCAGTGAGGCGATGATCGGCAGCAGCGGCACGGGCGCCCACACCGCCAGCAGCGGGTGATTCTCCAGCAGCCCGCGTAGCCGGTCGCCCTGGCTCATCGTGTCCTGCCACTGATCTTCGGAATTGTCCGAGACGCTGACCGCGGCGCCGATATCGAGCCGATCCAGGTCCAGGCTGCTGGTTCCGCTGCCTGCCAGAGCATTGCCGCGCGCCGCTGATCCGTTGGCGGCGCCCTCGAAAGACACGCCGTGGATCCGGGCGGCGGTGATGATGTTGTCATGCACATCCACCCTGGCGGCGCGAACCTGAACCCCGGTGTCGGCGGCGGTGTCGCCGCAACCCGGGCCGTGATCAGCCACGGCTCCTCGCGCAGGGCGGCCAGCCCATCGAGGTCCTCATCCTCACCTCGTATCACATCGATGAAGCCGTCTACGCCGCTCCGCACGCCGACGCCTCGGGTTTTATCCTCAAAGGTGCTGCCCCTGCCGAGACCGTCAACGCGATCCGCGCTGTGGTCGCCGGCGGGGCATGGCTGATCCCGCAGTCGCCCGCCGGCTCATCGACGAGTTCGCCACCCGGCCTGAGCACGTACCCACTCCAGGATGTCCGAGAATACGCAAGCCGTCGCCGCCGCCTACCAAACCGGACTCGTCCAGCACCCAACCTCCGTGCCCGCCTAGCCAACGCCCCCCGCCCGACATGGAGACATATCGGGGTTTCTGAGGTCGCTGTGACCCCGATATGTCTCCATATCGGGGTCTCGGAGAGGCCCGGGTTAGGGGACTACGTTGACTAGGCGGCCGGGGACTACGATGATCTTGCGGGGTTCCCTGTCTGCGACCAGGTTCGCGATGCGTGCTTGCGCCAGCGCGGCGGTGCGCACCTCGTCGGGGCTGGCTGAGCTGGGCACCGTTACCCGGGTGCGGACCTTGCCGTTGATCTGGATCGGGTACTCGATGGTGTCCTCGACCAGGTAGCGCTGCTGCGCCTGCGGTACCGGACCGTGCGCCAGCGACTCGCCGTGCCCCAGTCGCGACCACAGTTCTTCGGCGATGTGCGGGGCTACCGGTGCCAGCAGCAACACCAGCGCTTCGGCCACTGCCCGTGGCGTCCCGGGGCCCGCGCTGTACACCTTGGTGAGGTAGTTGTTCAGCTCGATCAGCTTGGAGATCGCCGTGTTCAACCGTAACGTCACGTAGTCCTCGCGGACGCCGTCGATGGCCCGGTGCAGTGCCCTGAGGGTGTCCAGGTCGGGCTGGGTGTCCGGATCGAGCGGGGTGTCCACCACTCGCAGCTCACCGGTGTTCTCGTCGATCAGGTTGCGCCACAGGCGCTGCAGGAACCGGTGCGCTCCGACGACGTCCTTGGTGGCCCACGGCCGCGAGACGTCCAGCGGCCCCATGGACATCTCGTAGACCCGCAACGTGTCGGCACCGTAGGTGTCGCTCATCTCGTCGGGGGAGATGGAGTTGCGCAGGCTCTTGCCCATCTTCCCGTACTCGCGCCGCACCTGCTGGCCCCGCCAGGTGTAGCGGCCGTCGGGTTCCTCGATGACCTGCTCGGCGGGGACGTAGACACCACGCGCGTCGGTGTAGGCGTAGGCCTGGATGTAGCCCTGGTTGTACAGCCGGCGGTAGGGCTCCTCCGAGGACACATGACCCAGGTCATAAAGCACCTTGTGCCAGAACCGGGAGTACAGCAGATGCAGCACCGCGTGCTCCACGCCGCCGACGTACAGATCCAGGCCGCCCGGGTCGTCCGGACCGTGCAGAGCCGGCCGCGGGCCCATCCAGTACTTCTCGTTGACCGGGTCGCACAGCGCCTGCGAGTTGTACGGGTCGATGTAGCGCAATTGGTACCAGCATGAACCCGCCCATTGCGGCATCACGTTGGTGTCCCGGTGGTAGGTCTGCAGACCCTGCCCCAGGTCCAGCTGCACCTGAACCCAGTCGGTGGCCTTGGCCAGCGGCGGGGACGGCTCGGAGTCGGCGTCCTCCGGGTCGAAGGTGGTCGGCGAGTAGTCGGCGACGTCCGGCAGTTCGACGGGCAGCATCGATTCGGGCAGCGGGTGCGGCCGGCCCTGCTCGTCGTAGACGATCGGGAACGGCTCACCCCAGTACCGCTGCCGGGCGAAGAGCCAGTCGCGCAGCTTGTACTGCACGGTGCCCTCGCCCGCGCCGCCCGCCTCCAACCAGTCGGTGATCGACTTCTTGGCCTCTTCGACGCCCAGCCCGTCCAGGCTGAGTCCGTTGCACTGGCTGGAGTTGATCGCCGGGCCTTCGCCGGTGTAGGCCTGCCCGTCGAAACCCTCCGGGGGGGCCACGGTGCGCACGATCGGCAGTCCGAAGGCTTCGGCGAAGTCCCAGTCTCGCTGGTCCTGGCCGGGCACCGCCATGATCGCGCCGGTGCCGTAGCCCATCAGCACGTAGTCGGCGATGAACACCGGGATCTGCTCACCCGTGGCCGGGTTGGTGGCGTGGGCCCCGGTGAAGACCCCGGTTTTGTCCCGGCTTTCCTGGCGTTCCAGTTCAGAGCGCTGCGCGGCGGCGCGGCGGTAGGCGGTGATCGCCTCCGCGGGGGTGGCGGCTCCGCCGGTCCAGTGACCGTCCACGCCGGCCGGCCACTGCGTGGCGGTGATCTCGGGCACCAGTGGATGCTCAGGAGCCAGCACCAGGTAGGTCGCGCCGAAAACGGTGTCCGGGCGGGTGGTGAACACCTCGACGTTGGTTGAGCCGCCAACCGGGAACCGGATCCGGGCGCCGTGGGAGCGGCCGATCCAGTTGCGCTGCATGGTCTTGACCTGCTCGGGCCAGTCCAGCCGGTTCAGGTCATCCAGCAGCCGGTCGGCGTAGGCGGTGATCCGCATCATCCATTGGCGCAGGTTGCGCCGGAACACCGGGAAGTTGCCCCGGTCACTGCGGCCCTCGGCGGTGACTTCCTCGTTGGCCACCACGGTGCCCAGCCCTGGGCACCAGTTCACCGGTGCCTGCGACAGGTAGACCAGCCGCTGCGAGTCGATGATCTCCCGCTGCTCGTCACTGGTCAGCTCATCCCAGGGCCGGCCATCGGGTGTGGGCCGGGAGCCCTGCGCGTACTCGGCCGCCAGCTCGACGATCGGGCGGGCGCGGCGCGCGGCGGTGTCGTACCACGCGTGGTAGATCTGCAAGAAGATCCACTGGGTCCAGCGGTAGTACGCGACGTCGGTGGTGGCGATCCGGCGGCGCTCGTCGTGGCCCAGTCCCAGCCGGCGGATCTGCGCCAGGAAGCTCTCGATGTTCGCCTCGGTGGTGCTGCGCGGGTGGGTGCCGCTCTCGGCGGCGTACAGCTCGGCCGGCAGGCCGAAGGCGTCGAAACCCATGGTGTGCAGCACGTTTCGCCCGAGCATCCGCTGGTAACGGGCGAAGACGTCGGTGCCAATGTAGCCCAGCGGGTGCCCGACATGCAGGCCGCTCCCAGAGGGGTAGGGGAACATGTCCTGCACGAACAGCTTGTCCTCCGGCACCGGCGCGCCGTCAGCGGGCCGGAGCGATCCGACCGGATTGGGGGCGTGGAAGGTGCCGCACTCAGTCCATCGACGCTGCCAGCGGCGCTCGATCTCGCCGGCCAGCGCCGCGCTGTAGCGATACGGCGGGACATCCCCGTCATCGGAGCTGCTCATGATCGTCCTTCCGGGCCCGGCTGTGGTCATGTGACATCCCCAGGAAAAGCGAAGCCCCCCAGGCGCTACAGGCCGTGAGGGGTCGCCGCGCTGACAAGTCTGCCGGTCAGCGCAGCCTGGGAAGGAGCAGGCGGGCGATGCTCACGGCGTCCACCATAGCGGGTCGATCAACCGGGTTTGCGGCGCCGGTACGCTGATCGCCGTGCGGGTGTCCATGCTGCTCGGGGTGCTGCTGCTGGCCGCAGGCGCGGGGCTGCTCACGGTCGGCCTGCTCGGCTGGCGGCGACGGTTGCCGCGCAACCGGTTCGCCGGCGTCCGCACTCCGGCGACCCTGCGCTCCGACGCGGCCTTCGTCATCGCTAATCGGGTCGCAGCGCCGCCGGTGCTCGCGGCGGGCGGGGTCTGCGCCGTGGGCGGCGCGCTGGCCCTCGGAGCGAGTGGTCCCGCGCTGTTCGTGATCGTGACGGTGGCTGGCGCCGGCGCGGTCGGGTTGGTGCTCGCCGGGGGATTACTCGGCCACCGGGTGGCCGCCGCCATGCCATCGCCGGCAGGTGGTTGCGCGGGCTGCACCTGCTGCGGTGGCGGCTGCACCACGTGACTGCGGACGGAAGGTCCCCGGCAACCGCCGGCGTCAGAGCTTCTCCAACGCCCGCGCGAAGTCAGCGACGAGGTCCTCGCAGGCCTCGACGCCGCAGCTCACCCGGATCAGGTCAGCAGTGATGCCGGCGCGCTCTCGCTCTTGCGGACTCATGCCCGCATGTGAGGTGAGCGCCGGGCGGGTAATGAGCGTCTCGACACCGCCCAGGCTCGGCGCCACGTACGGGATCTGCACTCCATCGAGGAGACCCTCGGCGGCGTCCGTGCCCCCCGCGAGACGCAGGCTCAGCATGCCGCTGAAGCCGGAGAGCAGCTCAGCGGCGTGCGGATGGTCGGGATGGGACGGCAACCCCGGGTAGTTGACCGTCGCGACCTTCGGATGCTCGCTGAGGAAACGGGCCAGCGCCAGAGCATTCTCGTTGCACGCCCGGACCCGCAACGCCAGCGTCTTCAGACCACGAGACAACAGGAAACCCGCGTGCGGGTCCAGGCTGCCGCCGTAATGGTTCAATGTCCGGCGGACACGGTTGATCAGTTCTGCGCTGCCCGCGATGCTGCCCGCGACGATGTCCGAATGGCCGTTCAGATATTTCGTCGCGCTGTGGAGGCACAGATCGAAGCCGAGGAGGACGGGCTGGAAGTTCACCGGGGTCGCGAAGGTGTTGTCGATAATGGTGGCCAGCTCATGACGCCGGGCGAACGCGACCACGTCGCGCAACCGGCCCACCCGCATCAGCGGGTTCGTGATCGTCTCCACCAGGAAGGCTCTGGTATGCGGCGTACGGGCAGCGTCCCACGTCTCGGGCCGGCTCGGATCGACGAACGTGTAGCTCCAGCCGAGGTCATCGGCGTGCTGGGTGAGGAAGTCATAGGTGCCGCCGTAGAGGCAGTCACCGGCCAGCAAGTGGTCACCGCGGCGCAGCATGGTGTGCAACGCCATCGTCACCGCCGCCATACCGGAGGAGGTCGCGAGCGCAGCTTCCGCGGCCTCCAGCGCCGCCAGCTTGTCGTGCAGATAGGTCTGCGACGGCGTAGAGCTCAGCCGGAGGTATCTGATGTCGTGATAGTCGGTGCCCGGCTCGACTTCGAAAACAGTGCCCTGGTAGATCGGGAAAACGACCGAGCCCTCGGGCCCCGGACGGCGTTCACCGGCGTGCACGGCGAGCGTCTCGATGCGCGGATCGGTGTTGGGTGCCACCACGACCTCCTCCTGACGGATGCGCCGTACCCCTTCACCGTACGGTCGGCGCCCCCGCGAGGAACGATGGGTGGATGACGTCGTCGGACGGTCATCGCGGTGGGGTCATCCAGGGAGCAGGGCACGCACCGCGTCGATGGTGTCCGCCTCGGCCGGCGTCTTGTCCGGGCGGTAGCGCTGCACCCGGGCGAAGCGCAACGCGACCCCGCCGGGGTAGCGGGTGCTGGCCTGCACCCCGTCCAGCTCGATCTCCACCACGAACTCCGGCGGCAGGTGCACCACGTGCCCGTCCTGGCGCAGCGCCCGGGCCGTGAACTGCTCGGTCTGCCAGGCGAGCAGCGCGTCGGTCATCCCCTTGAACGTCTTGCCGACCATCACCGGCGGCCCGCCATCCGGGTCACGGGCCCCGAGGTGGATGTTCGACAGCATCCCGGTGCGCCGGCCATACCCCCACTCGGCGGCCAGCACCACCAGGTCCAGGGTGTGCGCGAGCTTGACCTTCTGCCAGGCCCGGCCCCGGCGACCGGCGGCGTAGGGCGCGTCCAGTGACTTGACCATCACGCCCTCGTGCCCGGCGGCCAGCGCCTCGTCCAGCAGCGCGGCGGCCCGCTGCCCATCGGGTGCAAGCACGCCGGGCATCCGGTACGGGGCCGCGACCCGCTCCAGCGCGTCGAGCCGCTTATGCAGTGGCGCGTCGAGCAGGTCAAGCCCGTCCAGATGGAGGCAGTCGAAGAACCTCGGTTGCAGCACGCCGGCGCTGGTGTTGCTCATGGTCTCCTGGAACGGGCGGGGCCGGCCCTCATCGGTCAGCGCCAGCGACTCGCCATCCAGCACGGTGGCGCGGCAGGGCAGTGCGCGCGCTAATTCGACCAGCTCGGGCACCCCGGCGGTGATGTCGCGCAAGCTGCGCGTGAACACTCGAACGTGGTTGCCGTCGCGGTGCAGCTGGATGCGCGCGCCGTCCAGCTTGTACTCGACGGTGACGCCGCCGCCGGTTCCCAATTCGGCGAGCGCATCCGCCAGGCTCGTGGCCGGTGCGGCCAGCATGGGGCGGATCCCCCTGCCGACCTCGAGCCGGAAGGCGGCCAGTGCCTCGGCACCGCCGGCGAGTGCCGCCTGGGCAGTGACCGGGAGCCGGCCGGAGAGCATCAGCGCCCGGCGGACCTGCTCGGCGGGCACCGCCGCGGCCACCGCCACCGCCTCGGTCAGTACCCCCTCCAGGGCGCCCTGGCGCAGCTCCCCGGTGAGCAACCGGCGCAGGAAGTGCTGTTCGTCGGTGGTGCCGGCACCGAACAGCCCGACCAGCAGCGCGGTGCGGCGGGTTGCCGATCCGGTGCCGACGCAGCCGGCCAGCGCGTCGAGCGCCGCGTCCACCCGCGCGACGGTGAGGCCCGTCGCCTCGCAGGCCGGGGAGGCTATCGCGGCAAGAGTGCGCCATCCGATGCCCATCCGGCCCTGGCGCGGTTCACCGGCCAGCCAGGCCACGGCCGGCTCGATCTCCGCCGGCGCCAGCGCGCGCAGCACCCCGGCCAGGATCTCGACCTTGGCCCGCCGCGACCGGGTGCCGCCCACAGCGGTGGAGGCGGCGACGACCTCCGCAAAGCGCACGTCGCTGATTCAACCACCCGGCACCGGTGCACCCGAGCCATCCTGAAATGGCATGACACCGTCACCGCCTGGTCGGATCTCATACCGGTGGCTCGGCGCGGAGCACGGCCGTACTGTCGTTGACCGCAATCACCTCAATATCAACCCCGGGAGCGGTAACTTTAGACCCAGGGGTGAGCGTCATCCGAAATCCCCCCGGTAGCTTCTCAGTATGACAACCGTCGTCAAGACAGATGTAGTCAATGGTGCCGACATAGAGCGTTATTCAGAAGTTCACGATTGAGTGGTGTGTCGCTGATATGAGCA
>CAXUFG010000115.1:10688-16322 GCA_964250265.1 uncultured Pseudonocardiaceae bacterium | reverse complement strand
GGGGGGGGGGGGTTCGTGTTCCTGTGGTCCGGGCTCGGGGCTAGGGCCTGCACGCCGGCGCGACGGATGGGGTTGTTCCGCGGCACCCACCTCAGAATCACCGCGGCGTATCCGGAGCTCGAAGCGTTCACGGGCCGGCGTCAGATGCTGCTGGACGGGAAGATCGTCGCGCTGGATTCCTGCGGCCGTCCCAGCTTCACGCAGCTCCAGCGGCGGATGAACGTGCAACGCCCGACCTCGACGGTCCTGCGCCGGGCGCCGGTGACCTACTACGTGTTCGATCTGCTGTCTCTGGACGGGCAATCCACCGTTGCGCTGCCCTACCAGCGCCGGCGGGAGCTGCTGGCGGACCTGGAGTTCCCCGAGGGCACGGTCGTGCTGCCGCCCACCTTCCTGGACACCGACGGCCAGACGGTGCTGGACACCGCCGTCCAGCACGGCCTGCACGGGGTGATCGCCAAGCGCGTCGATTCGGCCTACCGGCCCGGCCGATCCCGCAGCTGGGTGCAGACCACCCTGCGGCAGACCCAGGAAGTGATCATCGGCGGCTGGGTTTCCGAACGTCGCCGCGTTGCGTCGATCGGCGCGCTGCTGGTGGGCGTGCCCACCGGGGCGGGTTTGCGCTACGTCGGCCAGGTCGGTACGGGTTTCACCGACGCGATCCGCCAGCAGTTGCATGAGCGGTTGATCGAGCTGGTGGCTCCGGAAAGCCCGTTCGCCGAGGAGGTGCCCAGCGAGACCGACCGGCTGGTGCACTGGGTAGCGCCCCGGCTGCTCGGCGAGGTCTCCTACCGGCAGTGGACCGCCCACGGCCGGCTCGGGCACCCCACCTGGCGGGGTCTGCGACCCGCCAAGCATGTGGCGGCGGTCCGGGCACCGATTGTGCTGACCTCCCGGGAGCCCGAACGAGAGGATCAGCGGTTGCTCGCCGAGCTGGACCGCGCCGTCGCGCAAGTCCGTACCGAGCTACGGACGCTCCGGGACCAGATCTCCCCGCACTTTCTGCACAACACCATCAGCACCATCGTCGCGATGGTCACCACCGATCCGTCCCGGGCCCGTGACCTGCTGATCCTGTTCGCCGAGTTCGCCCGGTACTCGCTGCGTTCGGCCACCGAGACCACGCTCGACGAGGAGCTGGAGAACATAGACCGCTACCTGACCCTGCAACGGGCCCGTTTCGGTGCGCGGCTACAGGTACAGATCGAAGTTGCACCGGCCATGCTGGCGGTCGTGGTGCCGTTCCTGGCGGTTCAGCAGCTGGTCGACAACGCCGTCCGCAACGGTATTGAACGCCAGCAGCTCGGCGGCACCGTCACGCTTTCGGCTCGATGCGACGGTGACGACTGCCTGATCACGGTCGCCGACGACGGCCCCGGGAAGGTGGACCCCGACATTGCGGCCACCCTGCGCGCGATCGATGATCAGCTGCGTGAGCGGTTCGGCGTCCACTACCGCCTGATCTCAGATCTGGTCCCCGGCACCGGCACCACCATCACCCTGCGCGTCCCCATCTGACTCCGCACCTCCCGAACTCAACAGCAGAGTTTTTTGATCAAGGGTTGCTACAGCTCTGTTGTTGAGCTCGGGAGGCGAAGAGCCGTCACACCCGGCCGGCGAAGGACGCGACGCCGTGCGGGGTGTTGACGGTCAGGGCGAACTGGCCTGGGGTGCCCACGAACACCTTGTTCAGGGTCACCGAGGTGTGCGGGGCGATCGGGGACCGGTACATCCAGTCGCCCTCGGTGGACTCGGCTACCGGCGCGCGGTTGAGAGTTCCGAGGAAGGCGGTCGACTCCGGGCTCCAGCTCTGTTCACCGTTGTTGGTGAGGGTCACCGGGATCTGGATCAGTGACTCGCCGGTCAATGCCGAGACGCCCACCATGGGCGCCCCGGCGACGATCGTATTGCCGTCGCCGGAGATCCACAGCTGGTCGAAGGCGAGAGTGGAGTCGCTCGGGGTCGGCGGTTCGGGCACCCTCACCGGGAGGGTGGCGCTGTGTCGGGCGGCGCCGACGTGCTGGGCGGCGCTGTGCTGATCGGAACTGGGCTGGTCGGAATCGGTGAATGCGGAGATCGAGGCGACGATCAACCAGCCCCCGTACAGCACCAGCCCGAACACGACGAGTAGTCCGAGAGCGAAGTTCACGACGCCCATGCCACCGCGCAACGAGGTCGGTCGCGGCGCGAAGGAGCCGTACGGCTGCGCAGTTACGGACACGCCAACCTCCGAGGAGTGGGTGGAACAGTTGCCGCGACCGACCACCACGCTGGTCACCTGACGTACCGGTCATCTAGTTTTCGCTCGGCGTCCTCGATCTGTTAACAGCCTGAAAGAGTGACCGGTCACATAAAGTGATGGAGGGTGGCGTCCACGATGTGGACGTAACTGGGCTGATAACGCCGGGTGGTGAACCGGCGCAGCCGCGTCAACGAATCAATACATCAGGGTGAGCCGGAGTAGACTGATCGAATGGAAGCCATGAACACTGTGCGCGACGAGTTTAGGCGCGGCCTACGGGATCTGCGTATCTCCGTCACCGATCGGTGCAACTTCCGTTGCTGCTACTGCATGCCCCGTGACGTCTTCGGCACCGACTTCCCGTTCATGAACTCCTCCGAGCTGTTGTCGTTCGAAGAGATCGTCCGGCTGACGAGGATCTTCGCCGACCTCGGCGTCCAGAAGGTGCGGCTCACCGGTGGGGAACCGCTGCTGCGCCACGGCATCGAAACGCTCGTCGAGCAGCTGGTCGGCATCGAGGGCATCGACGATGTGGCCATGACGACCAACGGGTCGTTGCTGGCGAAGAAGGCACAAGGCCTGCGGGATGCCGGCCTGAACCGAGTGACGGTCAGCCTGGACTCGCTGGATCCGGAGACGTTCCGGGCCATGAGCGACGTGAAGATTCCCGTCTCCCGGGTCATCGAGGGGATCGCCGCCGCCGCGCAGGCCGGGCTGACCCCGGTAAAGATCAATACAGTTGTCAAGCGCGGAGTGAACGAGGGCCAGGGCCTCCTGGATCTCGCCGCGTTCGGCCGCGAGCACGGCTATGTCGTGCGCTTCATCGAGTTCATGGACGTCGGCGCCACCAACGGCTGGTGCCTGGACGAGGTCGTCCCGGCGGCGGAGGTCATCGACACCATCAATGCGGTGTGGCCGGTCGAGCCGCTGGACCCCGACTACGTCGGCGAGGTGGCCGCCCGGTACCGCTACCTGGACGGCTCGGGTGAGTTCGGCGTGATCACGTCGATCTCCCAACCGTTCTGCGCTACTTGCACCCGGGCCCGACTGTCCGCCAAGGGTGAGCTGTACACCTGCCTGTTCGCTGGCGAGGGCCACGACCTGCGCGCCCCGCTGCGTGATGGCGCCACCGACGAGGAGCTGCACCAGCGGGTCACCGGCATCTGGAAGGCCCGGACCGACCGTTACTCCGCCGAGCGCACCACCGTCACCCTAGGCCTTCCCAAGGTCGAAATGAGCTACATCGGCGGCTGACCTCCGCACCACCATTTACCCCGATATGGAGACATATCGGGCTATTCGTGGGCTCGATCACGCCGATATGTCTCCATATCGGGGGTGGGGGCGCTGGAAGGTTCGGGCTGCGGCGAGGAAAGCGTCGTTGTCGCTCGGGTCGGATACGGTGACGCGGGCGCCGGCGCCGGGGAATGGGCGGATCACGATCTTGTGATCCAGGCAGTGCTCGGTGAACGCGGCGGTCTGCTCACCGAGGGGCAGCCACAGGAAGTTGGCCTGCGAATCAGCCACCGGGTAGCCCATCGCGAGCAACTCGGCGCCGACCCGCGCCCGCTCAGCGGTGATGTCCCGGCAGCGGGCCAGCAGCTCGTCGGCGACGTCGAGGCTGGCCATCGCGGCGACCTGGGCCAGTGAGTTGACGCTGAACGTCACGAACATCTTGCGCAGCGCCGCGGTGACCGACGCCGAGGCCACGCAGTACCCGACCCGCAGGCCGGCCAGCCCGTAGGCCTTGGAGAAGGTCCGCAGCACCGCGAGGTTGTCCCGCCGCCGGCCCAGCTCCACGCCGTCGGGCACGTCAGGGTCGGTGACGAACTCGTGGTAGGCCTCGTCGAGCGCGACCAGCACGCCGTCGGGCACCGCGTCGAGAAACGTGACCAGCTCGTCGCGCCGGGCGGCTGTGCCGGTGGGGTTGTTGGGGCTGCAGACGAACACCAATCGGGTTGACGGCGTGATCGCCTCGAGCATGGCAGGCAGGTCGTGAGTGTGGTCCGGACGTAGCGCGACGGTCCGCGGCCGGGCCCCGACGACCTGGGTGAGCCGCGGATACTCCTCGAAGGATCGCCATGCGAAGAGCACCTCATGCTCAGGCCCGCAGGTGGCCTGCACCAACTGCTGGCACAGCGACACCGACCCGCACCCGACGGCGAGGTGGGACGGTGGCACATCCAGCCGGGCCGCAAGGCGGTCCACCAGCGCGATCATCCCGTTGTCCGGGTAGCGGTTGATGCTGCCGACGGCGTCGGCGATCACCGCGACCACGCTGGGCAGAGGCCCCGCGGACACCTCGTTGCTGGCCAGCTTCACGGTTCCCGGAATGTTGCGACCGGGGACGTAGGTGGGCAAGGAGTCGAGATCGGCCCTGATCATGGGACCCATGGTCGCACGAGCTCCGCTGGTGAGCGGTTCTTGAGATTGAGGTGACCGAAGGTCGCACAGCGGTAAGGCAGTGCCCTGGTCCGGAGATCGTCGCCATGCCATCGGGCTGAGGCCTTGCATGACTAGGACTAGGTGATCACTACTTGGGCGTCGTCCAGCGCACTCAGGTATCGATTGGTCTCGGACGGTCGAACAGGTGATCTTTCGAGGTCCTCGCTGCTGATCCGGTATGATGCCCGCTCACCCAGTGTTCCCGTCGACGAGTGGGTGGGCGATGACGCAGCGCAGCTTTGAGAAGATCCCGCTCGCCGACGGCAGTGGGTTGCCGTTATCTGTCGTTGCGCCCGAATCCTCAGTGCGCGGGGGCATCCTGGTCGGGCCTGGGGTGCACGGCGTCACCGACGCGGTCTGGGAGTTGGCCGCCGGGCTGGCCGGAGAGGGCTGGCTGGCCGTGATTCCGCATCTTTATCACCGGGATGGCGTCGATGAGCTGCCAGAGGACGACGATTCGGTGCGCAGGCATGTCGAGCGTCTGACCGCGGACTCCGTCCGCACCGACACCGAAGCGGCCTTCCAGTGGCTGGCGCGGCGCGACGTGCCAGCGGACCGGATCGGTGCGATGGGCTTCGGGCTGGGCGGCGCCGTGGCACTCATCGTCGCCACCCAACGTGACCTTGGCGCCGCGGTCACCATCGGCGGGATTGGAGTGATGGAGCCGGTGGCTGCTGGCTTGCCCGCGTTGGTCGATATCGCGTCCGAGCTGCGTTGCCCGTGGCTGGGCATCTACAGCCGGGATGGCGACGTGGTGCAGGAGCAGGTGCACAAGCTGCGTGACGCCGCCCACTCCGCCCACGTGGCCACCGATCTGGTGCACTGCTGTTTCGACACCGACCGGCCCGTCGCGTCGGAGGCGTGGTGCCGCACCCTCAACTGGTTCGCCAGCCACTTGCGCTAGCGCGCTCGTGAGTGCGTAACAGTGTTAGAACACTGTTACGCAC
>CAXUFG010000115.1:8469-10678 GCA_964250265.1 uncultured Pseudonocardiaceae bacterium | reverse complement strand
GTGGGCCGTGGTCGTCTCCTAATCTTTCAAACCAAACCCCCCCCCCCCCCCCCACCCCTGCTAGGCAGGGGACATGATCCTCTGGCAGCCGGACCCGGCCACCGTCGCTCGATCCCGGATAGCAGCCTTCCGTGCGTGGTTGGCGTCCCACCGGGGCGTCGTGGTGGCTGATTACGACGCGCTGTGGCGCTGGTCGGTGGCCGACCTGGAGGGGTTCTGGGGCGCATTCGCCGAGTTCGCCGGCGTCCGGTTCCACGCCCCAGCGCAGCGGGTGCTCACCGACGCCACCATGCCGGGTGCGCGGTGGTTTCCGGGCGCGACGCTGAACTACGCCGAGCAGGCGCTGGGGCCGGTGGCCCCCGTGCGCAGCGACGACCTGGCGGTGATCTTCCGCCGGGAGGATGGTGTGCGGGGGGAGTGCAGCTACGGTGCATTGCGGCAGCACGTGGCCGCCGCGCGGTCGGCGCTGGTGTCACTGGGGGTGCGCCGGGGAGATCGGGTCGTCGCGCTGGCGCCGAACTCGCTGGACACCCTGGTGGCCTTCCTCGCCACGGCCAGCCTGGGCGCGATCTGGTCGTCCTGCTCACCGGAGTTCGGCCGCCGGGCGATCTCCGACCGGTTCACCCAGCTGGAGCCCACCGTCTTGATCGCGGTGGAGGACTACGTCTACGGCGGCAAGCGCTTCGATATCCGTTCCCCGGTGGACGCTCTGGCCCGCGAGATGCCGACGCTGCGCGCCACGGTGCGGCCGGCGCAGTGGGAGGCGCTGCTCACCGAGCACGCCGGTGCGCAGTTGGCGTTCGAGCCTGTGGAGTTCGACCATCCACTGTGGGTGCTCTACTCCTCGGGCACCACCGGGCTGCCCAAGGGCATCGTGCAGGGTCACGGCGGGATCGTCGTGGAGCACCTCAAGGCACTACTGCTGCAGTCGGATCTCGGACCGGGAGACCGGTTGTTCTGGTTCACTACCACCGGCTGGATGATGTGGAACTACCTGGTCAGCGGCCTCATGGTGGGCGCAACGATCGTGCTCTACGACGGCAGCCCGGCTCATCCGGACCTCGGCGCATTGTGGCGGCTGGCCGGCGAGGAGCGCCTGCACTATTTCGGCACGTCGGCACCGTTCATCCAGTCCTGCCGCAAGGCCGGCCTGCACCCGGGTGCTGACTGTGACCTCACCGCGCTGCGGGCGATCGGCTCGACCGGGGCGCCGCTGCCGCCGGAAGGGTTCCGGTGGATAGCCGCGGAGGTCGGCGCAGGCGTGCAGATCTGCTCGGTGTCGGGCGGGACCGACATGTGCGCGGCCTTCGTCTGTGCCGCACCGGATGTGCCGGTCTGGGAGGGCGAGCTCTCCTGCCGTGCGCTGGGTGCCGCGGTGGTGGCGCTGGACGAGGCCGGGGGGGAGCTGCTTGACGAGGTGGGCGAACTGGTGATCACCAAGCCGATGCCGTCGATGCCGGTGTGCTTCTGGAACGATCCGGACGGCACCCGGCTGCGCGAGGCGTACTTCGAGATGTACCCGGGCCTATGGCGGCACGGCGACTGGATCCGGATCACCCCGCATGGCTCGTGCGTGATCTACGGCCGGTCGGACGCCACGCTCAACCGCGGTGGGGTGCGGATGGGTACTGCCGAGTTCTACGCGGTGGCCGAGGGACTGGACGAGGTGCTCGATTCGCTGGTCATCGACACCTCCGGTGCTGGTGCTGACGAGGATGGTGAGCTGCTCTGTTTCCTGGTGCTCGCGGCCGGGGTAGCCCTAGCCGAGGTGGAACCGCGGCTGCGCGCGACGCTGCGGGGGAGTTTGTCGCCACGGCACGTGCCCAACCGGTTCATCGTGGTCGACGAGGTGCCCCGCACCCTCAACGGCAAGAAGTGCGAGATACCGGTCAAGCGGATCCTCGCCGGCGTGGATCCCTCCCGCGCCGTCAGCCCCGGCGCCCTGCGCAACCCCGACTCGCTGCACCCCTTCGTGTCGCTGCGCCCCCCGTCCCGGTCTTGAGTGCTCTCAGCTTCCCGAACCCAACAGCAGAGCTCACAGCCCGCCCGTGAACAGCTCTGCTGTTGAGTTCGGGAACAGGAGAGTGATTACGGACTGAGGTCTGCTTCCTGTAGGGGACGAACGATCAGGTTCTTGCTGGTCCATGGTTCTCGTGGGTTCCCCCGTGGCCCCGGGGGCCGCGCCCGGGGCCCCCCAAGGAAGCAGCCG
>CAXUFG010000115.1:463-8459 GCA_964250265.1 uncultured Pseudonocardiaceae bacterium | reverse complement strand
GGCCTCGCCGTGGCGCCCACTCTGAGACTGCGGGGAGGGGCCGCGCCTGGACGCTCACAGGCGATCGCAGCACGAGGACTGGGGTGGCGTCCGGTGCGCGCTGAGAGTCCGGATCTGGTGATCGCTAAGCGGCTGCTCGACTGTCTGAAGCTGTGCGGCTTCCAGTTCCACCGGGTGGGCCCGGGCGAGGATGGCCCATTGGTCGGAAACCGAGTCAGCGGTGAGTGCGTGGACCTGATCCACACCGAGGGATTCAGCCGTGACTGCTACGCCTGGCGTAAGCGGACATCGTCGCTGATCGTTTCCGGTGACGCACTCGTGGAGCGCCGCGTGAATGGCCATGCGCTCACGGTTCTCAACGACGTGTTGACCTGGGAGACCGGATATGCGTCGAGCGCCGGGCGCACCTCGTCACTCACCAGCCGTCATGTTCCGCGGTAGGTGCCGAAGCTCCAGTGGTTGCCTTCCGGGTCGCGGACGGTGAAGCCCCGAGAGCCGTAGTCCTCGTCCTTGAGCCCGCGGACGACCTCAGCGCCGGCTGCGGTGGCCCGCTCGAAGAGCGCATCCGGGGAGTCGGTGACCACGTAAAGCGATGTGTTGCCGGACTTCCCGCCGAACTCGCTGTCGCCGGAGCCGAACATGATCCCGCCGCCTTCGGGCCAGCGCAGTTCGACGTGCACGATCCGGCCGTCATCGCCGGGGACCACGAGCGTCTCCTGGAAGCCGAACGCGTCGACCAGGAAGCGGATGGCGGCTCGCTCGTCGGAGTAGGACAGGCACGGCCAGATGGTGGGGGCAGGAGTGTTATCGGTCATGCCGTCGAGGATGCCCTGCGGTCGGATGCGCCGTCGTGGACAGATGGGAACTCCTCGGCCAGCCACCGCGACGGTGTGCACCCGGCCAGCTCCCGCCACTCGCGGTGCAAGTGGGCCTGGTCGTAGAAGCCCGCCCGCGCCGCGACGTCGGCCAGCCCAGGTCGTGGCGGTCCCCGCAGCAGGCGGTGGGCGACCTCGAAGCGCATCACCCGGGCGGCCACCTTGGGTGTCAGGCCGAACTCCCGCCGGAATCGCTCAGCCAGGTGCCGCCGGCTCCAGCCGACTTCATTGGCCAGCGTGGCGACTTCGACCTGGCCGTGGCTGGTGGTCAGCCGCCGCCAGGCACACCTGAGTTCCGGTGCCGGTCCATCCCGCTGTTGGACGATCCGGCTCAGCACGCTGTCCAGCTCGAGAAAACGGTCCGTCCATGTGCGGGCCGCCCGCAGCCGCTCAACCAGCTCACTGGCGACCGGTCCCACCAACGTGCTCAGATCGACGACGGTGCTGGCCAGCTCGCCGGCGGGCAGGCCGAACAGGACACGGGCACCGAGGGGCGTGAGGTCTAGCTGGATGCCGTGCTGGTGGCCGTCATGGCGGATCAGCGCCGGGGTGGAGTGCAAGCCGCCGACGAGCGTGGTGAACGAGGCCGGTGGTTGGGCGGGATCGGGTAGCGCCGCGAGGTCAACCGTGCCGTCGAGGGTGACGATGAAGATTAGGTGACGTGAGGGCAGGCCGCGGTGCATTCCAGGCTGTGCGCCCTCCATCCGGTAGCCGGTGTAGGCCGCGACGAGGGGAGCCAGCCCCGCCCGCGGCTTCGCAGCAACCGTCTCCACCCGAGGCTCGTCCATGTGGAGGACACTACGGCGGGGGTCTGACAGTCCGGTGGCGCTGCGGCGGTGACCAGCGACGATGGCGATGTTGCTCGATCAGCCACCCGCTTTGCCGGATCATGCACACGCTGTGTACGCTGCTGACCTGGCGGCCTTGATGGGCCCCGGGAGGCTTCGCCTAGTCTGGTCTATGGCGCCGCACTGCTAATGCGGTTGGGGGTTACGCTCCCTCCCGGGTTCGAATCCCGGAGCCTCCGCGGACGGTCGGATCCTATGCTGGCCGATAACAGAACAAGCGCCCGTAGCTCAACGGATAGAGCATCTGACTACGGATCAGAAGGTTGGGAGTTCGAATCTCTTCGGGCGCGCAGCATCTATTGTTTATACCGCCATTGACCAGCGGCGAAGCAACAGAAGAAGATCGAGTTCGATGATGTAAGTGGATCTTGGTCCATCGCGCTGTCCATTAACTCGTGTCCACATGTCCCGGCGACTCACAGGATGCAGGTTCCTGAGGATGAGGCGGTCGTGTTTGCAACCGGCTGCGCCTGAACCGCCGGGACGGTTCACGCTAGCCCTCGCCTCGCTTGAACTTAGCTGAGTTCGCGCGCGTGAGTCCGATGCAGGGTTGGTGTGAAGGCGGGTGCGAGCCACGGTCCCAGGCCGGTACAGGGCGATGCCAGGTCGTAGGTCATTTCCCGCGGTGATGTCTTCGGGTGTGTGCCGAAGAGGGCGCGATGATGATGCGCAGTCGCAGTTGGTGAAGCCGCGGCCTAGCAGCTGGTGGATGAGCATGGGCCTGCAGCAGGGAGGACATGCGCCTGGATTACACCAGGTACTGTTACTGTCGGTACGCGCTGATCGTCCTATTTGGGTTGGACACCCGCGGGCCACTTCTGTCAGCGGGCGCTGGTGGCCGATCCGCCGCCACCGCGGTCTCAGTGGGGTCACCTGCTCGTCTCGATCGGAGGACCCAACGCGCGTTGGAGGTCGTGTCGCTACCTATAACGAAAACGCCCTTATGTTATAGGTTGTGCTCGTGGACCCAACGAAGTTTGTAGCTCCGGAGTGGGGCCGAGCAGTCTCGACCGGGGGACCCGCGACGTACCACGCCTTCGTCCCGATGCCGCTGCCGCGAGAGCTTGCGCTCGCCCCCGAGACCATCATGCTGCTCTCCGAAGCGGACGCCGCGCTGGGTCGACTTACTGGTGCCGGGCGCCTACTGCCCGACCCGCATCTGCTCGTCAACGCCTACATAACCAGAGAAGCGGTCGCGAGTTCGCGTATAGAAGGAACCCAAGCGTCCGTGACCGAGGTGTTCGACGCTGCCGTCACCGGGCGCTCTGTTCGGGCTGACATCCAAGAGGTCCGCAACTACATTGTCGCGCTCGAGCACGGTCTGCGTCGCCTTGACGAAGCTTTTCCCATCTCATTGCGCTTGGTCAGGGAGATGCACGAGCTGTTGCTGGCCAATGTGCGTGGCCAGGAGCGAACACCGGGAGACTTTCGGCGCAGCCAAAATTGGATATCGTCACCCGATAACCGACCCGAAACGGCGTGCTTCGTCCCCCCGACGGTCGAGAACATGTGGAAAGCGCTCGATGACTGGGAGAAGTACCTGCATGACGATCGCCCTCGACTTCCTCTGCTGATCCGCTGCGCCCTCCTACACTACCAATTCGAGACCATTCATCCATTCCTTGATGGAAACGGTCGACTGGGGCGGCTGTTCATTATTCTTTATCTCCTCGATCGCGGACGGTTACCAGCTCCGCTGCTGTACCTCTCGGGTTACTTCGATCAGCGCACGGAGGAGTACTACGACAGGCTCCAATACGTGCGCGAGCGGGGGGAGGCCCGCGAATGGCTCGACTTCTTCCTTCGGGGTGTGGCCAGCCAGGCCGCCGACGCCGTCAACCGCGCGGAGGTCCTCGCCGACCTCCGGGAGCAGTACCGGTTGGCGCTGCAGGGCAACAGAAGCCGTGCCATCGAAGTAGCGGATCTGCTCTTCGCCAATCCGATCATGACGGTCCGGGAAGTGCAGCGACGGCTCGGCGTCAGCCAACCCGGCGCCACGAAACTGCTTCGTACTCTCTCGGAGGCCGGGATCGTCCGTGAGGTGGGTGAGAGTCTGGGCACCAGGTATCGCTGGTTCGCTGACGGCATTCTGCAGGTTTTGGACCCGCAGCTCGCCTCAAGTGCCGTCACCAAGACGGGGCGGCCCACTCCGGCAGTTGACAAAAATAATCTCGACAGCTGGCGCGCCCAGTAGGGTGTCGAGGCCAGGTGTGGATCTTGTCCATTGGCCTGTCCATTAACTCGAGTTCTCCGGGTGCCGCTAGTGCCTCGGCGGAGGAACCAGAGAGAGCAAAGTGCCAGGTAGTCCTACTCCTATTAGGTGAACTTCGCACTACGGATCAGAAGGTTGGGAGTTCGAATCTCTTCGGGCGCGCACTGTCTATACGCCGTTTGACCAGCAACGATGCTGGCGGGTAAGATCGAGTCCAGTAGTGTTGAATGGATCTTTGTCCATTAGTTGTTCCACACTCGCCCGCATGACTTGATGGAAGTTGGCTCCGAAGAACCTGACGGGCATCCGGCAGCGGGGCGGCGCCTACCAAGTCCCGGATCCTCGGCGGTACGACCCAGCGACGGGACCGTTGTTAGATTCTGGTCGCCGGAGAACTAATGCAGGTGCGGCTATCGACAGGACGGGCAATGCTGTGGCTTACGACCCCGTGTGACCGGTCGATCGAACGGCCTGCTGCAGTTAGAGCAGGTCAGGCTTTCGATAGCTGTTCCATCGACGAGTCCTTCTGTCGCCTGAATGACCCGCGGTCGCGGCTTGTCCCCAGGGGACAGCTTCGCGCGGTACGCAGCAACGCGTTTTTCGAGGTCCTCGACCGCCTCAGGTAGTGCGGCGCCCTGAGCGTACAGTGCCAGGCCTCGTTCTGCCCACCAGATCGCATCCGGCAATTTCTTAGCTTTCTGTTTGCGGATCGCCATCTGCCGGTAGGTCTCCAGCAATGGTATCTTGCCGAATTTCGCCAGCAGTGCGTCCCTTATGTCATCCATCTCGGCGTCATGTTGGACGCAGGTTTCATCGTATTCTGCGAGAGCAGAGGAGAACGCGTCTCTCGAACGATAGAGCCGATCTTCGAGTTCGCAGTACATGAAATGCCTGTCGATCGGATCTGGGTCATGCTGAAGCAGCTGGCGGAGCCGGCTGATGGCACCGGCAGGATCACTCGGAAGCCGCTGCAACCACGAAAGATCATAAGCATTATCTTCCTCGTCGGTCAGCAGCGCCTCCGTCAGGCCCGTACGCATCGAACCGCGCATGGACGACGTCGGAGCCGGGACAACCGCAGAAAGACCGAAATCGGCCGGGTCGTGCGACATCCACACGCCGAGGAATCCTGGTCCGTCTTCTCGCATTCCACCGCCGACGATAACCCCGCGCAGGCCGACCGACTTACCCTCGCGTGCCTGCAAAGCCAATAGGCCGGGCCGGTACACTTCGGCGTCTTCACGGGAGAGATAGCCAACCTTCGATCCGTCGATCCAGACCGAGATCGCGTTGGGGTCATACACGTTGTCGTTCTCAGCGACAAGAACAGTTTGAACCTCCGCACGGACACGATCGGTGGTCCGAGCACCGACGATCCGCCAGAGCGCATCCTGGTAGTGACTCTCACCGACAACCTCCAAGTCGTGACTGCCGCCGTAGAGCGCGACGTCGAGTGGAGGCCGTACTGAGGCACCTCTGGGTGCGAGCAGGGGCTTGGAGGTGGCCGAGTCCCTGGTTTGCCGGGCAAAGAGCCGCTTGAGTATCCCCACACCGGTGATGATGTCAGTGACGTTCGCGCCCGATGTTCTGGCCTTCCTCTTCGACCGCCCAAGCGCGTACCACGGCCTCGGAGGTTCGGATCCGTCCTTTCGCAGCCACGTTTGGCTCGGACGCGCCGTAGCCCCGAAGTCACGTGTTGCTGTCAGCGACACGTGACAGGATTGAGCGGTGACGGTCTCGCTGCTCGATCGCCGCGTCTACGGCCTCCCGGACGTCGACCGGCTTCTCACACTGCCACCTGGCACGGCACGCCGGTGGATCGATGGCTACGACCGAGGCGGGGTGCACTACCCACCGGTTGTTCGAGCCGAACGAACCCGTGACGAGGAAGTGACCTGGGGAGAGTTCGTCGAAACGAGGTTGCTCGCCGAGTTCCGTGCCCGTGGTGCGTCGATGCATCGCCTGCGTCCTGCAGTGGTCCGGCTCCGCGAGGAGTTCGGCAGGTATCCACTCGCGCACGCCAGGCCATTTCTCGATATCGATGGCCGTGAACTTGTTCGTCACGTGCAGCGTGAAGTTGGCATAACGGGTCACGAGATGCTCGTCGTGGTCCGCAGCGGGCAAGCGATGATGTCTGCTCCGGTGAAAAGTTTTGTCGATGATCTCCGGTACGTCGATGACACCGACCGCGAGGCGAACGCCGTGGTCCCGGTGCAGTTCGGAGGCCTGGTCACGCTCGATCCGCTGCATCAGTACGGACGACCGGTGGTGCGGGCGGTGCCGACGGAGGTGGTCACCGAACAGTTTCGGGCTGGCGAGTCCACCGAGACGATCGCTGACCTGTTTGATCTCACTGTCGCTCAGGTGGAGCAGGCCTTGCGCTTCGAGCTGAGCCTGGCGCGGACTGCCTGATACCCGGGACAGTGGCGCTTCGATGGTTCGTTGATGAAAGCGCCCTTGGTCTCGGCAAGCTGCTTGGGAGCACTCGCGACGATGTCATCTACGCCGGTCATCCCGCCCTGCCGGAGATTCCCCTTGGAACCATCGACGTCGGATGGATGCCGATCGTGGCTGAGCGCAATTGGGTCGCGATCCGGCGTGACCGCCGCATTCACACTCGGCCGCTGGAAGTGCGTGTCTTCAGCGAGGTCGGCCTGCGCACGGTGTGGCTCGGTGGAAAGAAGGACATGGGCGCACATCAACAGCTCGACCTCGTCATCCATCACTGGCGGGCGCTTGAAGAGCGTCGAGAAGAGCTCGGCCCAGGTCCGTGGAGTATCACGCTGCTGGGCGGTGGGCTCTCACCGCGGGTCTGGCGCCCAGAAGTCTGAGCGCTCTGTACGGCCTCGATGCCGGCGTGATCTTGTCCATTGGACTGTCCATTAACTCCAGCCTTCGGGTGCCGCTGGTGTCCTCAGCGAGGTAACCAGGGCACGCAAAATGCCAGGTAGTGCTCCCCTGACTGGGTGAACTTCGCACTACGGATCAGAAGGTTGGGAGTTCGAATCTCTTCGGGCGCGCCATATCTGACCAGCGGAAACACCACTGAACGACAATAGGGGCAGCTCGTATCAGCTGCCCCTACATCCATTTTGTACATCAACGACCTACCTCAACGCCTGGTCGAGGAGGCTCAAAGCCTCGCGCTGGTCGTCCAAATTCACGTGGCCGTAGCGCTCCATCGTCATCTCCATCACGGTGTGCCCGACGATCTGCATCACCGTCCGCGGTGGTACGCCGAGCGACAGCAGCAGCGAGACGCAGCCGTGCCGCAGATCGTGAACTCGTGCAGGCCGCAGGGCGGCGGCATCGGTCAGCGTCCGAAACATCCGGTTCACCGTGCGTGGTTCGACCGGTGTGCCGTGCCTGGTGGTGAAGACCAGATCTGTTGATACCCATCGCGCACCGGCGGCCAGCCGATCGGAGTACTGCCGTGCTCGATGCGCCCGGAGGGCTTGGACGCAGGGTGCGGGCAGCGGAATCGTGCGCAGCGAACCACGGGTCTTTGTTGGGACCCGCTGCAACGTGCTCCCGACCCGCTGCAAGCTACCCAGGACGGCGGCGGTTCCCGCGTCGAGGTCCACATCAGCCCAGCGCAGCGCGACGGCTTCTCCCCGCCGTACGCCCAACATCACCAGCAGCACCCAGAGTGCGTGCAGCCGATGCTTCTCCGCTTGAACCAGCAGCCGCTTGGACTCCTCCACTGAATACGGCTCGTGCTGTTTGGCGTCCCGAACGCTCGCCTGTACCAGCTTCGCGACATTGCGAGGGATCAATTCTTCGCGGCATGCTTGCTCCAGAGCGGCGCGCAGGGTCGCATGCACGTATTGCACGGCTCGATCCGACATCATGCCGGTACCCCGCGACAACGGCTTGGACCGCAACGCTTCGATCATCTGCCTAACGTCCCGAGCGGCCGTGCTCGGTCGCGGCCGGGTCGGTCGGCCAGCAGCCAGCGACGCGCCGCAATTCTCTCGGACGAGGCTGCCACAACCCACCAGTTCCAAGCGCCGACGCACGGTGCGCCGACCCCTCGCTTCGGTCGGATCATCTCCACCGTC
>CAXUFG010000115.1:0-453 GCA_964250265.1 uncultured Pseudonocardiaceae bacterium | reverse complement strand
CCCCGCGGCGCCCACCCCCCCCCAGCCCCACCCCCCCACGCCCGGGCCGCCCCCCCCCCCCTGCGGGCTGCACACCACCCCCGGCGGGCCGCCCCCGCCGCCCCGAGTCTGCTCAGTCGGCGCGACGGTCCGCCAGCCGCCGGGGTAGGTAATTCCGGTTGTGAAGGGCTTCTCAGCGCCCGGCCCAGGTGCTTAATCATGCCCTCCACTCTCACCGGCCTGCCACCTAGCTCCTCGATCAGCGTGATCTACGAAGTCCCCGTGGTCTTGATGCGGATGCGGTTATGCGACTCCACATAAGACCACAAGGGCTTCGCTCAACGACGGTCAGCCAGCTCGCATCACCACCCGACCTCGACCGGCGTCGGCCAGGTCAGTGGAGCAAGATACCTCTTCTCATCACGGCTTCGGAGTCGGCGACGGAGTCGGACTCGGGCTCGGCGACGGAGTCGG
>CAXUFG010000114.1:0-16339 GCA_964250265.1 uncultured Pseudonocardiaceae bacterium | reverse complement strand
GCGGGGGGCGAGTCCCCCCCCGCGCGGGGCGTGCACGCCGATCACCGCGGGAGTCAGCTCCCGCAGCAGCAGTTCGTCCATCACCTGGTCTGCCTGGCCGGTCGGCGTCACTCGGTGACCGTCGGCGGTGCGCTCAGGAACGGGCGCACCTCGAGCCACTCGTGGATCGGCTCGCCGCCGGCTCCGGGGGCTGCCGACAACTCGCCGGCGAGCGCGAGCGCGCGCTCGTAGGTGTCGACGTCGATCACCATCCAGCCGGCGATCAGGTCCTTGGTTTCCGCGAAGGGCCCGTCGGTGACCGGCGGCCGGCCCTCCCCGTCGTACCGGACGAACGTGCCCTCGGGCGAGAGAGCCTGGCCGTCGACGTACTCACCGGTGCCCTCGAGCCGGGCGGCGAAGTCGGCCATGAACTGGCAGTGGTCTTCGACCTCCTCTGGGGTCCATTGGTCCATCGGGACGGCGTTGACGGCCTCGGGGGCGCCGCGGTAGTGCTTGAGAAGCAGATACTTCGTCATGCTGGGTCTCCTTGGTGTGGCGCGGCCACGGTGGCCGCATCTGGCCCTGGGACGGAGCCGCCAGGCCGGTCTCGACATCCTCGCCACATCTTCTTCGAGAACCTCCTGAGGCGGCACGGCCCGAGCCACACATCGATCCCCTTACGGGATGGCTTCTGGCTCGGCGGTCGGTGTCGCGGCGAGGTCGAGGCGGGTGTCGCAGCCCTGGGCCGTCAGAGAGCGCCGGCGCGCGGGAGTTGATGAACCGTGAGTAGCCTGCTCGGTCAACCTCACGGTTAGGGTTCCCTTCGTGCGCAGTAGCCGCTTGGCGTGGTGGTCAACCGGCCCTCGGTGTGGGCCGACCGCTGACTCTTCCGCGCCGTGCTGGTCTGTATGCCGAGGACCGACTCACGGGGAGGCTGACGCCGTGCGGAAACTGACCTTCGGCATGAACCTGAGCCTGGACGGCTACATCGCCGCGCCCGGCGACGACATCGGCTGGAGCGTGCCGAGCGACGAGCTGTTCCAGTGGTGGTCCGACCGGGTGGGTACGACGGGCCTGGCGCTGTACGGGCGCAAACTGTGGGAGACGATGAGCTCCCACTGGCCGACCGCCGACCAGCAGCCTGGCGCCACACCGGGGGAGATTGAGTTCGCCCGCCGCTGGCGGGACATGCCAAAGGTGGTGTTCTCCTCGACGACCAGCACGGTCGACTGGAACACCCGCCTGGTCACCGGCGACGCGGTCACCGAGATCGCCCGGCTCAAGGCCGAGGACGGCGGCCCCATGGACATCGGCGGCGCCACACTCGCCGCGGCGGCCATGCGGGCCGAGCTGATCGACGAGTACGTGTTGGCCACCGCACCGGTCTTGGTGGGCAGCGGCACGCCGTTCTTTACGGCCCTGGACAACTGGGTGAACCTGAACCTGGTGGAGACCCGGGCGTTTCCCGACGGCGTGGTCCTGACCAGGTACGAGACCAAGCGCTGAGCGCCCGACGTCGGATCGGCGCAGGCTTAATGCCGCCCAAGGATCTCGTGGCGGTGTGTTCCGAGGCGATCGTGATACCCCTGCCGGATCACAGACCGTGTATGTAAGGGCTGGCCTCGAATTCGAGTCCCGGTCGGCTGACTGGAAGGGTAGCCCCTTCCTCGCCACGAGCGGCAGTCACGTGTCGGTCTGGCGCAAGGCCTGACCGCAGCAGCGGCTCAGACGCAGATCAGGACGTCTGTCTCAACTCTCGTGCGGCGGCGATGTACTCAGCGTAGGTGCTCGCCGACCCGATGGCGTGGCGCTCGATCGTGGATGGGTGGTAGCCGAGGGCGTCGGCGATGATCGGCACTGGCCCGAGTTTGGTCAACTCGTGCAGGGTCCCTAGGCGAGCCGCTCGAGTGCTGAAGACCGTCTTGAGCCTGCTCCGCAGGCTGGACCCGTGCATGTGCCTACCGGGGGAGTAGCCGCGGAACACCCAGTTGCTGTTCGGGTGGGACGCGGTGAGGTCGTTGCCGGGCGCGGCAGCGAGTTGGCGCATGGGCTCGTCCAAAGGGGAGGGGAGTGCGAACTCGGTCTTCCCGAGTCTTACGGTGACGACGTCGTCGGTGACGGTGACGTCGTTCCAGGTCAGCTGGATGACGTCTTCGATGTGCTGACCGAAGACGATGACCAGGATGGCGGCCGCCCGGTCGCGCGCGGTGAGCTCGTCGGTGTGGACCACACGCTCGACGGCCGCGTCCTGTTCGGACTTGGGCAGCTTGGGGCTCGTTCCTCGGCGGTGCCGCGCGATGCTGAGTTCGGCGTCGACTAAGCGGCACTTGATCGCCCAGGGGATGAAGCGATCGACGAATCTGCGGGTGCTCGGTCCATCCGCCAGCCAGGCGTCGAGGTGCTCCTGCTGGAGCTCTGCGAGCGTGATGCCATGGTCGTTGAGCCAGTTCAAGAACTCGATCGTCACGGTGACGGTCTGCTTCGATCGGAGGAACGTGCCGTGCGGCACGGTCTCCATCCGGTTCATCCGTCGCTGCAGCTGCCAACGGATGAAGCGGCGTACGACATCGCGGTGGTCGTCGCCGCTCACGCGCGCGAGCGCGCTGGTGGCCCATTGCGCGTAGCGGACGGTGAGTTCATCGCGGCGCGGCAGGGCGCCGTGCTCGACCAACAGCCCGCGGACGTAGTTGCGTGTGCGATCTGCTCCTGGCAGCTCGTCGAGTTTCTCGTGGGTGATGCTCGGTGCGACGGCAAGATCCTTGAGGAAGGCCGTGACGTGTCGTTGCCGGATCCAGGTCATTCCGCTGTTGGACCGCTTCATCGGCTTCAATGCCGCGGCCACCGGGACCAGCTCGGCGGCCATCACACCGGTGTCGGGGTTGGTGAGCAGCTGGTCGACAAGAGCTGCGAGCTCGCACGACCAGCATCGGCTGCCGCGGTAGAGCTCGTCCTCGGCGCCGCAGGTCTTGCAGTCGAGGTTGAGCTTGACGCCCGAGCAGCGTCGGCAGGCAGGCTGCCCGTCGATACGGCCCGGGAGCACGCCCTCGTGGCCACACACGCAGGTGCCACGTGTGTGCTTGGCTTGCTGGTAGCAGTAGCCGCACACGCCGTCGTCTGGCCAGTTCGCGACGATCTGGTGGTGCTCACCGCAGCGGCCGCAGGGGATGGACCACTGGTTGGGATCGCTCGGCTTGCGTGGCCTAGCCATCTTCGTCGTCCTGGACGATCCTGACCCACCGCGCGATCGGGCTGCCCGGCTTCACGCCGAGGTCCTCGGGTCGTTTCGGTGCGTCCGCGGTCTTGGCTGCGCGCATCTCGACGTACGGCTCGAACAAGTCGTTGGGTACGCAGTCGAGGATGTCGCACAGGGCGGCGAAGGTACGGGCTGGAAGGCGCTCCGGGGTGCCGGTGACGAGTCGGTAGACCTGGCTCTCGGACAGGTTGATGCCGCGCGATTTGAGCCCGGCGTGTCGTTGCCCGTCGATGGCAATGTGCGGGTTGACCTGCACGAACGCCGCCAACGCCGACAGGAGGGAGTAGTCGCATCTACTTCAACTCCCGTCGTTTCAGATCCGATAAGCGACATTATGACAACTAATTCCAGCATTTAGGTCCTGCGGTTTGGCCGCCCGGTGAGCAGGCCGCACAGTCCGCGGGTGAAGGTGTCGGCGGTGACGTCATCGAACAGGGCGCGCTGGGACAGGAACGCGGGGCCTAGGGCGGTGAGGACTTGCGCGAGGTGGTGTGCGCTGATGTCGCGGTCGAGGGTGCCGTCGCGTTGGTAGCGCTGGGCGAGTGTGGTGAAGCGGTCCCGCATCTGGCGGTAGTAGCCCGACAGCCGGGCGCTCAGCTCCGGATTACGCCCGGCCTCGGCCCAGACCTGGACCGCGAGGCGGGCGAGCTCGCTGCCGTGTGGCGGGCGGTCGAGTACCTGCAACAACCGGCTCAGGACCTCGGCCGGGGGCGGGGGGGGTTCGGTGCCGGTGAGGGTGTCCAGCGCGGCGGCGATCTCGGCCAGCACTTCCTCGATGATCGCGCCGACCAGGTCATCCTTGCTGGCGAAGTATCCGTACACCGCGCCAGCCGACAGACCGGACGCGGTGAAGATGTCCTGCATGGACGTGCCGTGGAACCCGGTGTGGGCAAAGCATCGCCGCGCGGCGTCGATGATCTGGCGGCGGCGGGAGTCGCGGTAGCGCTGGGACACCGGTGGCATTGGATCACCTTAACCCGAACGAATATTCTGTTTGACACCACGTATGGTAGCTGATAGACCTTGAAACAGAACAAAAATTCTGTTTGGAGGTAGGTCTGGTGATTCCTGAATCGGAGTTTCCCGAGCAATTCAGCGGTGTGGGTGCCACCGCGTTAGGAGTGGCCCGGCTTCGGGCCACGGAAAACGCCCGACCCGACCGGCTGGTCGCCGATCCCTATGCCGGGGACATCCTCGCCGCTGCCGCGGCGGCCGGATCGCCGTGGGCGGCGGTGTCCCCGCAGGCCGGGCCGGATTTCTTCGCGCTGATGGCCGACCAGGTGGCAGTGCGCACCCGGTTCCTGGATCAGACACTGCTTGACCTCACCCGCACGGGCTGCGCCCAGGTGGTACTGCTGGCCTGCGGCATGGACACTCGCGCGTTCCGGCTGGACTGGCCGGCAGGCACGCGGGTGTTCGAGGTCGACCTCCGGGAGGTGTTGACTTTCCGCGACGCCGCGTTGGCCGGCCGCGTGCCGCGCTGCAACCGGGTGGGGGTGCCCACTGACCTGCGCCAGGACTGGCCAGCAGCCCTGCGCAGTGCGGGCTTCGACCCCACGCAGGCTACCGCCTGGCTGGCCGAGGGCATCCTCTACGCCTTGGCCCCCGATGCCACCGACATGCTGCTCGACCGCATCACCGAGCTGTCGGCGCCAGCCAGCACCCTGGCACTCGATCACCTCGAGGACTCACCGTATCTGCGAGCCGCCCGGGCCGCGGTCTCACCCGATCTTGTCGAGCTGTGGCAGGGAGGTCCGGCCGACCTGGTCAGCTGGCTCACCGACCACGGATGGCAACCCACCATCTATGACCTACGCGTGATCGCCGCCGGCTACCACCGGCGCGTGCCAGCCGAACTCACCGGGGACGTCACCGCCGCCACCCGCGCCTGGCTCGCGACCGCGACCCCGCAAGGAATGCGCACCCCATGACGACCCATCACACCAGCTCCCCCCATCCGGGCGCCCCGGCGAACGGGGCGTCGGCTCGTATCGCACCAGTCGTGATCAGCGGAGCTGGCCCGGTGGGTCTAGCGGTCGCTCTCGGTCTGGCCCGGGCCGGTGTCCGCAGCGTGGTATTCGAGAAGAAAACCCAACTCGACCCGCATTCCCGGGCGACTCTGATCCTTCCGCGGACACTGGAGATCTTCCGGCAATGGGACATACTTGACCAGCTGCTCGCGACCGGGAACCGGGTGCCCCACGTCCGGCTGCGAGAACCCGGCCATGATCATGAAATCTTGCACATCAACTTCACCAAGCTCGCTGATGAGACCGCGGCCATGTTCGCCCTGGCGATTCCCCAGGACCGCACCGAACGGATCCTCCTCGACGCTGCCGAGGCCACCGGGCTGGTCGACGTGCGGTTCGCCGCCGAGCTGCTCGGCTTTGAGCACGACACGACCGGCGTGCGCCTGCTCACCCGAACCGGCAACACCCAGACGACCGAGACGACCGGCTATCTCGTGGGTGCCGACGGGGCGCACAGCCGGGTCCGCGGTCAGCTCGGCGTCGAACTGGCCGGCAAGACCTACCCCACCCAAGCATTGCTCGCCGACGTACGCATTGACCCCGAACTCGATCGCACCGACGAGTGGCCCACCGTCCTGAACCATCGCGGCATCGTCGTGGGCATCCGCTTCGGCGACCGGGTCTGGCGGATCATCGAACAAGCCGTCGACGAGCACCTCAGCGGGCCGGACTTGGACGATCACATCGTCACCCTCGCCCAGGAACTATTCGGTCCCGGGCCAGTCGAGGTCCTCTGGCGCAGCATTTACCACAAACACGAACGGTGCGCGCCCCGGTTCCGTCACGGACGGATCACCCTCGCCGGCGATGCTGGACACCTCAACAGCCCGGCTGGCGGCCAGGGCATGAACTCCGGAATCCAGGATGCGCACAACCTGGCCTGGAAGCTGGCCGCGACCCTGACCTGCCCCGACGCCGACACCGACGCGCTGCTCGAGTCCTATTCCGAGGAACGGACCTCGCTGATCGGTCGCCGTGTGCAGCCAGTGACCGACCTCGCCGAACGATTCCAGACCGCACGACCACACCGCCGGGTGGCCCTGGTCCGCACTCTCGACGCGCTGTTCGGGTTCGGCCACTCCGCCGGCACCATGACACACAGATTTTCGATGCTCGACGTCCCCTACCAGCAATCCCGACTGCTCCACGGGCGGAACAAGCGACTCGGACACCGCGTTCCCGACGTCCTCGCCGACGACGGCGAACGGATTTACTCCAAGATGCCCGCCGGCGCGATCCTCTGTGCCGGCGACCAGACCCACCCCCGAGCCCTGGCCAACGACCTCGGCCTACCACTGGTCAACGGCGACGTCGCAGCCCTGACCCGGTTCTTCGACCGTGACCACTACGTCGCCCTGATCCGACCCGACCACATCGTCGGCGCCATCGCCAATCCCACAGAACCAGATCACGCCCAGTTCACCGTGGCACTGGGACGCCACAACCCACTCGACACCGACCTCTCACGCGGCGGAAATGAGTGAATCGGCCACCGGCTCCGTTCTGATCCGATCGTTCACCCTCACGCCTGCGCCCTGCCTAGTCACCAACCTGCGCCGAGCAAGATCACCCCCGACCTTCGTTGACATGCAGAGTACTTTGTATTGTAAAGTACTCTGCATGTCTTCGCCAGAAGCGATAAACCGCGGCTCAGCGGCCGCGTTGGCTGTTGAGGTCAAAGACCTGCGGCGCCGTACCCGGCAGGCCCGCGGAACGCCCTGGTTCCCGCTCATCCTCTTCGGCCTGTTGGTGCTCGCTTCTACCCCGCTGTACGCAGACCCCGTCGCCACCTGCCCGGTCACCCAGTCTTACTGCTCCGGTGAGATCAGCGTGTCGCCTCTCAACAGCTTTTTCCCTGGTGGAGTGTTCACTGCCAGCCCGGCGGCAGTGGCCACGTTCTGGTTGGTCGCGGGCCCGCTCGGCTATCTGGCCACCGGCGCGTTCTACTGGGCCCGGTCACGCCGCCGAGGAGTGGCCATCTCCCCCGTGACCTACGTCGCTACCGGTCTGGGTCTGTTGGTCCTGCTGGGGGTGACCACCTGGGCTGGTGTCTTCCCATTCGGCAACCTGATCATCCGGGGCCTCACGCCGCTCATCACGGTGGCCATCGGTCTGTTTGTGCTGGCACGCTCCGAGCGCAGCTGGCCACTAGCCACCTTCGCCGTCGCCTTCCTCGGGCTGACGCTGCTGGCCAACCTATACGACGTGGAGAACGTGGCCTACCGGATCGGCCTCGGCTCGCATGGCCCCCAGGTCAACGTCATCGTGGTCGGTACCGTGCTCATGCTGGCAGGCGTGGGCTTCGGGCTCGCTGGTCTGGCTGGCCGCCGGCGGGCGAGATGACTCACCCCACTCAGGGCCTCGACGAGATCGTCCACCAGCGCACCCGCCTCGGCATCCTGGCCGTCCTTGTCGAGGCGGACTGCGCCCAGTTCAGCTTCCTCCAAGACGCGTTAGACCTCAGCGACGGCAACCTGTCGCGCCATCTGCAAACTCTGGAGAAGGCGGGCTACGTTCGCATCGAGAAGGGCTACGAGGGGCGGCGACCGCGAACGTGGGTACGGATCACCAAGTCTGGCCGCCGAGCCCTCGCCGATGAGCTCATCGTGCTCAAACAGTTGGTCGGACGCCTCGAATCACGCAGTGGCGACGAATCCACCCAGGACTAGCAGTAGGCCTGCAGGCAGGGCGGCCGCCAGGCGACGTTCCTCACCGGTCGTCGGTGGACGCAGCGGTGCATGGGGCGTCGGTGAAGGTGTGCGCCGTCTTCTCGAACGGGTTCCCATGGCCGGTCGCGTTGAGGTCGTTCCACGAGCCGCCCTGCGCTGCGCCCCAGATGGCGCCGATCGTGACGTAGGTCAGGTAGAAGCCGAGCTCGCCGATCGCCGCCACGGTCCGGCTGTGCGTGGACTCGTGTCGGGCCAGGTTGTCCGGCACGGTGTTGTCTGGGTTGAAGCGACCGGCCTGGGTCCAGGCCACGGCACCGAGGGTTAGCGCGCCACCACCGGGACCGACCTTGATGAAAAGCATGCCCCGGCGGAAGTCCACGGTGCCGCGCCCGATCGCCACGATCAGCGTCGCGCTGAGGCCAACGGTGGTGAGCAGGGGCGATTGCACCAACTTGATGAGGAAGCTGAACAACCACGCCACCACGCTGTCCGTGTTGTCAAGCAACGGACTTATTACGGCCCCGAGCAGGCCTGCTGTCCCAACAAAGATCAGACCGAAGGTGGCGGCGGTGGCCACGCTCACGCCGAGCCCGAACAGGTGCCAGACACCAACGATGATTCCGATCCAGGCGAACACAGCCAGCGCGCCGCCGATCGCCCCGCCGATCACCCACAGCATGAACTCGTCCGAGGCCTTCACCCGGTTGGCGGCCGCTCCGATCGCCCCGAGGATCGCGTCGACGACGACGGCAATCAGCAGCAGGACGAGGACGATCAGCCATCCCGACGGGTCGACGTCGATTGCCACCTGGCTCACTGACTCTGGTCGGCTTGCCACTGGGTAATCATCTCGGCGATCTGGGCCAGCATCCACTCCTCCGCTTTGTCTTTGGCGAGACCCAGACCCACGAGGATCTTCGCACCGACGCCCTCCTCCTCGGCGAGCACGCCGAGGAGGAGGTGTTCGGTGCTGATGTAGTTGTGACCCAGCCGCAACGCCTCCCGCACGGTCAGCTCGAGAACCTTCTTGGCGCGCGGGGTGTACGGGATGTACTCGGGCACGCGGTCTCTCGCCGGGCCGAGCACGACCGTCATGGCCGCACGGATCTGCTCCGGGGTGATGCCTTGCTCCGTCAGCGCCCTGCCGGCCAGCGCATCCGGTTCGCTGAGCAGACCCAGCACGAGATGCTCGGTGCCGATGTAGTCATGGCTGGCGGCCCGCGCCTCCTCCTGGCTCGCGATGATGACATGTCGCGCCCGCTCGGTGAACCGTCCGAAGGGCCCTGCGTCGAGCACTCCCCTGGTGTCAGCGGACTTGGGAACGAACCGCTTCTGAGCGGCCTGCTTGCTCACGCCCATGCTCTGGCCGATGTCGGTCCAGGTGGCACCGGCCTTGCGGGCCTGGTCCACGAAGTGCCCGATCAGATGATCCGCGAGTTCGCCGAGCCGGTCGGCGAGCGCTACCGCGTCCGTGAGGTGCTGCAATACGTCACCCTCGGGGTGCCAACCGTGAATGAGGTTGATCAGGTCATCAAGTCGTATCTGCGGTCTATCCATAAGTCAACCATACGTTGTCTTTCGTATGAAAGTCAATCAACAGTTGACATATTGATCAGGTGATCAGGCCTCCATCCGGGCTTCCTGGGGCATCCATCGCTGCAGTGCAAATTCAGGTGACGAGTTAGGACCGGCGCCTGCCCAGCAGACGTGGCCGTCGGGCCGGACCAGGATGCGGTCGACATCTTGAGATGCGCCTGGAGCAGTACCCACGGGCGAGTCGATGACATGAGCAATGACCCGGTCGACACTGTCGGGAACCGGCGTCGAGGGCGACGGGTGACCGCCGAGTTCCAGGAGAAGGCCATGCCCGAAGCGCAGCAGCCCGCGTGGGTTGCTCGACATCCTGGCCCGCACCGCGCACCTGGTGGGCTGGCCCCGGCACTTCGGCCCCGACCAGCAGCCAGTGACCCACCTTGACCTCGTGCCGGGAGCGCTGTTCCCGGGGTGAGCCCTGGAACGCCATCGCGGAGGTGCTGAACGGTCGTTCTCACTTGTCCGCGACCAAGGTCCCCCTGCGGCGACGGGAGCGGAAGGATGCAGCGGTGACCTGGACATCCCCTGCGCCGCCGCCGGCCGTCGGGCCGATAACGGATGGGCCGTTGACCGGTGAGGACCGAGCCATCCTGGAGGGCTGCCTGGCCCGGCAACGCGCGACGTTGCTCAGGGTGTGCGCCGGTCTGACCGGTGAGCAGCTCGCCGCGCGGGCGGTGCCGCCCTCGACCTTGTCTCTGTTGGGGCTGGTTCGGCACTTGGCCAAGGTCGAACGGGTCTGGCTCCGACAGAGAGTGGCCGGTCAGGACCTACCGCATCTGCACGGTGGCCCGGGCGACGACACAGACTTCCACCAGGTCGACCCATCTTGCGCCGAACAGGACGTGCAGGCACTGCGCGAGGAGTGGCGACTAGCAGATGAGGCGGTCGCCTCGGTGGCGTTCACCCACGAGATCGACTTCCGGGGTGCCGCGATGTCGGTGCGGATGGTCTACCTGCACCTGATCAGCGAGTACTCCCGGCACAACGGTCACGCGGACCTGCTGCGACAAGTGCTCGACGGTGTCACCGGTCGTTGAACCGGTGGATCTCCGTGCACGTTGAACCGGGACGACCCGCACCGGGAGTTTGACGCTGAGCTTCGGTGTTGCCCGCGATCACGAAGATGTTCAGCTCGCTGTGCGGGCCGATGCCGATGACGGTCATCGTCTCGTTCCCGTCGTCACCGTGGGTGCGGGTGGGTCCGACGTCCGCGTCGAACACTTCGGTGTAGAACCGGCCTCGGCATCCGCCTCGGCGACCCACGCCCCCACATCCGCGGCAAGCTCCAAATACCTGTCAGCTTCCGAATCGTGCTGTGCGCACCGTCGCAGGCCACGAGATAGCGGCCCCGTAGTGCACGCTCACCACCGGACCCCCAGACCCGTGACGTCGACACCGGCCTCACCGCTGGTCAAGCCGGTCACCTCGGCACCACGACAGGTCGCAACCCCCATTCCCCGCAGGTGATCTTCGAGGACCTCCTCAAGCCGATTCTGCGGGATGACGACGCCATCCGGGTGCCGGGTGCGCCAAGGCCGAGCGTCTGACAGATCCTCACGGTCCACCGGGTACTCGCTCATGCCAATCAAGCCTGCATCGCCGCGGGCCAGACCGCCGCTTCCCGGGCACCACAGGCATTCGCCGAGACCGACCGTGCCTTCGAACTGTTAGGCAAGGGCCTCGTCCCCTACCGCTCCTAAGGAGACCAGGAGCGACGGGGAACCTATTCGATTCGAGCGCGGCTCTTGCGTCCAGTGACCTTGTTGTAGATCACCAGAACAATGATCGCGCCTATGATCGAGCCGATCCAGCCAGCCGGATGGAAACCACGCAGCCCTGCAGTCAGCGCTCCTGCAATGAAGCCACCAACAACCGACCCGACGATGCCGAGCAGGATCGTTCTGAGCAGCCCGATATCATCTTTCCCAGGGACCAGGGCACGAGCTATAAAGCCTGCCACCAACCCGAAGACGAGCCACCCGAGAACCGTCCAGATCATGCGCTCTCTCCTCGTTGCCTGATCACTAGGTGCGTTCAGGATATCCAAGAAGAGGGGAGCTTGTGGCCAGCGGCGTGGCGAGATACGACCGGCGACGCTGATGATCGCCGCCTCCACCCGTTCAGGACGGCCGCCAGTGACGACTCCCCCGCTTCGGCGGACGGGGCATGGCACCGTCGCAGTGGTCGCGATGCTCCTGGCGTTGCGCTGGAAGAGCTTTCGAGGTGATCACCACCGGATCGAACAGGGACGATAAGTCGCCGTACCGGCAGCAGAAGCCGTAAGAATGTGATCAACTTCGTCAAAGATGACCGCGGCGCTCCTGGTCTACCCCCGTCTGAACGGGCGGTGCAGAGTTCTCGCAGCCGGGTCCGCAGTCCTGCTCGATCGATGACCGCTACTTCTGTTATCAGGGGTGGCCGCGAGGGCCCGTCCAAACCTGATCTGGTGACTGGCTTGCTCGGGCGGCGAAGCCAGCAAGACGCTTGTCTCCCGCGAGCGATTGGGTTCGACCCATCGGGCTGAGTCGGATACTGTGTTTGGTGTTCTCTTGTCGCCGAGTTCGATACCAGGGCTGCCCACAGAGCCACTCACTGAAGGACCGTTTTCTTGACCCGATGGGTTCGTCCTGAAAGGCCAAAAAAGCCCTCACATGGTATTGGACGCGGCGACTTAAGCATGAGGACAATCTTGCCACCGCAGGCCACATAAACTCGCAGTCGGTGCGGGGTCGCCAGCAGCAGACGAGCCACTGCGTGCCGTAGGTACCCGTTATGTGGGATCTACGTCGAGGTTGCCGCTGCCTACGTATTCGGAAAGCACCGTCGACTAGGTAGCTGACCTGGGCAGAGTTACGTGCAGCTACTGATTGCCCAAGACCGTAAGCCTGGGCAGGGTATGGGAAACTGAATGGGCAAATCCACCGATGCGGTGTTTCTGCCCTGGGTACCGGTGGGAGCGCTTCCCTGGGAGGATTTTGATGGCCGTGAGCTTGGTGAATATCGAGGGACAGCGCCTCGAGCTGCTGCCCGCCCGCGCCGTGCTGTCGCCGATCAGCGGTGCTCATGACGATGGCGGCGCGAGCGGCAGCGTCAGCTACTGAACGTTTGTCGGCTCCGCCGACGCGTTCGAAGCTGGAAAGATCGACCGCTACATCGCCAGGAATGGGCGATTGCTGTCGTGTGCGCGGATAGCACCGGCAGTTACGCTCAGATCCCGGCGAACCCACTGACGACGCACCGGCGCGTGCCAGGTGCTCACTGCCACGCCTGGGAGCTGTTTCATGATGCAAGTTTCGTCTCATCATCTGGAAGCACTCCGCACGGTGCTGGCCGGGAAAGTGATCACTCCGGAGGACGCCGACTATGACACCGCGCGAATCCAATGGAACAACGACATCGATCGCCGCCCGGTAGCGATCGCCCGCTGCTTGTCGCCGACCGACGTCTCGGCGGCCCTGCGCTTCTCCCAAGACCAAGGACTAGAGATCTCCGTGCGAGGTGGCGGGCACGCCTTTTCCGGGTCCGGTGTCTGTGACGGCGGGCTTATGATCGATCTCAGCGCGATGCATCGCGTCTCGATCAGCGCCGATGCACGGCTGGCGCAGGTAGATGGGGGCGCCACCGTAGCGGAACTGGACGCGGCAACCCAGGTGCATGGCTTGGCGGTGCCGGCCGGGGTGATCAGCCACACCGGGGTCGGCGGCCTGACACTCGGAGGTGGCATCGGATGGCTGACCCACCGAGCGGGACTAACCATCGACAACCTGCTTTCGGCCGATCTGGTGCTCGCTGATGGTCGATACGTGCACACCTCACCTGACGAGCACGCCGACCTGTTCTGGGCGGTCCGCGGCGGCGGCGGGAACTTTGGCGTCGTCACGACCTTTGAGTTCCAGCTGCATCCAGTCGGGCCGGAGGTGCAACTGGGGCTTTTCTTTTGGGGGATGGACAGCGGAGAGCAGGTACTGCGGCTGGTCCGCGATGTTGTGCCCCAGCTACCGGCTGACGCCGGGGCCCAGGTCGCCATCGGGCTCAACGCGCCGCCAGCACCATTCGTACCTCCGCAGTACCACTTCACCCCGGGCTACCTGCTCATAGTGGTCGGCTTCTCCTCCGCGGAGGAACACGCTCGGCTCATCGCACCGATTCGCGATGCGCTGCCGCCGTTGTTCGAGCTCGTCACCCCGATGCCGTATGTCGCCCTGCAGCGGACGCTCGACGAGACCGCGCCATGGGGCCTTCTCGGTTACCAAGAAGCGATCTACCTTGACGAGCTCACCGACGATGTGATCTCGGTGATCGTGGATCGGACGCCTGCTAAGCGTTCCCCGATGAGCTTTTGCGTGGTCTTCCGCCTGGACGGAGCTTATTCGAAGGTCGGCGATGAGGAGACGGCCTTCGGCGGACGGCGCGCACCGCGCTACATCGTCAACATCACCGGCATCGGAGCCACCCCCGAGATCCTGAGGGCAGAGCGGGCGTGGGTGCGGTCGGTGTGGAGCGCGCTTCGTCCCTTCGCCCGAGACTCCGGTGGGTATGTGAATTCCATGACCGACGACGATGAAGATCGGGTTCGGGCATCGTACGGCGCAGCCAAGTACCAGCGACTCGCCCGGATCAAGGCCAAGTACGATCCGGCCAACGTCTTCCACCACAACGCCAACATCAGACCCGCCTGATCCACCATCGCCGCGCGTTCGACGGGGATGAGCGGGATACGGCGAAAGGGGCCGTAGGACCCGAAAGCTGCTGGTCAGTTGTCGGTGAGCAGGCTGTTGATGGCGCGTTGGCGGTCTGCTGGGTGGGCAGGCTGTAGCGGCGGGTCTGATCGAGGCGAGCGTGTCCGAGCAGTTCGGCGGCGACGACGAGGTCGTGGCCTCGCGGACGAGGCGGGTCCGAAGGTGTGTCGCAGGACGTGCGGGGTGAACTCCTCAAGGTTTGCGTCGTCGGCGATGGCTCCGAGGATCTGGTCGGCGGCTCGGGTGAGAGCCGTCCACCGCGGCGGTTGAGCAGCAGCGAGGGGTTGGTCTGGGCGCCGGGCCAGTGTGGGCGTTCGTCGTCGATCCAGATCGCGAGGTTGTCCCGCAGGTTGGGGTGGGTGGGGATCTCTCAGCAGCGGTTGCCTTTTCCGGCGCGGACGATGATCGTGCCTTTTCGGGCGGAGAGTTGCACATCGGTCAGGTTCAGGGCGACGGTTTCGCCTAGGCGCAGCCCGACGTAGAAGGGCACAGCGCCAGGACCCGATCGCGGGGGTGAGCCAAACGCTCCACCGAGCGCAACCATTCCATTGGGTGCTGGTCTTGGTGCTCAACGCACGGGGCGCTTGCTGGGGCAACTCGAGACGGCGAACGTGGGAGGTGCCGCGCCCAGTTTGGGTGTAGCGGCCGGAGCGCGCCCCCGACGACGAGGCGTGGAAGGCCGCTTGTTATCTGAAGTCGATCCGGGAGAATCTTCGATCGCCTGGGGCACGCTATCTGAACCCATCCTCGGAGTCTAGTTCAGATAAGCAGTATTATCGGAACCTGAACCGGACTCGACGCCAGCGTTGTTCGCAGTGGCAGTCCTGCTGGCCGTAGGCGCTCTCGACGACCCCAGGGGATCCAGCCGCACGGCTACGCCGCGTGGGCGGCCTCGTATCCTCATTTTCTAGTACATAGTGAATTGTCCTCCCTTGTGGGGTCGGTGCCATCCCCTGCCCGGCCCCATCTCCCGCAACGCTCGCCCGAACCATGCCCGAACCTGCTCCAGGTGCACGACATCGGAGGCGATCGTGGAGTCGGCCAGGCCCGCGGCGGCGCGAGCCAGGACGAACCCGGCCAATACGTCGGTCTCCAGCGCCGCCAGATCATCCGGTGTCACTGGCGCACGCGCTACCCGCAGATCTCGTACGACAGCCGGACTCAACCCGGGCCCCTCGCCTTCGGTAAATCAGCAGGAACGACGGGCCAGACGATAGACCTTCAGAAAATTCGAGATCACATCACATGCCAGAACCAGCAGAGATCGGCGAGGAACACCCAGGTCCTGGGCTATAGAGACCAGAGAGGACTCAGGGGCCTCTGGGCATATTTCTTATTCCCTGCCCACCAGAAAGAGGACATTTCCCGTGGCGCTGTCAGCGGCCACCCCGGCACGGATGTTCTAGCGCAGGTGACGCTGCGCTGACCCCGGCGCTGTCACCCGGTGCTGCGCGGGGGCCACCGCAGAGTTGGTTAGAACTTGACGGTCAAGGTCTTCGACGTGGAAGGCAGGAATCGGGTCGGGTTCGTCGGGTTGAACACCGCACTGAGCGAGTGCGAACCCGGGGCCAGCACCCTGATGGGTCCGATCGCGGTGCCCGCCACCACCGGCACCCGGGCGCCAAGGATGGCAGACCCATCTTTGAATTGAACCGTTCCGCTGGCACTAATAGGGGCTACCTGCGCAGTGGGAATCACGATCCCACCCAACCCCAGCGGCAACGGCACCTGAATCACGCTCAACGTGGTAGTCGTAGCACTCGCCCCGGGTGCCGGCGTGGGCGTGGGCCGCGGCGTCGGGGTCGGCGACGGACTCCGTGTGGGTACCGGCGTCGGCGACGGCGTGGGTGATGGACTCGGTGCCGGTGACGGAGTTGGCGTGGGAGCCGGGGTGGGTACCGGCGTCGGTGTTGGAGCCGGCGTCGGTGTTGGCCGTGGCGTCGGCGTCGGGGTCACCACTGGAGTGGGTGTTGGCGTCGAGGTCGGTGACGGAGTTGGCGTGGGCACCGGCGTCGGAGTCACCACCGGCGTCGGAGTCACCACCGGCGTCGGGGTGGGTGCCGGTGCGGGCGTGGG
>CAXUFG010000113.1:0-16643 GCA_964250265.1 uncultured Pseudonocardiaceae bacterium | reverse complement strand
GGGTGGGGGGTGCCCTCGGCGCGAGCGACCAGGACGGGGCAGAACTCGTTCTCCACGACGCCCTCGGGGGCCACCGCCCGGTAGCTGAACTCGGGTAGGACCAGCTCCGAGCGGGTCAGGGTCAGCCCGAGCTCCTCACGCAGCCGCCGGGCTGCGGCGACCTCGATCGGCTCACCAGGCAGGGGGTGCCCGCAGCAGGTGTTGGTCCACACTCCCGGCCAGGTCCGTTTGTTGGTGGCGCGGCGGGTCATCAGCAGCTGCCCGGAACCGTCGAAGACGTAGCAGGAGAACGCCAGGTGCAGCGGCGTCGCGGCGTGATGAACCTGCGACTTGGGCAACTGCCCGCACGGGCGCCGATCCTCGTCGAGCAACACGACGGGAGCGTTGTCATCGGACACAGTGGGCACTCCTTAAAGCTGCTCAGCGGCCCATCAGGTCACCGAAGAGCCCACCGGAACCGGACTGGTTCCCGCTACCGCCACCACTGAGCACGCTCACCGGCGGCTCCTCCGAGGGCTGCACGATGACGAAGCCCCGCCCCGCGAAGCTCATCGTGAATGCCTCCCCGGTACTGCGGCCCAGCAGGGTGCCCAGGCCCAGCTGGTCAGCCCGGTGGAAGCCGGTCTGCAATCCCGCGGACCAGGCGATCGCGGCCTGTGGGTCGGCGTAGGTGGGCGCGTCGACGGTGAGCACCACCGGCGAGCCCTTCGCGGTGATCGCGATTCGGCCCTGCCCGGAGAACACGCAGTTGTACAGTCCCGACGACAGCATGCCCATCCCCTCGACCCGGCGGATGTCGTAGCTCAGGGTCGGCTCGAACGCGAGCACATTGCGGCCGTTGACGGTTAGCGCGTCGTCCGGACCTTCAAGGTCGATGAGGTGCACATCAGCACTCAGGTCGGCGAAGAACGCGTCGCCCTCGCCGGAGGCCTTCATCAGCGGGATGCCCTCACCGGTCAGCTTCTGCTTGAGGAACTTGCCCACACCACCCGAGCCCAGCGCCTTGAACTGCACCTGACCCTGGTAGGCGACCATCGCGCCTTGCCGGGCGAGCACCTCACCAGCCAGTGCGACCTTGAGCATCTTGGAGTTCTGCAGCATCATGCCCGGCTGCCTGGCGGCGGTTTCCTGGTGGTCGGGAGCGAACAGATCACTGCGCATTGAGGAGATTCCTTCCGGTACCGCGGTCAAGGCCCAACGCAGTGCAGGTTAGTCGGCTTGGCTTGCCAGGTCGCTCCATGTCCGGGGTACCGGGTGGCCGTGCCCAGCGCAGCGAGGTCCAGGTCTGCCGGGAAGGGCCCCTTCAGCGTGAGTCGGCCTCCGGCGGACCGGGCGGACACGACGAACCCATTCGGGGCCAACGAATAGCTGATCGCACCCAGCTCTGTGCCGGCTCGATCCGGAGGAAGACGGGATACCGGCGCCCGCATAGGCATCGGGCTTGACCAGGCGATCAACCCAGGCACTGGACTGCGGGCGAGGTTGCGCACCAGGCGCTGGTGCGACACGGCCGGAAACGGGCTCACGACCAGCAGCTCGACCCGGCCCATGCTCTCGGGCAGCGCGGCCCACTCCTGCTCCGTCCAGGGAACGGCGTGTCCCGCGAAGTGCTCAGCCCAGCTCACTCGCCTGGGGCTTCCTCGATCCAGTCGGCGATGTTGCTCATCTGGCAGCTCACGATGTCGGCCTGCTCGGGTGCGATCACGATGTAGCGGCCCTCCGAGTCGGTGATCGTGACATCCGGCGTCCGCAGCGCGATGATGACCGGGCCCTTGCCGCTGGGCGCTGGTACCTGCCAGGTCTTCTCGACCACGATCTCGCTCATGAACCTGCGCTCGATCTCTGCCCTTGCTCGCTCCATACCGGGACCATCGAGCGTTGCAAGCGGCGGCCCGGTAGGCGCTATTCGGCGCCCATCGCCCCGTCGACTGTGGTGACCGTCGCCGTGCGCGCGATCACGGTCAGTGCGGCATTGTGTAGCTCCGTGGTCGCCGCCGCCGTCGCGTCAGCCAACACCTCGACCTGGTAGTCGCGATCGTGCCCGTCCCGCGCGGTAGCGAGCACCACCAGGTCAGTGGACACACCGCTGAGCAGCAAGGTGTCGATGCCCCTCGTGCGCAACACCAGGTCCAGTTCGGTGCCGAAGAACGGGCTGATCCGCCGCTTGACCATGATCGGCTCGCCGTCGGCCGGCTTCACGGCGTCGTGGATCTGAGTCGCCCAGGTGCCGATCACGAGTTTCCGCGCGTCACGCGCCTCGGCGAAAATCGGTGATTCAGACGGCCATTCCGAATAGTCCTGCGAGAACCCGACCACCACGTAGATCACTGGAATGGCTGCGGTGCGGGCACGGTCGATCGCGGTCGCCGCCCGCTCGAGCACGTGGCGGCTGGCGACCTGCTCGGCGTAACCGTGCGGAGCGTACTTCCCGTCAGGATGCACGATGTCATTGAGCAGGTCGAGAACCAGGAGAGCCGGACACCGCGCCATTATCTGACCCCGTCATTCAATCGAAAGCGAATGGACCTCTCGAATATAGCATGACTATTTCCTGTAGGGGCTGCCACGATCGGCGCAGTTGGTATGAACGAAATTCATGAAAAGATGAACGGATTGACGTTGTATTCATGGTGAATCGATCATAATGTCGGCACCGGCCGTTTCCTCGGATGAAAGCGTGGGCAGATGAGTTTGTTCGGGTCCGAGCTGCCAAACAGTTCCGCGGTGTCCGGTCCTGGCGGTGACCGTCCAGGGCCGCACCGGATCGCCATCGTCGGCAGCGGTCCTCGCGGCCTCGGTGTGCTGGAGCGGATAACGGCCAGGCTCCTGGAGTCCCCGCCCGCTGGGCCGGTCGAGCTCTACCTGATTGACGCGGTCGAGGTTGGCTGCGGCCGGATCTGGCGCTCTGACCAGTCCGAATGGTTCTTGATGAACACCGTGTGCGGCGAGGTCACGATGTTCTCCGGACCGGACGACGGGCGGCCGCGGCCGGGTGCCGGTCCCTCACTTGCCGAGTGGTGGAGCACCAGCGCCCCCGATTTCGCCGGCCGGGACGGTTACGCGCCGCGCGCGCTGCATGGCCGCTACCTCCATTACCTGATGGAGGTGATCGCGGCGACGCTGCCCCCCGGTGTGCGCCTGCACCGCATGATCGCGACCGTGGAGGACCTCGAACCCACTGGCCTTGGCTACTGCCTCGACCTGTCCACCGGAGACCGGGTGCTGGTTGACCGGGTAATCCTGACCACCGGACACTGCGTTCCCGAGCAGACCGGCCCGTTCCGCGAGCTCGCCGACTTCGCAGCAGCCCGACCGCATCTGCGCTACTTCCCGGGCGACTCGCCAGCCGACATGCCGCTGGACACGATCCCGGCAGGCTCGTCGGTCGGCGTTCTCGGGCTCGGGCTGTCGTTCTACGACGTCATGCTCGCCCTGACGATCGGTCGGGGCGGCCAGTTCGTCGATGACGGCGAAGGCGGGTTGCGGTACGTGGCCAGCGGTCGCGAGCCAATCCTGGTCGGCGGTTCCCGCAGCGGCATCCCGCTGCCCGCGCGCGGGCGCAACCAGAAGTCCGCGATGCTGGCCTTCAGGCCTGACCTGTTCACCGCCGAACGGATCTGCCACGGCCGGGCGTTCGGCGCCATCGACTTCGCGACGCACATGTTGCCGTGGATACTCGCCGAGGTCGAACTCGTCTATTACCGCACAGCGATACGAGAGCGGTATGGAGCCGACGCCGCAGCAGCCCTCACGGCCGACGTCCTACGCGCCGCGGAGTCCGGCGTTCCGCCGATTCGAGAGATCGCCGTCACCCAGGGCCGGACCGACTTGTCGCCGCTGGACTTCGAGCGGGTGGCCAGGCCCTTCGAGGGCGAGTCCTACCCGAGTCCGGCCGCGTTCGAACGGGCTCTGACCGAACACATGCACCGTGACCTCGACCACGCGGAGCGGGGTAACTACGCAGATCCACTCAAGGCCGCGCTGGACGTACTGCGGGACACCCGGTGGGTGGTGCGCGAGGTGGTGGACTTCGGCGGGCTCAGGCCGGACTCGCACCGGGGCGACTTCCTCGCCTGGTTTGCGCCGCGCAGCGCGCTGCTTGCGGCGGGTCCACCCCGGATCAGGGTTCGTCAGGCCCTGGCGTTGCGTCAGGCCGGGATCCTGCGCGTGGTTGGCCCTGCGGCCCGGTTCGTCGGCGACCCGCGGTGCGACCGGTTCGTGGTGTCTTCCCCCGTGGTGGCCAGGTCCAGTCTGGAGGTCGACTCCCTGATCGATGCCCGCACCCCCGATCCGAACGTGTTCCGTGATCCATCCGCACTCACCCGCAACCTGCTGGCGCGCGGGATCTGGACCGGTTTCGTCAACGGCAGCGGCCCGGCCGCCTTCCACACCGGGGGTGTGGCGGTGACCCGCAGCCCGTTCCACCCCCGTGACTGTGACGGCAGGCCGGACACCGGACTGTATGTGCTGGGCATCCCCACCGAGCACACCCGCTGGTTCACCCTGGTCGGCAGTGGCAGGCCGGGGCCGTGGAACGAGTTCACCCGCGACGCCGACGCCATCGCCCGCCACGCGCTCGCCGCTCCGGCGGTCGTGGCCGCCGCACCGGAGCTGGTGGCCAGCGTTCCGATCGGCTGATCTGTCACGACATGGACCGCACGACGAGGAAAGAGAAGGTGTCATGACGCCCCTCGAGCCCACCTACGCCCCAGCCGCGCGTTCAGTCACGGTACTGCGCGACGTCCTGTCCTCCGTCAACCTTGACAGCCTGAACTGGGTCCGCTGGGTGCAGCCGGGCCGTGCCGGTGTGGACATCTATCCCCTGTTCACCGCGGCGGAACCACAGCTCGCCACCGCCTTCCTCACCAGGATGGGCGCGGGCGCACATGGTGACTTGCACCTGCATCATGGCTACGAGCTGATGTTCGTGCTGGACGGAGAGCTGGTCAACGACAACGGCGACCGGTACACCGTCGGTGACCTGGTGATCGAGGCGCCGGGCAACGTGCACCGGGTGACCAGTCACAAGGGATGCACGGTGCTCGGGGCCCGCGCTGCCCCGACCCGGCCGTGCACCTGAGCGGGCCGAATCGGGGCGCGCGGGGCAGACACCGGCGGTGGGCACCAGTCGCCGTGCCGGGCCAACTCGCGCGCGATGTCGATGAACGCGGTCACTGCGGGCAAACCCTGGGCCACGCCGCGGACGCCGAGCGCGATCTGACGGGTCATCGCAGGGCTGAGCGGCACGATCGCTACCCCCGGCGGGGTCGAGGGCACCGCCAGCGCGGGCAAAACCGTGATGCCGAGCCCTTCGGCGACCATCGCCAGCAGCGCGTTGAGGTCCCGCATCCGGTACGCAACGGTCGGTTCCAGCCCCAAGGTCCGTAGCGCGGCGCGCAGCACCGGTTCGACCCCGCCGACCGGCATGATCAAGGATTCGTCAGCAAGCTGGTGGACGTGCATGGCGGGCGCCGCGGCGAGGTGGTGTCCCTTGGCCACCAACGCATACATCTCGTCGCGCAACAGCGGCACCGTTGTGAGGTCAGCCTTCGGCAACGTGACCACGCCGATGTCGGCGGCGTGGCCGCGTAACCATTCCGCTATCTGTTGGTCGCTTCCCTCCCGCAGCGCGATCTCCTGGTGCGGGAAGCGGGCCCGGAACCGACTCATCAGGGCCGGCAGCAGACGGGTGGCAAAGCTCTGACTGGTCGCGAAGCGGATCGTGCCCTGCAGCCCGGTGCGGGCGGCCACCGCCGATAGCCGGATCTGCTCGGCGTGCTCCACCATGACGCGGGCATGCCCGACAATGCCACGCCCGGCGTCGGTGAGCAGGACGCCTGCCCGGTCGCGCTGCATCAGTGCGCAGCCTAGTTCGGCCTCCAGGCCGGCGATTGCGTGGCTGACCGCCGACTGGCTGATACCCAGAACCCTGGCCGCCTTTGTGAAGCTGCCGGAGTCGGTGATCGCCACGAGCGCGGAACACTGCGAGAGTTTCATCGGTCCGTCAGCGCGTAGTGGGCAGCGTGGCGCGGCGGGCACTCTCATACGCGGAGATGTCATCGGCGTGCCGCAGCGTCACCGCGATGGTGTCCAGGCCAGACAGTAGCCGGTCACGTTCCCTCTCGTTCACGGTGAACGAGAGGACCAGGTCCGCGCAGCACACCTGAAGTTTCTCCAGATCGACAGTCATCGGCACCGACGGATCGGCTTCAACAACGTCCCACAGCTGTGTCACCACGGCGATCGGGATGACGACCGTGAGCAAGCCGTTCAGCAGCGCGTTCCCCCGAAAGATGTCACCGTAGCGCGGGGCGATCACCACCCGGAAGCCGTAATTGAGCAACGCCCACACCGCGTACTCCCTGGAGGACCCGGTGCCGAAGTCGTTGCCCGCCATCAGGATCGTCGAGCCTCGGTGCTCCGGCCGGTTGAAGACGAACGATGGGTTCTGGCGCCAGTCCGCGAACAGCGAGTCGGCGTGGCCGGTGCGCTGGGAGTGGTTGAGGAAGCGGACCGGGATGATCTGGTCGGTGTCGACGTTGCTGCGGCGCAACGGCATGACTGTTCCGGTGTGGACGGTGAATTTCTCCACCTGGTGCTCCTCACAGATCGGTGGGGCTGGCGAGCCTGCCCACGACTGCCGTCGCGGCGGCGACCGGCGGCGACACGATGTGTGTCCGCGATCCCTTGCCCTGCCTGCCCTCGAAGTTGCGGTTGTTGGTGGAGGCGGCCCGTTGTCCCGCTAGCAGTCGGTCCTCGTTCAGCGCGGCGCACATGGAGCAGCCCGCCGCCGCCCGGAAGTCGGCACCCGCCTCGGCGAAGACTCGGTCCAGGCCCTCATTGCACGCTAGCCTGCGCACCGTGGCCGAGCCGGGGACGATCAGCATTCGGAGGCCGTCGGCGATCCGCCTACCGCGCAGCACGTCGGCGGCGGCCCGCAGGTCCTCGATTCGGCTGTTGGTGCAGGAACCCAGGAAGACGGTATCCACCGGCACGTCGCGCATCGCCATGCCGGGGCGCAGGTCCATGTATTCCAGCGCGCGTTCGGCCGCTGCGCGCTCTTCGACGTCGGCGAAGTCCGCAGGCGCGGGCACCCGGCCGTCCAGCGGGACGCTCTGGCTGGGGTTGGTACCCCAGGAGACGTAGGGGCTCAGCCCGGTCGCGTCCAGTTCGACCTCCTTGTGGAACACCGCGTCGTCGTCCGAGCACAGGGTCTGCCAGTAGGCGACCTCGGCGTCCCAGTCCGTGCCCTGGGGCATCGACGGCCGCTGCCGCAAGTACTCGAAGGTCGTCTCGTCCGGGGCCACGATGCCCGTACGTGCACCTGCCTCCACCGACATGTTGCACAGGGTCATCCGCGCCTCCATGGACAGCGCGGAGACCGCCTCTCCGCGGTACTCGATGATGTGGCCCTGCCCGCCCGCGGTGCCGGTCCTGGCGATCAACGCAAGCGCGAGGTCCTTGCTGGTGACGCCCTCCGGTAACCGGCCGGTGACGGTGACCGCCATGTCATCCTGCCGGGGCATCGGCAACGTCTGGGTGGCCAGCACATGCTCCACCTGGGTGGTGCCGATGCCGAAGGCGAGCGCCCCGAACGCGCCCTGCGTGGTGGTATGCGAGTCACAGCACACGATCGTCATGCCCGGCCTGGTGAGCCCAAGCTCCGGAGCAATGACGTGCACGATGCCCTGGCGGGAATCGCCGAGCCGGTACAGTGGGATGCCGAACTCCGCGCAGTTGGCCCGCATCAACTCCGCCTGCTCCCTGGCAGCCGGGTTCTGTATGACCTTGTCGACCGCCACGGTCGGCGTGTTGTGGTCCTCGGTGCCGATTGTGAGGTCCGGCCTGCGCACGGTCCGGCCGGCAGCGCGTAAACCGTCGAATGCCTGTGGCGTGTTCACCTCGTGCAGCAGGTGCAGGTCGGTGTACAGCAGGTCCTCGCCTGCGTCGTCACGCCGCACGGCGTGCTGTTCCCAGATCTTCTGCGCCAATGTCGAAGCCACGGAGTCCTCCTGCTCTAGGCCATCGGAGTGCCGGGCAGGCCTGACAGGTTGAGTAAACCTGCGCGAGGTCCTCGCTGGCAAGGAAATACGCGGTGTACGGTTACTTCTCCACTCCGGGACTAGTGTGAATGTCTTGTGGACATCGTTTATCCACTCCCGGCCGTGGCGAACCGACTTTCTCCACCTTCAGTCGACTAGTTCCTCCGTGGTGATCGATCACCTAGACGAAATTTCCTCTCCCGACCGATGACGGCACCGGGATGGCGGGTGATGCTGGACTTCGTTTGCCACAATTTCGTCGCTATGAAAAGAGCAATCATGGAGCCGATCTATATCCTGACCGACGATGACTACGAGCAGCTGTACGAGACGCTCGAAGGGATAGACAAGAATCCCTACGAGGACTATGAGGCGTTCTCGCAGGCTGTAGCGGACGTGGTGGACCGCGGTGAGGTGCCCCAGTTCTTCCTCGACGTATGCGCGCGCATCCACGATGAGCGGGAGAACGCCACGTCCGATGTCCATGTGCTGCGCAACTGCCCGATCGACGCGGAGCGGCCCGAGCTCGGCAATGACGACCCGGTCGGCACCAAGCACGTTCTGAAGAAGACGTTCATCGGCGAGGCGTTGTTGGAGCTGTTCGCGCGACTGATGGGCACCCCACTGCTGGCCTACACCCGCAACCGGGGCGACTTCTTCACCGACGTGGTGGCGATCAACCGGTACAGCGGAATGCTCACCGGCTACAGCGACAGCGAACTCTACTATCACAATGACCGCACCGCGCACGAGGTCCGCGCCGACTTCATCTCGCTACTCGGCATGAGGTCCTCGGAAGACGATGTGATCTACACCGGTTTCGTTCACGGGCGCGACCTGCTCGACCACCTGAGCAAGGAGGAGCGGCGCGTCTTGCGCGAGTCCTACTTCATCACGCCGTTCGACGTCTTCTCCAAGGATAAGGACAAGAACCTCACGTTCTCAGAGGTGCACCCAATCCTGGAGAACGACCACAGTTTCCGCTACCTGGACACCAGCACCACGACGGCGCCTGGCAGCCCGGTCGAAGCCAAGGATGGGCTCATCGCGATGAAGAACGCGCTGGCCAAGGTGGACAAGAAGCGGCACCGGATCCTGGAGCGCGACCTGTTTGTGCTAGCGAACCAGAACGGCTTGCACAGCCGGGAGAAGATCGAGGTCAACGACCCGGCGCGGGCTCGCCGGCGCTGGCTACTCAAGACGTACGCATTCCGCGACGACGCGGCGGCCGACCGGCACGCGGACAAGTGGCTCGGCGGTGTCCGTGGACGAGTCGCCGGCTGATCCGCCTGGTCGACGGCGGGCGGTCTCGGCGGGAGGGAGCAGGTCATGGTCAGGGTGGCGACACGTTTCAGCGGCATCGAGAAGTCGGCGACCTACGCGGTGCTCGATCTGGTGCGCACACTGCGCTCGCAGGGCGCCGACATTCTCGACCTCGGCGGTGGCGAGCCCGACTTCGACACTCCCGATCACATCTCCGCCGAGGCGGTGGCGGCAATCGGGGACGGTTTCACCCACTACACCCCCAGCCGGGGCCTGCCTGAACTACTCGGCGCGATCGCCGAGAAACTGGCGAAGGACAACGGCGTCCTGGTCGACCAGGCTACCGACATCATCGTGACGCCCTCGGCCAAGCACGCGCTTTACAGCTCGGTACTGACCATCCTCGATCCGGGCGACGAGATCGTCATTCCGACGCCCAGCTGGGTCAGCTACGCATCCATGGCCCACCTGGTGGGCGCGCAGCCGGTGTTCGCGGAACTGACCACGGCCAACAGTTTCCGGATCACCAGGCAGACACTGGACAACGCGTCGACCGCACGAACGAAGGCGGTCATGGTCAACACGCCGAACAACCCAACTGGTCACCTGCTCGACCACGACGAGGTGACGACCCTGGTCTCGTTCGCGGAGGATAACGACCTCTTCATCGTGTCCGACGAGATCTACGAGAAGATCAACTATACTGGTGGTGAGCACCTCAGTCCGGCCGCCCTGCCCGGCGGCGGCGAGCGGACGCTGACCGTGAACGGTTTCTCCAAGGGTTACGCCATGACCGGATGGCGCCTGGGGTACGTGGCGGGGCCGACGGAGGTCATCGCCGAGGTGCTCAAGGTCCAGCAGCACACCGTCGGCTGTGCCGGCTCGTTCGTCCAACGTGGCGGCGTGGTCGCATTGACCGGTCCGCAGGAGCCGATCGGCGAGATGGTGGACGAGTACGCGGCACGCCGGGATCTCATCGTGTCCGGCCTCAACCAGCTGCCGGGGATCTCCTGTGCGGCTCCGGACGGGGCACTCTACGTGTTTCCTGACGTTCGCAAGGCCGGGCTGGGCAGCTCGGCGGAGTTCGTGAGCTGGCTATTGACCGAGGCGAAGGTCGCGGCAACCCCTGGCTCGGCCTTCGGTCCGGGCGGCGAGGGCCACATTCGGCTGTCCTTCGCGACTTCCCGGGAGATCATCGAGGAAGCGTTGGATCGGATGGCCATCGCGCTGGCGACGGTCCGCTAACCGAGAACACCCAGGGAGACACCACCATGATCCACCTGTCCCCTGCGCGCGAGTTCGTTTCGGGACGGACACCGATCACCGCCACCACCACCCGTCAGCGGCCCTCCGGTATGCCGTTCCATCGGTATCTCCCACTACCGCCGGTGGACCTGCCGCACCGCGCCTGGCCTGGGCGCACCATCACCAGGGCTCCGCGTTGGCTGTCGACGGATCTGCGGGACGGCAACCAGGCGCTGATCGACCCGATGTCGCCGGTCCGCAAGCGCGCCATGTTCGATCTGCTGGTGCGCCTCGGATACAAGGAGATCGAGGTTGGCTTCCCGGCGGCGGCGCAGCCCGAGTTCGACTTCGTGCGGTCGATCATCGAGGAACAGGTGATCCCCGAGGACGTCACCATATCGGTGCTCACGCAGGCCAGGGAGGAGCTGATCGAGCGGACAGTGCAGTCGCTTGTCGGCGCGCGCAGGGCGACCGTGCACCTCTACAACGCCACCGCCCCACTGTTCCGGCGGGTGGTGTTCCAGGCAAGTCGCGACGACGTCAGGGCGATCGCGGTGGATGGCACCCGGCTGGTCATGGAGCACGCCGGCAAGATCCTCGGCTCAGACACCATGCTCGGCTACGAGTACTCGCCGGAGATCTTCACCGACACTGAACTGGACTTCGCGCTGGAGGTGTGCGAGTCGGTGATGGACGTCTGGCAGCCGGGAGACAGCCGCGAGATCATCCTGAACCTGCCGGCGACGGTGGAACGGTCCACGCCCAACACCTACGCCGACCAGATGGAGTGGATGTCGCGCACCCTGTCCCGACGCGAGTTCGTCTGCCTGTCCGCCCACCCGCACAACGACCGGGGCACCGCCGTCGCAGCCGCCGAACTGGCCATGATGGCGGGCGCGGACCGGCTGGAGGGCTGCCTGTTCGGCCAGGGGGAGCGCACCGGCAACGTCGACCTGGTCACTCTCGGGCTGAACCTGTTCTCCCAAGGGATCGACCCGGAGATCGACTTCTCCGACATCGAGGAGATCAGACGGATCTATCACTACTGCAACCAGATGAGTGTGCCCGAGCGACACCCCTATGGCGGCGACCTCGTCTTCACCTCCTTCTCCGGTTCGCACCAGGACGCCATCAAGAAGGGCTTCGAGGCGCAGGAGACCCAAGCGGCGCAGGCAGGTCAGTCGATGAAGCAGTGCCGGTGGGCGGTCCCGTACCTGCCCATCGACCCGCACGACATAGGCCGCACCTACCAGGCGGTCATCCGGGTGAACAGCCAGTCCGGGAAGGGCGGTGTCGCTTACCTGATGAAGCAGTACCACGGACTGGATCTACCGCGCCGGATGCAGATCGAGTTCTCCAGGTGCGTCCAGGCCAGGACCGACGCCGAGGGTGGGGAGATAGCCCCGAGGGAGATCGGGGCCATGTTCGAGGACGAGTATCAGCTCACTATCGCCGAGCCGGGAGCCGCCATCGGCCTGCCCGCCGACCTGCCGGACACCGACGAGGTCTTGGCCGTTCTCGCGGCCCACGGCATCGACGTCCGGGTCCTCGACCGCGTCGAGCATACGGTCGCCGGCGGGGCCGGTCCCCGCGTCGCCGTGTACCTGGAATGCGCGGTGGCGGGCACCGTCTTGTGGGGCGTGAGTGTGGACGAGAACATCGACCGCGCCGCGACAACCGCACTCCTGCGTGCTGCTGTCCGATACCACCGTCGGTGATCCACGACCCGCCCGGCGCCGACAGCTCAGAGCTGGCGACCCTGGCGGGGCACGGCCTCGGAGGAGACGGACCGGAGGGTGCCGCTAATCATCAGCACCGCTTCGAGCCGGTTGCGGGCGCCCAGCTTGGGCAGCGTGTGCGAGACGTGGCTCTTGACCGTCGCGGGTGACACCCGTAACGCCCTGGCCGCCTCGGTGGTGGACATGCCCTCGGCGAGCAGGCTGAGTACCTCGTACTCGCGTTCGGTGATGCGCTGGCGGTGCTGCTCCTGGTTCGCCGGTGGGGAACCGCAATCCTGGCGTGGGACGGAGCGGTAGATGTCCAGTAACTCCGGGGACAACAACAGGTAGCCGGAGGCCACCGCGTGCGCAGCGGCGGCGAGCTTGCCCACCTCAGTGTCCTTGATCAGGCAGCCGGTAGCGCCCGCCGCCACTGCCCGGTCGAGCGAATGCTCGTCCCAGTGTGCGGCAACAAGCAGGACGCGGATGCCCCGTGAGATCAGTTCGCGGATCGTCTGGGTCGGGTCCTCCCCCGGGACCACCGATAGTACGACTATCTCGGCCCAGTCGAGCCGTGGCCAATGCTGGATGGGGATCAGGCTGTCCAGGCAGCACACCACCGTCAGCGAGCCGTCGACACCGCCTGCCGCCCGCAGGACTGCGCCCAGGACGTGCCGGGAGATGGGATCGTGGTCGGCCAACAGCACCCTGGTCTGCGTCGTTCCCGGGGCGCGGATCCCCAACCAGTTGCGGAGCTCACTGTCGATGGGCATCGGCGCTCCCCGCTGACGGAACGCCTACCACGCTCGCCCGCAGGTCCGCCGTCTGGCTCCCCCAGCGGGGGTCCCCTGCTCCGCCATGACCAATGCGTCGTCCCACCCGCAGCTTCGACATCTCTACGTCCTCCTCCGTCCGCAGGCCCCAAAACAGCAACCACAGGAAGGAGGACGTGCAACACCGGATAGGTACGTCATGCTCAACCCCGATCGTGTGGAATTGTGCGACGGGGAGACATGGCGGCAGTAACCAAGCGCCGTTTATTCGTTGCGCTGATCATTTCTATGCTCAACGTCCGCGCGGGGTCGGAATCGCTGAGAGTTCACCCTGATGCAACCATGAAGCAAGATCGAATACACACCTCGTTGAACTGGATTGTTTTTCTTATTGCTTATGCAAACTGACGCTCGATGACTACGTTACTTACTACCCCACCCGGTGTCGTCGTCGACACGCATACCACATCTCCTGTGCGCCCGAATCGAGACTAATGCAGCATGAGTGGCAGTCAAGGCCTAATGATGTGAACTTTGGCACGGTTACAGTCACCAGAGCTGAGATAGTAGTCAACAATCTGCATGCGAATCCTCTTGAATACGGGCCGACTAAGCCCTAATGGGGTAGATAGGTGCGGGTTCGGTGACTGTTCGTGTCCCTGGCTTGCTGGCTGGTTCGTCATCTCGGCGGTCGCCAGGCTGCGGTGACCGGCTGCTGCGTGGCGTCCCGCCACGGGCCGGGGTCAACCCCGAACATGCTTTCCACGCCGTCTATGCCAGCAGGCGTCAGATGGACCACGCGGGGGCTCACGCCGTAGCGCACCCAGTCCAGGTCGAACAGCCGCGCGGTGATCGCCGCGCCAAGCGCACCGGATAGGTGATGCCGCTGCTCACTCCAGTCCACGCAGTACCGGATGGCGGGCCGGCGCGGCGGCAACCGGTCGACGTCGACGCCGAATGACATGAGTGCAGCGCGCCCGGAGTCGGTCAGGTGGTATTCCACGTCCCTGCCATAGGCGGCAGGGCGGTCAGCTACGGATGCGTGCGGCCGGTGGACCCCATCGTGCCCCGCGAGCAGTCCCGCGTCCAGCAACGCGCGCATCAGCGTGACGCCCAGGTAACCCGCCACGTGGTCATAGCACGTGCGCGACCTGCGCAGCGCGGTCGCCCTAGTGCTCTGCCGCAACGAGGTGACCGGCAGCGGAGGAGCGATGATGGCCAGTGCCTCCAGTGCCGCGCTGATCTCGCTTCCGGCGAGCCGGTAGTTGCGATTGCGGCCGTTGCGCTCCACTGTGATCAGCCCGGCCTCCAAGAGCTTGGTCAGGTGCACGCTAGCTGTCGGCGCGCTGATGCCCGCCTCCGTCGCGAGAGTGCTCGCGGGTATCGCCCGACCGTCGCACAGCGCCTTGAGGATGCGTGCCCTGGAGCCATCGGCGATCAAGGCGGCGGCCCTGGCGATGTCCGGGTCCGCGATGCGCTGCCCTTCCACGAGTCCATTGCTCATGAATCAACGATAGGACATCGACGCTTAGGCAACGAACGAAGGATTTCACCCCGACACTGCTCGCATGAGCACGACCGGCACCCCGAACATCGCCGCCCCGGCCCGGACCGTGGCGCACCCGAACTTGGCCCTGCCTCCCCTGCTGGCACTGAGCCTCGGTTACTTCCTGGTGATGCTGGACGTCACCGCCGTCACCGTCGCGGTACCCGACATCCAGCACTCTCTGACCGCCAGTTCGGCCGGCATACAGTGGATCGTCGACGGCTACAGCACCGTCTTCGCCGCGCTGCTGTTGCTCGGCGGCGGTCTGGGCGACCGGCTGGGGCACCGTCGGATATTCCTGACCGGCCTCGGCATCTTCACCGGCGCGTCGGTCATGTGCGCACTCGCCGACGCCACTGGCGTCCTGATTGTCGGCCGCCTGCTCCAGGGCGCGGGGGCCGCGCTGCTCGTACCGACCTCACTGGCACTGCTTGCCGCCGCGTACCCCGACCGGGCGGTTCGGGCGAGGGCGCTGGGCTTCTGGGCGGGTGTCGCTGGTGTCGCCTTCGCCGCCGGACCAGTGTTTGGCGGCTTCCTGGTGTCCGGGCTGAGCTGGCGCGCAGTGTTCTGGCTCAATGTGCCGGTCGCGGCCCTGGCTGTGCTGCTCACGCTACGGTACGTGCCGTCGCCGGCCCGGGCCACCGGTGCCCGGCGAATGGACCTGCTCGGACAGCTATTCGCGATCGTAGGCCTGACCTGTATCGCCGCGGCCCTCAACGACGCGGGCACGGCTGGCTGGACCTCCCCGGTCGTGGTGGCGGCCTTCTCGGCCGGCGCCGCTGCGCTCGTTGTGTTCACTCTGATCGAGTGGCGGCTGGACCGCAAGCTGCGGGTGAGCGAGCACAGCAGATCGCCGCTGCTCCCGCCGTCCCTGTTCCACAACGCTGGTTTCGCTGCGACCGCGGTCATCGGAGTGCTGCTCAACCTCGGCTACTACGGCATCCTTTACCTGTCCACCTTGTACTTTCAGCAGCAGCGCGGCTACGACGCACTGACCACCGGCCTGGCCCTGCTGCCCTCGGTGTGCATGGCCCTGGTTGCCGCGCCGCTGTCCGGCAGGCTGACCGCCCGCTTCGGCCCCTACAAGCCGATGATCGCAGCACTGCTGCTCGGCGCCGTCGGGTTCCTCGGCTGGCTGAGCGCCGGGCCCCACACGCCCTACCCGGTCCTGCTATTCGCCTTGATCGCCACCGGCCTCGCCACACCGATGACCGTGCCAGCGGCCACCGCCGCGATTATCGAATCCGCGCCCGCCGAACGCTCGGGCGTGGCCTCCGCGGTGTTCAACGTGTGCCGGCAGATCGGCAACGCCGTGGGGGTCGCACTGTTTGGAACCCTCGCTGTCACGTCGGCGAGCATGTTCGACGGGTTGCACCTGTCTGCCGCGATCGCGTCCGCGGCGTTCCTGCTCGGGTCAGCCCTCGCGTTCCTCGCTGGGCGACGGACCTCGGCTCACCACGCCTAACGAGAAGGGATTCAGACATGACCGTTCGCGCGGCCATCAACGGGTTCGGCCGCATCGGCCGCACCGTCACCCGAGCGGCCCTCGACCGCACCGACCTGGAGATCGTGGCCATCAACGACCTCGCGGAGCCAGGCCTGCTCGCGCACTTGTTTCAGTACGACTCCGTGCACGGGCGCCTCGCGCAGCGAGTCACCCTCGAGGAGGGCACCCTCATGGTTGCCGGGCATCGCATCCCTGTCCTGCAGCAACGAGACCCCGCTGAGCTGCCGTGGGCGGAGCTGGACATCGACGTGGTCGTGGAGTCCACCGGGGTGTTCACCGACGGCACCCACGCCGCCCGCCACCTGGCGGCCGGGGCGCGGCGAGTGCTGATCGCGGCACCGGCCACCAACGAGGACCTGACCGTGGTCATCGGGGTGAACGCCGACGCCTACGACGGGAGCCAACAGGTGATCTCCAACGCCTCGTGCACCACGAACTGCGCGGCGCTGCTGGCCAAGGTGCTCCACGACAACTTCGGCATCCAGCGTGGCCTGATGAATACCGCACACGCCTACACCAGCGACCAACGCATCCAGGACGTGCCACACA
>CAXUFG010000112.1:0-16702 GCA_964250265.1 uncultured Pseudonocardiaceae bacterium | reverse complement strand
CCGCCCCCCCCACCCCGGCGCCCCCCCCCCCCCGCGCGGCCGGCGCCGCCGCCGCCAAGGCTGGTCAGCGCGTAGGTCACGCCAGCCAGCCCGGCGGCGGTGAGGGCTGCACCAACCACGTCCAGCCCCGGCGGACTCTGCTCATCCATGCTGTCCGGCACATGCCGCAGCGAGACCACCACGATGAAGGCCGCGACCGGCAGGTTCACCAGGAACACCAGGCGCCAGTTCAACCCGACGAGATAACCGCCGAGGAACGGTCCGATCGCGGCGGCGACCCCGCCGAGCCCGGACCAGGCGCCCACCGCCCTGGCCCGGTCGGCGGCCACGAACGACGAGGAGATGATCGCCAGGCTGCCCGGGGTGAGTAGCGCCCCGCCGATGCCCTGCAGCGCTCGGGCGGCGACGAGTACCTCGGCGGTCGGCGCCAACCCGCACAGCAGCGAGGCGAGGGCGAACCACACCACCCCGGCGAGGAACACCCGGCGTCGCCCGAAGTGGTCCCCGAGCGCGCCGGCCAGCAGGATCAGCGCAGCCAGCGTGAGGGTGTAGGAGTTGATGATCCATTGCAGAGTCCGGAAATCCGCGCTGAATTCGCGACCAATCGAGGGCAGCGCGATATTCACCACCGTGGCGTCGAGCATCGCCATGCCCGACCCGGAGATCGTCGCCAGCAGCACCCACCGACCGGCGGGGGTACCCATCCTCGCCCCCGCCGAGGGAGGATTCGTCACCATCGCACCCTAGTGTCGCGCACCCGCAGCGAGTCGGGTAGGCAGAAGCGGTGGATATCCGATCGTCAGGCGCGACCGCTCGGTTGTTGCTGGGTCCCGTGCTCCGGCACGTCGGGAGGACCACGGCGGCGGTGTGGGTGCAGACCTCCCACCCGGCCGAGGTCGAGGTGCTCGGTTGCCGCGCCTCGACGTTCACCGTGCGTAATGAGCACTATGCGCTGGTGGACATCGACGGGCTCGAACCGGGCTCGGTGACGACGTATCAGGTGTATCTGGACGGCAACCTGGTCTGGCCCCGACCGGGATCATCGTGGCCCGAGAGCCGGATCCGTACCCGCGGCACCGGGACGGGAGTGCAGGTGGTTTTCGGTTCCTGCCGGCGCGCCAGGGGTGATGCTCCCACCACCATGGCCATTGACGGTGCCGACGCGCTGGATGCCTACGCCGCCCGGATGGCTTCCATGGCGTCTCCCGAAGACCTGCCGGAGGCGTTGCTGCTGCTTGGTGATCAGGTGTACGCCGACGACCCAGCCCCGCAGACCCGGCGCTGGCTGGACCGGCATCGGAACACCACCGCCGCACCGGGACACGAGGTGGCTGACTTCACCGAGTACTCCCGCTTGTACCGCGATAGCTGGTCAGACCCGCCGTTACGGTGGCTGATGTCTACCGTGCCCACCGCCATGATCTTCGATGATCATGATGTGCGCGACGACTGGAACACCTCGGCGGCGTGGCGGGCCTGGATCACCGCTCAGGCGTGGTGGCCCGAGCGTATCCGGGGTGCGCTGGCCGCCTACTGGGTCTATCAACACATCGGCAACCTGTGCCCGCAGCAGCGCCGGGCTGACCCGATCTGGTGCGCGGTCCAGGACGCCGAGGGCGACGCCTGGCCGGTGCTGCGGAAGATGGCTGACGCCGCGGACGCCGATCCTTCATCGGTCAGGTGGAGCTACCGGTGGGACATCGAGGGGGTGCGGCTGGTTGTCATGGACACCCGGTGCGGGCGGGTCTTAGCCGAGGGCCGTCGCGCGATGCTCAATGACAAGGAGTTCTCCTGGGTGGACAACGCCGTCAGCGAGGACGCCCACCAGGCTGAACATGTGCTGGTCGGTAGCTCGCTGCCATGGTTGCTGGCGCCGGCGCTGCACGATGTTCAGGCAGCCAACGAGGCGGCGTGTGCGCGAGGTAGCGTGCTTGGTGAGCGCATCCGTCAAGCCCTAGACCTGGAACATTGGGCGGCGTTCCGGGAATCCTTCGACCGGCTCGCCGCACTGCTGCGACGGGTCGCGGTCGGCCCGCATGCGCCTGCGACGATCAGCGTGCTCTCCGGCGATGTGCACCACAGTTACGTGGCCCGAGCCGATGTCTACGGCTCACCCGTCTATCAACTGGTGTGCTCGCCAGTGCACCACAGCGTCCCGTGGTATGCGACGGTAGCGTTGCGGGCCGCCTGGAACGCTGCGCTGGCCACAGTGATCCGCAACATGGTGCGCCGCTTCGGGGTGCCCGATCCGGCACTGTCCTGGCGCGGGATCAGCGGCCCCGCGTTTGGCAACATGGTGGCGACCCTGATGTTTGCGGGTCGCAGCGCCGGGCTCATCGTCGAGCACAGCGGCCGTAGCGGCCGGCTGGAACCGGTGTTTCGCACCGAGCTGGCCGCTGGGGCGACTCCGCCGCCAACTGAGGCATCGGGGAGAGTGGTCGACGATGAGAGTGTTCACCGGAGCTGACGAGTTGCTCGCTGCGGCTGGCGAGCAGCTGGGCACTAGTGACTGGATGCTTATCGAGCAGCAACGCGTCAACGCCTTCGCCGACGCGACCGAGGATCACCAATGGATTCACATCGACCCGCAGCGCGCGGCGTCCGGCCCCTTCGGCTCCACCATCGCACACGGGTTCCTCACCCTGTCGCTCCTGCCCTACCTGATCTTCCAGACCTACCGCGTCGAGGGCGCGGCGATGACCATCAACTACGGCCTGAACAAGGTGCGTTTCCCTGCCCCGGTGCCGGTCGGCTCGACGGTGCGGGCCGAGGTGTTACTTGCCGAGGCGACCGAGGTGACCGGCGGTCTGCAGCTCGTGCTGCGGGCCACGATGCAGATCGAGGGCGGCGCGAAACCGGGTTGCGTGGCGGACTGGGTGACCCGGATCTACTTCTGAGGATTCACTTTTTACCCATGCTGGCTAGGTCGTCGGGCCGCAGCCGGAACACCAGCAGATTCCTCCCGTGATACTTGTCGCTCTCGCCGACCCACTCCATCCCGATCCGCCGCGCGGTTGCCGCCGCGCGCACGTTGTCCGGGGCGACCAGAGCGAACAACTCCACCAACGAATGCTCGAAGGCCCAACGCGCCAGGGCCCGGGCGGCCTCGGTGATGTAACCGCGGCCCCAGTACTCCGGCGCCAGTTGATATTCGATCTCCACGTCCGCCTCAGGCACCGGCATCGGCAGCAGGCTTACCCCGCCGACCAACGTGCCTCCCGCACGCAGCACCAGCGCCCACCGTCCGGTCCCCGGCGACATCTCGCGTTGCTCGGTCATCCAACTTTGCAGCACTCCATGCATCGCATCCGCGTCGGGAATGCCCTCGGGCTCGGGTAGCCAGCTCCTGACGGTGTCGTGCCCGTAGAGTTTCAGTGCTGCCTCGGCGTCGGCGACCGACCAGTCCCGCACCTGGAGCCGGTGAGTCCGTAGCAGCTCCGCCATGAGCTGACTTTACTCCGACTCGATGGTTCCCGGTGTTCACTCCTCAGGGCTTGGCCTGCGGTGCCGGCTTGATGTTCGCGTTCATCCGGAAGACATTGTCCGGGTCGTAACGTGCCTTGATCCGAGCCAACCGTTGGTACTTCGCCGGACCGTAGGCTGCTTGTACGCGATCCGCGTCGTCGTCGCCCATGAAGTTGACGTAGCCACCCGTCCCGTTGGCGTGCGGGACCAGCGCCTGCCACACCGACCGGGCCCAGGACCGGTCGGTCGCGAGCAGTCCGGCGTTCGGCGCGACGGCCGTGACGTTGACCACGAACCGGGTTGCCCGGCTGCCGCCGAATGCGGTCTCCTGCTCACCGACATCGGCGAACGCCCCGCCCACCGAGAAGATCGGGATGAATGACATCGGTGAGCTCTTGCGCGGTATGTGCTCGGTGAGCACGGCGATCGCCCCGTCGTCGAGCTGGCGCAGATTAAGGCCCTTTTCATAAGCGTGAATGCCCCACGGTGCGGATTCGTCGAGCATCTTCTGCAACTCGACGTAAGGCAATGGAGTCACGAATTCGAACAGCGGCGGGAGTGCCTCCCGGATCGGTGCGATCAGCCGAGCGTGTTCCTGGGCGGAGGAGAACCCGGCGACCAGCATCGCGACCCCTGGGGTACCGCGGTGCCGCTGCGGCACGAAGGGTGCTGGCGGCGCAGTCAGGCCGGCGGCCAGCAGCAGCCCCGCTTCGCGAGGCAGCGATGCGGCCACGTCCCGGCCGAGCCGAAGGGCCTCAGCGCCCTGCTCCATCCCCCAGAAGAACAGACCGAGGTACACCAGTGGGCCCAGCTCGTGCAGCCGGAACTCGAAACCGGTGACGACGCCGAAGTTGCCGCCACCGCCTCGCAGGCCCCAGAACAGCTCGGGATGCTCGTCGGCGGAGACCGCCAGCGTGCGGCCGTCGGCGGTGACCACTTCCGCGGATAGCAAGTTGTCCACGGTCAGCCCGGCCTTATGGACGAGCCAGCCGAACCCGCCGCCCAGCGTCAGGCCGCCCACACCGGTGTGGCTGACCGTTCCCCCGGTCACGGCGAGGCCATGCCGCTGGGTAGCGGCATCCAGATCCGCCAGAGTGGCGCCGCCACTGCACCAGGCCCGGCGGCTGCCAGGGTCCACCGACACTCCCCGCAGTTCGCTGAGGTCGATAACCAAGCCGCCCTCCGGTACTGCCGCTCCCCAGAACCCGTGCCCGCCGCCTCGCACCGAGATCCGCAATCCCCGCTGGCGGCCGAAAGCGATCGCCGCTGCGACGTCGGAGGTGCCAGAGCACCGGGCGATAACCGCTGGCCGGCGGTCGATGTCTCCGTTCCAGACCGAGCGAGCGGTGTCGTAGTCGATGTCGGACTCGTCGATCACCCGGCCGGTGAATTCCGCACGGAGCGCGTCGATGCCCATGATTTGCGTCATCGCCAGACCTCCACGAAAAGGTGAAGTGGCGAGTTCATGGGGCGGTGTTCCGCGCAGAGACCACTTCGAAGGACATGACGCTAGGCCATACGAGTCGGGGTTACGTCAGCCTAAAGGGTGAATCCCGGCGAGGTCTCACGTCTGGTGGCTGGAGGGGTGGCGGAGCCGCCGTACTGGACGATCAGCGGCCCATGTCGCGGTCGGGTAACTACCCGCGCACGCTGCGACATCACCGCTTAATAGGCCACCGACTGATAGAATACCCAACATGAGCCAAGAGCATAAGAATGTACCGCAGTCCGATGGCACGCAGGACGACGGCAAATCGACGCTCGGGGCGATGCGCGGCGGTTTCGGTGGCTGGACCACCTGGAGTGAAGAAGAGCACACCAAAACGGACATCAGGGAGTGCACCGACCAGCACTGCATGAACGTGGAGGTGAATTGCGGTTTTCAGGGATTGGATCCCGGCTCGCCGCTGTCTCAGTCCGCGGGCGTGAGCGAGGATCTCCGCGCCGCCTGGAGGGCGAAGATGGCCGGTGAGGGCAAGCCGATGTCCGGGACCAAGAGCCTGAGAGAAATCGTATTTGGTCCGGCATCTTGAGCGCGTGACGTTGGCGAAGGCTCGCGGTCTGACGGGTACCACCCTGATGACCCGGCCTGCGTTGTGACCACGCCCCTGGACGGCGCACCGGCGCGTCAGCTGTCGTGCACGCCGCGATCCCGCAGCCAGTACCCCTGTCGAGGTTCCTGTGGGGCATCGTTCCTTCACAGATTGTTGATCCTGCTACCCTAGGTTTACGACAAATGGGTGATGCATGGGATCCCTGTGGGGGAACATTCATCCTTCCTTTACCATCTGGTTAGCTCATCTCTATCGACGATGCATAGGTTTCGCCAGCGGCCGTTGGGCTGTAGTTGTCCCCGCACCTGCTTCCCACCCTTGGAGGTTTCGTGAAGCTCGAGCTGCCTCGGCCGCTCTTCGCCAACGAGACAGTGATCAACCGGCGCGGCGCCGTTGGTTATGATCGCTCGTAACTAAAAATTGGATCTGCTATGGCGAAGAACGTTCGAATGAAGGACGTCGATATCTACTACGGCAAGTTTCTCGCCGTGCAGGGCGTGAGCCTGTCCGTATCACCGCAGTCGGTCACCGCCTTCATCGGACCCTCTGGTTGCGGCAAATCGACCGTGCTGCGCACGATCAACAGGATGCATGAGGTGATCCCAGGAGCGCGGGTGGCAGGCCGGGTAGAGCTTGACGGGGAGGACATTTACGGGCCCGGCGTCGATCCGGTGGACGTGCGTCGCGCGGTCGGCATGGTGTTCCAGCGGCCCAACCCGTTTCCGACCATGTCAATCCGGGACAATGTGGTCGCCGGGCTCAAGCTACAGGGAACCCGAAACCAGGCTCGGCTGGACGAGGTGACCGAGCGATCGTTACGCGGCGCGAGCCTGTGGAGCGAGGTCAAGGACCGGCTCGAGCGGCCCGGCGGCAGCCTGTCGGGCGGGCAACAGCAGCGGTTGTGCATCGCGCGCGCCATCGCGGTGCAGCCCGATGTCCTGCTCATGGATGAACCCTGCTCGGCGCTGGACCCCATCTCCACGCTGGCGATCGAGGAGCTGATCGGTGAGCTGAAGAAGGACTACACGATCGTCATTGTGACCCATAACATGCAACAGGCCGCTCGGGTGTCCGACCAAACCGGGTTCTTCAATCTAGCCGGCGCTGACAAGCCCGGCCGCCTCGTCGAGCTGGACGACACGGAGAAAATCTTCTCCAACCCGCGAGAAAAAGCGACGGAGGACTACATCTCGGGGCGGTTCGGCTGATGTCATCGGTCGAGAGTTGGGGGCAAGCGAACATACCGGAGGCGGGGCGTTACCTGTCGGTCGATCCCCGGACTCTCGGCCGGCTACGGATCCTGCGAGTCGGCGACGTGGAGTTGCAGCTCGACGGGCACCGGCTCGTTGTGCGGGGGACACCGGTCCATCTGCCGCACAAGGAATTCATCATTCTAGAGCAGCTGATGGACAATGCTGGCCGTGTCGTCACCCGGCGTGAGTTGCTCGATAATGCATGGGGTCCGGATCGGGCAGACGTCCGGAACTACCTGGAAGTACATATTCGCCGGCTCCGCACGAAGATCGAAAGCGACGTGGGTAGACCGAGTCGTATCCGAACCGTCCGTGGCGTCGGCTACATTTTCGACTTACCGCAAAGCGATTAGCGTCGCGCCGTTCTTGCCTACCTGTTCTTCACGGCGAACACCCGCGATAGGACCGTTGCGAGTATGCCGAGCAGCGCGATGATGAGGATCAGGGTGAGTGCCGAACCCCAGATCCGGTCGGCTCCAGCGTCGGTCGGGTTGTTACGCTCCACCGTCATCAGCAGTGGCAACGTCGCCATGTTCCCACCGAAAAGGTTGTAGTTGATGAACGGTGCGTAGGCGACCAGGACCAGCACCGGCGCAGTTTCCCCCATCACTCGGGCCAATGCCAGCATGGTGCCGCTGAGAATTCCGGAGAGCGCCGTCGGAATAACCACACGCATGATTGTCTTCCATTTAGGTACACCGAGTGCGTATGATGCCTCACGGAGCTCATCAGGGACGATCTTGAGCATTTCTTCGGCAGAGCGGACGACCACCGGAACCATGAGCAGGACCAACGCAAACGACACAGCCAGCGCGCTACGGGGAAAGCCCAGGATCGCGATCCAGAGCGCGTAGATGAACAATGCTGCCACGATCGACGGTACGCCGGTCAGGATGTCCACCATGAACGTGGTGGTGCGTGCCAGCCGGGTGCGACCGCCGTATTCGACGAGGTAGACGGCGACCATTATCCCGATCGGAACCGACAGTACCGCACAGATCAGGCTGGTGATCACCGTACCGTAAATGGCGTGGTAGGCGCCGCCACCCTGCTGTCGTCCGAGCAGCCCGGACAGGGACTGGCTCCACCAGCCAGCGCTCAAGATGACGGTGAAGCCACGAGCGAACACCGTGTACAGAACCCAGATCAGCGGTACCAATGCAAGGAGGAATGCGGCGGTGACCAGTACCGTCGCCAGCGAGTTACGGATCTTGCGCGAAGCGCTGACGCCGCCGAATGTCGGTGCCGTGGCGGAGGAGTCAGGCGTGGCGAGTGCACTCACGAGTAGTACTCCTTCTTGGCGACCAGCAAACGTGCCAGCGAGTTCACCGCAAAGGTGAGCACGAACAGCACCAGCCCGGCGGCGATATAGGCGCCGGCCTGTACCGGGTTATTGAACTCCTGCGCGGCCAGGGCAATTCTCGACGCGAAGGTGGCCCCACCGTCGAAGAGGCTGCCGCCGAACAACTGCGGGGTTGCGGCGAGGATGATCGTCAGTGCAATGGTCTCGCCCAGCGCGCGACCCAGCCCGAGCATGGAGGCGCTGATATAGCCTGCTCGGCCGAAGGGGAACACGACCGTCGTGATGACCTCCCACCGGGTCGCGCCGAGTGCCAGCGCCCCTTCGATCTGCGTGCGCGGGGTTTGGGCGAGGACGTCGCGAGTGATCGCGGTGATGATCGGCAGGATCATCACCGCCAGCACGATGCTGGCGGTGAACAGGTTGGCGCCGCGGGAGATCGGCACGTTTCCGTCGCTGAACAGGAAGATGAAACCGAGATTGCTGTTCAGCCAGCTGGCGAACGGCTCTATCACCGGCGCGAGCACAAAGATGCCCCAGAGACCGAAGATGATCGATGGCACCGCTGCCAGCAGGTCGACCGCATAGGCGAACGGTCGCGCCAGCCGCACCGGCGCATACTGGGTGAGAAACAGCGCAATGGCTAGCCCGATCGGCATTGCGAGGATCAACGCCACAACCGACACCTCGACGGTGACAACCAGCAGGTCGAGAACGCCGAACCGCAGGTTATCGACGTCGCCGGTCAGGAACTGCCGGAACGTCAGGAAGTTAACCTGGTTGTGCAATAGCGGCGGGATCGCCTGGAGGAGCAGGAACAGGCCGATCCCGCCGACGAGGACGACAATGAACGCGCCGGACCCCGTGGCCAGCGACCGGAAAATCCGGTCGCCGGGCCGGACAACCGCTTTCTGACGGTCCGGATCGATTGATTCGGCGTCGTTAGGGCGAATCTTTGCTCCGGACCTCATGTGGATCGGCTTGACATGGTCGGGTCCTTTATCGAAGCCTCCGTCAGACCGGCGCGGCCATGGCCTCGACGGCGGCCAGTATCCGTTTTTGGAAGGTTTCTGGGAGTGGCGCATAACCGGCCTCGGCGAGATTGGCCTGCCCGTCGGTCGCTGCCACCGTCAGGAAAGCCTTGACAGCTTGGGCGACGTCGGGTGCGTACCCCTGCGAGCAGACCAACTCGTAGGTGGCCAGGATCAGCGGGTAGGCGCCCGCCTGGGTGGTTCCGTAGATCGAGTCGAGGTCCAGTACGAGGTCGTTCCCCTCGCCTTTGATCTTCGCGGCGTCGATCGCCTTGCCGACGCTCTGACCGCTCAGCTCGACCGGACCTGAGCCGGTGTCGATCTTGGCTATACCAAGCTTGTTGTCCTGCGCGAAGGACAGCTCGACATAGGTGATGGCACCGTCGGTGCTGTTCGTCGCTTGCGCGACCCCCGCCGACTTCTCCGCACCGCTGCCGACGCCGCCCTTGAACGACTTGCCCGCACCCTGCGACCAGGCACCCTTCGAGGCGGCTTGGAGGTAGAGCTGGAAGTTGTCCGTGGTGCCGGACTCGTCCGAACGGAAGATCACTCGAATTGGTGTTGCCGGCAGGCTGACGCCAGGGTTGAGCGCCGTGAGTGCGGGGTCATTCCAGCTGGTGATACCACCGTTGAAGATCTTGGCCGCCGTCTCCCCGTTGAGTACCAGGTTATTCACCCCCTTCAGGTTGTAGCCCAGGGCTACTGGACCGAAGACCAGCGGGAGGTTCCAGGCCGGGTGGTCCTGACAGCGCTTCGTGGCGGCGGCAACCTGGTCCGCGGCCACCAGCGGGGAGTCGCTGCCACCGAAGTCAACGAGCCCGGCGGTGAATTGCTTGACGCCGGAGCCCGAGCCGGTTGGGTTGTACGCCACGTTTTGGCCCGAGCAGCGTTGCTGGTAGGCCTGGATGAAGACGTCCATCGCGTTCTTCTGTGCGGAGGAGCCCTCGCCGTTGAGATTAGTCTTGCCCCCGCACTTGACGGGCGGTCCGCCTGCCGGCGATCCGGTGCCTCCGCCGCCGACGTTGGGATTACTGCCACAGGCCGTCAACGTCAGCGCGGTGGTCGCCACCAACGCGAGCGCGGTACCGTGCAGCTTGAGCTTCACCAAGGTCCTCCGGTCTCGATCGCGAGAACGCGGCTCGGGGAAGCCGCCGCTCCTCGGACGGTAAGGACACCCGGTGGACGTTGTCCCCCTTTAAGGTAAATAAAAGATGAACAGCCTCGGGGAACGCGAAATCATCACACTGTGCGAAGTCAGCCGGGCGACATCAGCCGACGGGAGGTCGCTCTTGCGGGTTGGCCTGGGGAGGCTGGATCGTCGAGGGTTGCTGGCTGGTCGGAGGTAGCTGTTCGGGGTCCTTCTCCCCGGACAACGCGCGGGCCTCAGCCTTGAAGATCCGCATCGACTGGCCCACCGAACGTGCCATCTGCGGCAGCTTGTTCGCTCCAAACAACAGCATGAAGACCACAGCCACGATCAACAGATGCCAAGGACTGAACTCACCCATCGTCGTCTCCCGGTCCGTGTCGCAGTGCGACCCTTCAGTAGTCGCTCAACATACTCGTCCCGGGCTGTCAAGGTTCGCTCACGCCGGGTTGCCCGGGGATTCGACCCCTCCCGAACGTGGGCCGGCCGGAGGATACTTCGGCGGATCAAGCCCGTCGGGCGAAGGGGGAGGCGATCATGGCGCAAGCCTCGGTGCGCAGCGCGGCGACCGGCGACCAGCCGGGGTTCCGGCGCGATGTCGGTTTGATGGCGCTGATGTTCGTCTCGCTGGGTTCGATCATCGGATCGGGTTGGCTGCTGGGCGCATTGACTGCGGCCACATCGGCTGGCGGTGCGTCGATCGTGTCCTGGGTGCTCGCCGGTGTGATCATCGTGCTGCTGGCGCTGGTGCACTCCGAGCTCGGAGCGGCCTACCCACTCGCGGGCGGCACCGGGCGCTGGCCGCGGTTGGCATTCGGCTCATTGGGTGGGTTCACCGCGGGCTGGGTGGCGTGGCTGCAAGCTGTCACGCTCGCCCCGATCGAAGTCGAGGCCGCGCTGAGCTACCTCGACCATAAGTGGCACGGGTTGATCAACGATGTAGGTGCGCTGACATCCCTCGGCTTGGCAGTGTCCACCGGATTGATGCTGCTCTTCACTGTGATCAACATCCTCGGCGTGCGATGGCTTGCGGAGAGCAACCGGATCACGGTGCTGTGGAAGGTCGCAGTACCGGTGGTCACGGTCGTCGTCCTGATCGTGGTGTCGTTCCAGCTCTCCAACTTCACCGCTGGTGGTGGTTTTGCTCCCTACGGCGCCCACGGGGTCTTTGCGGCCCTGCCGCTGGGCGTTGTGTTCGCGCTGCAGGGGTTTGAACAAGCCGCTCAGATAGCAGGCGAGGCACGTGATCCACAACGCAACGTGCCCCGCGCGGTGATCGGCTCGGTGATCATCGGTGTCGTGCTGTATCTGGGGTTGGAGATCGCTTTCATCGGGGCGCTGAACCCCGGCAGCCTCGTGCAAGGGTGGGCCAACCCGGTCGGCAAGGGCGATTTCGGCCCCTATGCCACGCTCGCCACCGGCTTGGGCCTCGGCTGGTTGGCAGCGATCCTGTATATCGATGCGTTCATCTCACCGGCTGGCACCGGTTTGATCTATGTGGGCACCTCCGCACGGTTGTCCTACGCCCTCGGTCACTCCGGCTACGTTCCCAAGGGCGTGAGCCGGATCAGCAGCCGGGGCGTCCCGTATACCTCGATCATCCTGGCATTCGTGGTTGGTCTGATCTGTTTTCTGCCCTTCCCGAGCTGGCAGAGCCTGGTCGGACTGGTCACCTCGGCAACAGTGATCATGTACGGGTTCGCGCCGATCACCTTGCTGGCCCTGCGCAAGGCGGATCCCGACCGCAGCCGCCCGTACCGGCTGCCTGCCGCGCCGGTCCTGGCGCCGCTGGCATTCGTCGCGGCGAACGAGATCATCTACTGGACGTCCTGGGCCACGGTCGAGAAGCTGATGCTGGCCATCGTCGCCGGTTACGTGCTGTTCGGAATCACCTATGCGACGGGCCGTCCGATGGAGCGACCGCCGCTGGATCCCGAGTCGTTGGCCTGGATCATTCCGTGGTTCGCCGGCCTGTCGGTGATCTCCTACCTTGGCCAGTACGGCGGGACGAAGTTCATTCCCGAATGGATCGACCTGGGCGTAGTGGCCGCGTTCAGCCTCGTGATCTGCTACGTGGCCGTTGCGCGCAGCCTGTCCAGCAACCGGGTCGCCGCGGCCATCGCGGCCGACGCGCACGAAGCAGCCGTGCAACCCGAACTCAAGACTGCCTGATGGCGTGACGTTGTCCGTTCTGGTGGGGAGCAGACGCTCGTGCGCAGCGTAGGGGTGGAGGAGGAGCTGCTGCTGGTCGATCCAGATTGTGGCCACGCACTGTCGCTGGCGGCAGCGGTGCTGCGGGCCGCTCCGGAGGCCAGCGGTGAGGCACTCACTTCGGAGCTGACGCGCCAGCAGATCGAAACGAATACCCGGCCGTGCGCCTCGCTGGAGGAACTCGCCTCCGAGGTGCGCCGGTGGCGCCGCGCGGCAGGCGAGGCCGCCGAGCTCCGGGGTGCCCGGGTCGCCGCACTGGCCACCTCGCCGTTGCCGGCGGATCCGTCGATCAGTTCCTCGCCTCGTTATGACCGGATGGTCGATGAGTTCGGTCTCACCGCGGAGGAGCAACTCACGTGTGGCTGCCACGTGCACGTTCAGATCGACTCGGAGTCGGAGGGCGTCGCGGTCCTGGACCGCATCCGCGGATGGCTGCCCTGCCTGCTCGCGCTCAGCACCAACTCGCCCTTCTGGCAGGGGCGCGACAGCGGCTACGCCAGCTTCCGCTCGCAGGTCTGGGGGCGGTGGCCCTCGGCTGGGCCGACCGAGATCTTCGGCTCTGCCGAGAACTATCACGCCACGACCCGGGCCATGCTCGAGTCGGAGACGGTGCTCGATCTGGGAATGGTGTACTTCGACGCGCGGCTGTCCCGGCAACATCCGACCGTGGAGGTACGCGTCGCCGACGTCTGCCTGCTCGCCGACGATGCAGTGCTGCTGGCGGCGCTGGCCGAGCGTTGGTCGAAACAACGGCACGGGCTTGGCGGGCCGGCCTACCGCCAACGCCGGTCCGGACCGAAGTACTCCGCCTCGCCGGCTGGCGCGCCGCCCGCTCAGGACTCGACGGTTCTCTCATCGCTCCCGCGGGCAGGCCGGCGCCGGCTCCGCAGGTGATCCGCGCCCTCATCGACCACGTCCGACCGGTGCTCGCCGACCACGGTGAGCTCGACGTTGTCGAAGATCTGGTCAACGCTGTGCTCAAGAGGGGCAATGGCGCGAGCGCTCAACGCCAGATCTATCGCGCGAGTGGCCAGCTGACCGATGTCGTCGCGCACGCCGTGACGGCCAGCGCCTTGTGACGGCGTTGCATGCAACACATCGCCTGAGAACGCCGACTGGAGAAGGAGCAGCCGAGTGAGCGACTACCCGAAGGGGATCGTCCCGGTCAACCACGTCGAGCCTGTACCTCGCCGCATCCGCGGGTCGGTGGGTGGTGAGACGGTCTTCGACACCACCCGAGCGTTGTATGTGTGGGAGTGGACGCACTACCCGCAGTACTACATTCCGATCGCTGACATCCGGCGTGACTTACTCGTCAGGGAGGGCGCCCATGGCAGTAGCCGCGGCCCGGTCGAGGTGTACGGGCTGCAGGTCAAGGACGTCCATCGGCCGCACACAGCGAGGCTGCTCACCGACTCCTCGGTGGAGGGACTGGGTGACACGGTGCGTTTCGAGTGGGCCGCGCTCGATGCCTGGTTCGAGGAGGACGAGCGGGTCTTCGTTCACCCGCGCGACCCGTACGCTCGGGTGGACGCTGTGCGCTCGACCCGCTCAGTGCGCATCGAGCTCGATGGGGTGGTGCTGGCCGAGTCGTCCTCGCCGGTCATGGTGTTCGAGACGGGCTTGCCCACCCGCTACTACCTGAACCGGACCGAGCTGAACCTGACCCATCTGGTCCCCAGCGACACCGTCACCGAGTGTCCCTACAAGGGCACCACCAGCGCCTACTGGTCGGTCCGGCTCGGCGACACGGTGTATCCGGACCTCGCCTGGTGCTACGACTTCCCCACTCGCCAGTTGCTCCCCGTCGCCGGCCTGGTTGCCTTCTACAACGAGAAGGTCGACATCGTCCTTGACGGCCAGCGGCTGACCCGCCCCACGACGCCCTTCTCCTGACTGCCGGAAAAACTTTGCCCGAGGTGTCGATCCGGCTGGCCCCGGTTCGACGCGTGGGTAAGGCCGGCCCCACGCCGGCGAAACCGATCACTGGAGGGAGACCCGACGATGCGATTCATGGTGATTGTCAAGGCCAATGAGGACTCCGAGGCTGGTGTGCTGCCGAGCAAGGAGATCTTGGCCGCGATGGGCAGGTACAACGAGGAACTCGCCAAGGCTGGGGTGATGCTGGCGGGGGAGGGCTTACAGGCAAGTTCCAAGGGTGCTCGCGTCAGGTTCGACGCAGACAAGCGCACCGTGACCGATGGGCCGTTCGCCGAGACGAAGGAATTGATCGCCGGTTTCTGGCTGATCCAGGCGAGTTCGAAAGAGGAAGCCATTGAGTGGGTCTCGCGGGCCCCCCTCGACGGCGGCACGGAGATCGAAATTCGCCAGGTGTTCGAGGCATCGGATTTCCCAGCGGAGATCTTTCCTCCCGAGGACGCCGCACGTGAGCAGGCGCTGCGCGACGAGCTACAGCGAAAGGCCGGGCAGCCCTAGGTAAGCCGTAGTCGCCAGGCTTGCCGAGGCGCGGAGGAAGCTGCTCTGATTAGCCGTCGTGGCAGCTTCCCCCGCGCACACTCTGACCTCTCGCACCATCGACGCGGTCTGGCGGATCGAGTCGGCGAGAGTCATCGCCGGTCTTACCAGGATCGTGCGCGACATCGGTCTGGCCGAGGAGCTCGCGCAGGATGCGCTGGTCGCGGCGCTGGAGCAGTGGCCTGAGTCAGGTGTTCCGCGAAACCCCGGCGCCTGGCTGATGGCCACCGCGAAGCACCGCGCGATCGATCATTTCCGCCGGCGAGAGCGGCTGGACCGCAAGATCAGCGAGCTGGGTCACGAGCTGGAGACCGGGGCAGCGGAGGTTACCCCGGACTTCGACGCGGCGTTCGATGACGACATCGGTGATGACCTGTTGCGGCTGGTGTTCACCGCCTGCCATCCAGTGCTGGCCACCGAGGCGCGGGTGGCGCTGACGCTGCGCCTGCTCGGTGGGCTGAAGACCGAGGAGATAGCGCGCGCCTTCCTGGTGCCGGAGTCGACCGTCGCGCAGCGTATCGTGCGAGCCAAGCGGACCCTCGCGCAAGCCCGGGTGCCCTTCGAGGTTCCCCAGGGGGCCGAGCGCGCCGCGCGGTTGTCCTCCGTACTGGAGGTCCTCTACCTCATCTTCAACGAGGGTTACTCGGCGACCAGCGGCGAGGACTGGATACGGCCTGCACTGTGCGAGGAGGCGCTGCGGCTGGGCCGTATCCTGGCTGAGCTCGCGCCGCAGGAGCCGGAGGTGCATGGCCTGGTCGGGCTCATGGAGATCCAGGCCTCGCGGCTGGCCGCCCGGACCGGCCCTGCTGGAGAGCCGGTCCTGCTCCTCGACCAGAACCGGGCGCGCTGGGATCAGTTGCTGATCCGTCGGGGTCTCGCGGCGGTTGAGCGGGCCGCGGCACACGGCGGCACGCCCGGCCCTTATGCATTGCAGGTCGCGATCGCTGCCTGTCACGCGCGGGCGATGACGGCGGAGCAGACGGACTGGGTACGTATCGCGGCCCTCTACGAGGCACTCGCCCAGCGAGCGCCCTCGCCGGTCGTGGAGCTGAATCGTGCGGTCGCGGTGGCGATGGCGTTCGGGCCGGAGGCAGGTCTCGGGCTGGTCGATGCGCTGACCTCCGAGCCGTCGCTGGCCGGCTACCACCTGCTGCCCAGCGTGCGCGGCGACTTCCTCGCCAAGCTCGGCAGGCACGAGGAGGCACATGCGGAGTTCGAGCGGGCGGCATCGCTGACCCGCAACGGTCGCGAACGCACGCTGCTCCTCGAGCGCGCCGCCGAATGCGCACCCGAATCGATCGACGAAGCAGCGGTCGCGGATGTGACCGCCGTACCCGAGAGGAAGAACAGATGAGTCCGACGATCCGCAGCGTGGTGGTCCCGGTGTCCGACCTGGACGCCGCCAAGGCGATCTACACCGCACTGCTCGGCGCGCCGCACACCGACCAGCCCTATTACGTCGGCTACTCCGCCGACGGCTTCGAGGTCGGCCTGGCTCCCCATGGCGACGTGGCTGGTGGGCCGGTGGCCTATGCCGATGTCGACGATCTCGACGCCGTCCGCGCCGGTCTGCTCGCCGCCGGCGCGACCGAGCGGAGCGCGCCGCGCGAGGTCAGTCCGGGGGCGCGGGTGTGCGTGCTGGAGGACACCGACGGCAACCCGGTCGGTCTGCGCGGCAAGTAGCAGCGTCGGTGTGGCCGGGGCGGCGGCCGAGGGGCGCGCGCCCCCCCCCCCCCCCCCGGCCCGGGGGTGTTGGGGGGCCCGGG
>CAXUFG010000111.1:11230-16851 GCA_964250265.1 uncultured Pseudonocardiaceae bacterium | reverse complement strand
GGTGGCGATGGCGACGGCGCCGGCGCTGCCGGGCGGCAGGATGGTGGAGATTCCGGCGTTCCCGAAGGGGCAGGAGTTCGCCGAGGCGCCGGACCGCAAGACCGGCAGCCCGGGGGTGCCGAGGTTCGGCCCGCACGCTGCGGCCGCGCTGGTGACGACGCACTGGTCCAGGGAAGGTTTCGCCGACGACGCGCAGGCCGCCGACTATCGCGGCCGTGCCCAGGACTGGGTGGCCCGCTATGTCGACGAGCTGGACCCTCATCTCGATCCGGTAGGGGTGGAGCGGTGGGTCTCCGCGCCGACCCAGCGGATAGTCGCGGAGGGACGGGTGGACCGCATCGACGAGCGGGACGGCGAGCTCGTCGTGGTGGATTACAAGACTGGCCGACATGGCCTCACCGTCGATGACGCCCGGGGCTCGCAGGCGCTGGCGCTCTACGCGTTCGCGGCGCGGCGCACATTGCGCCGGGAGTGCCACCGGGTCGAACTGCATCACCTGCCGACCGGCACCGTCGCCGGATGGGACCACACCGAGCAGTCGCTGGGCAGGCACCTGCAGCGTGCGGAGGAAGCCGCCGACGAGATCGCGCTGGCCACTGACACCCTGAAGGCGGGAGGTGATCCGGAAGTCCTGTTCCCGCCCGTGCCCGGCCGGGCCTGCTCGTGGTGTGATTTCCGGCGGCATTGCCCTGAGGGACGGGCCAGCGCACCAGATCTCCAGCCGTGGGCGCTGCTCGCGCCGTGACTTCGCTGCGCCCCAGCGGCCGAGCCACCCGCGGGCTGTCCGGAGTGCTGGCAGGAGGCCTGGTCGCGCTGGCGATCGTCTTATCCCTCGTTCAGTGGTTTGCCGGCAACACGGGTTTTCCCGGCCCCGGTGCGGCGGCGGTCGCCGGTCACGTGGTGGCCGCGTTGGCCGCCATTGTGTTGCAGCTGGCGGCGGAGCGGTCCCGCGGGCGCACCGCGGTGCTGGCGTCCTGGTCGGTGCTGGTACTTGCGGCGGCCGTGCTCTGGTTCGGCTGGTGGCGCTAGGCACTCTCCTGTGGATCTTCCGCTTCGTGATCAGCTCCCCTGCTCCCGAGCTCAACAGCAGAGTTTTTTGATCAAGCCCCAGCAGCTCTGCTGTTGAGCTCGGGAGGCACAGAGCCAATCGGACTCCATCCCAAGATCCACGGGACACGCTCACCAAGAACAAAGTGCGGCTGTAGTATTATCCGAGCTGCTGCGCAAAGGTTGTCACCGCGGCTGCCAAGGTGCGGTCTATCAATTCACATACCTCAACCCACCGCCCATTGGGATCGTCACTGAACACCAAGGTGACGCTGTCCGTCGGCGTGGATTCAAAAAGTGGTGTTGGCAACGGTCTGTCGTCATCCTCTGACGAGCGTAGCGTTACCGATTCGGCGAACACGGTCACCGCGAGCACTCCAGTCTCGCCAGGTCCCACACGTTGGATAACAGCAACGAATCGGAGTGTCTCGCCAAGGACGGTCAGATGCAAGCGTGTCCACCAGCTACCTTTGCTAAGATTCACGAAGAAACCGGCTTCACGGGCCGTGCGGACTATCTGTATTTGCCACCATTTCGCAGTATCGTCCGTCGCCTTGGTCGTGGACGAATGCGCTTGCGGGTCAGCTTCCCGGAACTGATCACGAATCTCGGCGCCGAGCTCTCCGAGGTAGACAACCACCTTTCTGTGGACCTCCGCTGCAAGGGTCTCCGTTTTCGCTGTACGCTCGGTGAGTTCCGACTGCTGATGCGTCCGCAGCCGATGAGCGTGAGCACGGGCGACTGCGAGAGCTCCGGCACCTTCGGCGGTCGGCTCTGCTGGCAACTCCAGTTCGGAGCGCAACGCGATTTCCTCAAAGCGGGCGAACAAACGTACGAGGTCTCGCAGGTCGCCGTCATTCGCTTGATCGAGAGCTTTGATGTAGGCGGCTCTCTGGTTGTGGCCGACCACCAATGGTGCGTACCGGGCGCGGAGCAGCACGAGCAGCGTGAGGGCTCGAGCCACCCGACCATTGCCGTCCTCGAACGGGTGGATCCTGATGAATCGGTGATGCAGCCATGCAGCGCGCACCACGGGATGTTCGTCAGCCGTCTGCTCGTAAAGCTCTAGCAACCGCTCCATCTGCGACTGGACGTGCTCTGGAGGAGTGTACTCAAGCAGGGTGCCGTCCTCGCGCCTTACGTGATTCGGCTGTATTTTCCATGTGCCATGGTGTAGTGGAACCTGCAAGATCTGTCCAAAATCGTTTCGCGCCTCGTAGGTGCTTTGAGTACGACAGATTGACTGATGCAGTTGTCGAATGAAGTGCATGCTAAGGTCTGCACCATTACGAGCCGCATCTGCTAGAAACTCTAATGCGTCATACTGGGATCTAATGATCGCAAGAGCATCGTCATTCAATACCCCCTTGCTCGCGGCTACTTCGGCGGTGAGACCTTCGGCTACGAGCGCCTCGGTCACGCCCCAGTCGACGTCATAAAGTCGCTCGATGATTCCGGTCTCGATCGCGTGGCGTCGGAGGCTGCGGCGCCGTGCCTCGTCGAACTCGCCAGGTGACGCCTGCTCGAGTGACTGCTCCCAGGCGTTGCGGAGTGTGTCGACGTTGGCAAGCACATTATGCAACTCACCGTTGACGACACCTAGCGGCTCTACCTCAGCCCATCGAAGGCGAACTTCGTCACTCATGACGTCAGGTTAATCGCTGGCGCGTATTCACATCGGCAGCGGCGCGTCGAAGCTCAGGAGTGGTACGAGAAGCTGAGCTCCAGCGGTCAGCGCAAGGCCACCAGGGTGTCACCGCGTTGCTCGAGTACGACATCGCCGGAGCTGGCGGTCTCCACCGGGCCGAGGTAGCTGCCACGGTTCACCGGCAGCGAGCCGAGCTGTTCACCGGTGCTGGGTTCCAGGACGGCCAGTGCTCCTGGCACGGGTACGAGCAGCTGCCCGGCGACCTCCGTGCCGGCTCCCAAGGATCCGGGGCGGAACCACCGTGGTCGCAGCTCAGCGGTGTCCAGCGCAACCGTGACCGAGCCGGTGAACCAGTACAGCCCGGTCACGGTCTCGGTGAGGTCAACCAGACCACCAGGTGGATTGCCCCGAAGGTCCGCGTCCGGAACGGCCAGCGGGTACTCGGCAACCGTCCTGCCCTGCCCGTCGAGCACCACGAGCCTGGCTGGATCGGGCAGCGCTACCGCCACCCGGTCACCGGTTAACGCCACGACCCGAGCCTGCTGGCCTTGGAGCAGGGTGCTGAAGATCACCTCGGGCTGGTCAGGCTCCTTGGGATCGGAACGTTGCACGGTCAGCCGCACACGCTCGCGGGGACACTGCTCGACCACCGCCAGCCGCCCGCTGTGTAAGGCCATCGATCCGTGCAAGCACTCTGGTCGTGGCTGGGTGGCGGGTTGCGCCGGGGTCGGTAGCAGTCCATAGGTCAGGGTGCGCACCAGGTCGGAACGCCATACCTCCAGGTAGTGCAGTCCGCTGGCAGCGATCTGGTTGCCGGCGGCGGCGAGCCGGGTGGGTGCCTCCACGGGACCGGTGCGTTGCGGTCCACGCCGACCGCTGCTCCAGTCCAGGACGATCACCTCGCTACAGGTCTCGCCCCGCTGATAAACCGCGACGACCTGGCCGAACCCGGTGGCGACTGTGCACAGCGGCCGGTCCCGCCGGTAGCTCCAGCGCACGGCACCGCTACGGAGATCGCGACCGGCAAGCATCCCCTCGGCACCGGTGACCACTGTGCCGCCGTGTACCACCGGGATCGGGGTCCCCGGGCTCGGCGCCCGCCACGCCTCGGCCAGCGCCGGTGGCAGCCGCTCCGTCGCGGCCGTCCCAGTCTCAGGGGGCGGTCCGGAGGCGGTGATCAGAGTGGCGTGTCGCGCGTCACTCGTCCACCACAGCGCGGTGGACACGGCCAGCACGGCCATCGCCAACACCGCTGCGGCAGTGAGATCCCGCCGGGTGCGGCGTTCGGGAGCAGGCATCCGGAGTAGCTGGTCACCCCGCTGCGCGAGGCTGGCTGCCGTGCTCCTGCCCGGTAACGACGCTGTTGTTACCGGCGCCCCGGCCCCTGCTGCGGCGCCGCCGGCGGCGTGGCCGAGCATCATCGTGGTCGCCTGAATGCTCCGCGGATGGTGCCGTTTCAGCGCCCGCCTCGGCAGGCTCTCCATTGCGGGTGCGCCGTCGGAGCCGGCGGACCGAGGGAACCTGGGCGTCGGTGGATGCACTGTGCAGGCTGCGCCTGGCACCCGCAGCGCGGCGCCCGCGCGGCCGCGGGTCCTCGTCACTTGGCTCGGCAGCCAACCCGACCCGGGTCCGCCGGCCCAGCGGCAGCCGCCCGGTGGAATCGGTGGGGATGTCGAGTAGGTCTCCGCGGGAACCGGCATGCCGAGGTCCAGCGCTTCGCTGATCAGCTTCCAGCGCGATACCTCGTCCCAGTCGACGAGAGTGATCGCGACGCCAGCCCGACCGGCTCGGCCGGTCCGACCGATGCGGTGCACGTAGGTCTTCTCGTCTTCCGGACACTGGTAGTTGATGACATGGGTCACCTCGGGAATATCGATACCGCGGGCCGCGACATCGGTGGCAACCAGCACGTCCACCTTCTCCGAACGGAACGCTCGCAGTGCCTGCTCGCGGGCGCCCTGGCCGAGATCACCGTGCACGGCCGCGGCCGCAAAACCGCGCTCGGTCAGCTCATCGGCGACCTTCTGCGCAGTGCGCTTGGTCCTCGCGAAGATCATCGTCAGGCCGCGGTCGCGGGCCTGCAACATCCGGGAGAGCAGCTCCACCTTGTCCATCGCGTGCGCCCGGTAGACGAACTGGCGGGTCCGTTCATGGATAGCGGTGGCGTTGGGTTCCTCGGCCCGGATATGCGTCGGCCGGGTCAGGAAGGTTCGGGCTAATTTGATGATCGGACCCGGCATGGTGGCCGAGAACAGCATCGTCTGGCGTTGCTCCGGAACCATCTGCAGGATTCGTTCGATATCGGGTAGGAAGCCCAGGTCGAGCATCTCATCGGCTTCGTCCAGGACCAGCACTCGCACCTTGCCCAACACCAGATGCCGTTGTTCGGCGAGGTCCAGCAGCCGCCCCGGCGTGCCGACTACCAGGTCGACTCCCTTGGTCAGCGCTCGGATCTGCGGTTCGTAGGGCCGGCCGCCGTAGACCTCCAGTACCCGGAGTCCGAGACCGCGGCCCGCGACCTTGAGGTCGCCGCTGACCTGGAGACACAGCTCACGGGTGGGCACGACCACCAAAGCGCGGGGGGTGCCGTCGAGCACGATGTCCCCGGTGGTGATCCGCTGGATCAGCGGGACCCCGAAGCCGAGTGTCTTGCCGGTACCCGTGCGGGCCTGGCCGATGAGGTCGTCCCCGGCCAAGGCCAGCGGCAAGGTGAGTTCCTGAATGGCGAAAGTGCGTTCGATGCCCACCGCCCGCAGCGTCTGGACGATCTCGTCGCGAATCCCGAGTTCGGCGAAGGTGGGCGAGTCATCCCGCACCGGGGCGCCCGCCTGCAGCGGAGCCGGTGGAACGAGGTCATCGAGGTCGGACTCTGCCTGGTCAACTGGGGCCTGGTCAACTGGGGCCTGGTCAACTGGGGCCTGGTCAA
>CAXUFG010000111.1:0-11130 GCA_964250265.1 uncultured Pseudonocardiaceae bacterium | reverse complement strand
GCCTGGTCAACTGGGGCCTGGTCAACTGGGGCCTGGTCAACTGGGGCCTGGTCAAGTTGGGCGCGGTCCGCAGTGTTGATTTGGGGGGGCTCCAAAGGGTAGGGGTCGGACAGTGTGGTTTGGCTGACGGTCAGCGTGATCGCCTCTCTCGTACCGGCGCGTCCACCGCCGTCTCGCTCGACCAGCTGCGCGCCTAGAGATGGCGCTATCTCAACTGGGAACGAAGACACCAGGTCCGCGCTCACATGTCATACGCTCGGCGGCATCGGCCCCCGAGCCGGGCGTGGTGGCCATGTTGGCACGGCACCCCGGTAACTATGGCACCGCAGTGTCACAGCACCGGTGCTTTCACCGCTGTGCGTCACGCCCTGTACACACATACTACCCGTCCGCGGGTCAACTATGCGCGTGACACCGCGCATAGTTGTGATGCGGCACTACGCTCGCGGCCGTGGACGTGGCACGTGAGGGCATTATCGACCTGCTGGGGGTCCTCGCTTACGGAGAATTGTCGGCCTTCGACCGGCTGGCCGAGGATGCCCGCAGTTCTCCTACGCTGGCCGGCCGGGCCGCGATGGCCACCATGGCGGCCGCTGAGATCGGGCACTTCCGGCTCATCGAGGGTCACCTGCGGGGCCTGGGCGTCTCCGTGAACGACGCGATGCGCCCGTTCGTGGCGCGTTTCGATCAGTTTCATGCCTCGACAGCACCGCGATCCTGGCTGGAGTCGCTGGTCAAGGCCTATGTCGGTGATGGGCTGGCGGCGGATTTCTACGGCGAGGTCGGCGGCTGGTTGGACGAGCCCACCGCCGCGCTGGTCAAAGACGTGCTCTCCGACACCGGACATTCGGCGTTCGCCGAGCGGGAGGTGCGCAGCGCTTGCGAGCTGGACCGGAGAACCCGCGATCGGCTGGCCCTGTGGGGACGGCGGTTACTGGGCGAGGCGGTGACGAATGCTCAGCACGTGATGGCTGAGCGGGACGCGCTGGCTGAACTGATCGTCCGCGGCTCCGGTGACCTGGCCGGCCTCGCCGCTCTGATCCGCCGGGTGGAGGTTCTACACGGCCGTCGGATGGGCGCTCTCGGGCTGGGGTGAGCAACTGCGCACGCGCTCGGCTAGCCTGGCGCCAACACCGATCGCACCGTGGAGGTACTGGCGTGGAGGTCAAGATTGGCGTCGCGGACAGCCCTCGCGAGCTGACGGTGTCCACTGCGGACTCGCCGGACCAGATCGAGGCGATGGTCACCGACGCGCTGCGCAACACTCAGGGACTGCTGACCCTGGTCGATGACAAGGGCAGGCGGTATATGGTCCCCTCCTCACGGGTGGCCTACATCGAGATCGGGCCCGCGGACAGCCGCCGGGTCGGCTTCTCCGTCGGCGGCTGAGGCCGCTCGTGAGTGGCAAACAGTGTTATAGCACCGAATACCACTCACGAGGCGCCTTGTGCCCAAGCTGCTCGTAGTAGAGGACGACGAGACCATCGGCAGCGTGCTGGAGTCCAGCCTGCGCGCGCACGGGCACCAGGTCGGGTGGCAGCGTACCGGCCGCGGGGCGCTGCGCGTCGCCGCTGAGGCTGACTTCGACCTGGTGCTCCTGGATCTGGGATTACCCGACCTGGACGGCGTCGAAGTGTGCCGGCAGCTACGGGCCAGCAATCCGACGGCCGTGCTGGTGATCCTCACGGCCCGGACCGACGAGATGGATGTCGTGGTCGGTCTGGAAGCCGGCGCGGACGATTACCTGACCAAGCCGGTGCGGCTGGCTGAGCTGCTGGCCCGGGTGCGGGCCCATCTCCGCCGGGTGGCGCCGGTGAGCTCGGGGGCTGCGCCGATGCTCACGGTGGGCGATCTGGTGGTGGATACCGGCAGCCGGCGGGCGACAGTAGCGGGCACGGAGATGCCGCTACGGGCCAAGGAGTTCGACCTCCTTGCCCGTCTAGCGGCAGCGCCAGAAGCGGCGGTCAGCCGGGAGACCCTGATGGCGCAGGTGTGGGACGAGAACTGGTTCGGTCCCACTAAGACGCTCGATGTGCACGTAGCGGCACTGCGCCGCAAGCTGGCAGGAATGGCCCAGTTGGGCGCGGTGCCCCGGATCACCACCCTCCGAGGGCACGGCTACCGGCTCGAGACCCCGTCGGGCTCGTGAGTGGCATTCGGTGTTCTGGCACCGAATGCCACTCACGAGCGTTAACGCATTGTGCGCACCCGCATCGTGGGCCTCGCCGTGCTCGCCGCAGTGCTGGCAATCGGTCTATTCGGCGTGCCGCTGGCTCTCGGCGTGCTGAAATACGCGAAATCTGACGAGCGGACGAAACTATTGCGAGTGGCCGACGCCGCCGCTTCGGCCGTCGCCGCAGATGTGGTCCGCGAGAAGATGCCAACCGATCTTCGCGATCCAAACGACGGCACCCAGCTGGCAGTTTATGTGCACCCTGGGGAGCTCATCCTGGGTAGCGGGCCGCGGGTCGCGGACCTACCGGTGTACAAGGCCCTGCACGCCGAGATCAACAATGCCGACATCGATGGTGATCTGGTGGTGGCAGTGCCGGTGACCCACGACAGTGATGTGATCGGTGCCGTTCGCGCCGCTAGCCCGCTGCGCACCGTTTACCGGCTGGTAGGGCTGGTGTGGCTGGCCATGTTCGGTCTGGGTGGCCTGGCCGTCGGCATGGTCTGGTTAGTGGCCCGCCGGCAGGCCAGGCGGTTGGCCGGCCCGCTCGAGGAGCTCTCGGACGCGGCGCGCCGTCTCGGGCAAGGGGACTTCAGCGTTCGCACCACACCGGCGGCCATCCCCGAGATCGATTCGGTGGGCTCGGCGCTGAACAGCACCGCCGGACGGCTGGACGACATGCTCGCCCGCGAGCGATCTTTCTCCGCCGATGCGTCCCACCAGCTGCGGACTCCGCTGACTGGATTGCGCCTGCGCCTTGAGGCGGCGCTGGAGCACCCCGGGCAGGACCTGCGCCAGGCCATCACCGACGGGATCGCGTCCGCGGACCGGCTGGAGCAGACCATCGAAGAGCTGCTCGCGCTGGCACGGGATACCCGCAGCTCCAGCACCACACCGCTGGATCTGCCGACCCTGCTCGACGAGATCGAATCGGGTTGGCACGACCGTCTGGCCGCCCAGGACCGCTCACTGCGGGTAGCGGTGGATCCCCAAGCGCCGGTGTCACTCGCCTCGACCGCAGCCGTACGGCAGGTGCTCACGGTGCTGCTGGACAACGCCGCCACCCACGGCTCGGGCACCGTATCGGTGGCGGTGCGCAATGCCGCTGACGCGCTGGCCATCGACGTCTCTGACGAGGGCGACGGCATCACAGCCCCTGAACCGGAGCTGTTCACCAGGCGCTCGCGCCTCGCCGATGGGCACGGTATCGGCCTCGCGCTGGCCCGTAGCCTGGCCGAAGCCGAAGGTGGCAGGCTCCGGCTGACCCGACCTGCTCCTCCTACCTTCACGCTCCTGGTGCCCGCCCAAGCCTGATCGCGTCCGTACTGCGCCGAGCACGGGCGTGGACGTAACGTAGTCACCGCGATGTCGAGGAGGCCACCCATGATCGCGGTCCGCCGGCTCAACCACGCAGTGCTGTTCGTCAGCGAACTGGAGCGCGCAGTCGAGTTTTACCAGCAGGTCTTCGGGATGACGGTGATCGCCAGAGAGTCTCGGGCAGCTGCGGCGTTCCTGCGGGCCAGCGGCTCGGAGAACCATCATGACCTGGGATTGTTCGGGCTAGGTCCGGAAGCCCCCCGACCACCACGCGGGCACATCGGGCTGTACCACCTGGCCTGGCAGGTCGACACCATCGACGAGCTGGTCGCGGCCCGTGAGGTGCTGCTCGCCTCGGGCGCCTTGCGCGGCGAGTCCAGCCACGGCGCGACCAAGAGCTTGTACGGAGCCGATCCGGACGGCAATGAATTCGAGATCATGTGGATGCTGCCGCGGGGGGAGTGGGGCAGCTACGAGTCGAGCGCTCCGATCGAGGCGCTGGATCTGCCGGCTGAGCTGGCCCGCTGGAGCGGGGTGTGCACCGCGTGAGGGAGTTTGTCACACCCCACACCACCCGATGGGGCTCGCGCGACCCGGAAGCCCCGCTGATCGTGCTCTTCGCTGACTGCGACCCGCCCGGGAACGTCCCCGGAAAGGAGATGGCAACGTTCGCGCGCTACCTGCCTGACGGAGCCTGCTACGCCTCGGTTCGCCTCCCACCAGCACGGCGAGGTGACTCCAAACAGAACGTGGCCTGGTTTCGGAGGTGGCTCGACGACCAGCGGCCAGCGCCGGTGCCTGTCGTGCTGGTCGGCTTTGGTGGTGGCGCGGCCTTCGCCGGGGGTCAGCTGCTGGCAGATCCGGCCCGGTTCGCCGCGGGCGCGCTGCTGTACGGCACGCTGCCCTTCGACGCGGGGCTGCCGATGACCCGCGGACGGCTTTTTGGTGTGCCGGTCTTCTTGGCCCACGGTGTGCACGACCTGGTCGTCCCGGTCGAGCTGCAGCGCCGGACCTGGGACTACCTGGTGCAGGAAAGTGGATCGCCGGTGTGGGCACAGCGGGAGCCGGGCGGCCATGAACTCGCTGCGAAGACCGTGTCCGGGTTGGCGGGTTGGATCGAAGCGCGGCTGGGTTTCCTGCAGCAGCAGGGCACCCCGGTAGCTGATCCGCCCGCCGAACAGGAGTGCTGGCCGACCCTGCCGGATGGCCGGCTGCCAGACCGTCACGGCGAGCCGCCCGAGGTCAGCGTCACCACTCCACAGCAACAACAATCGCAGAACGCTCCCCTCGAGCTGCAAGAGGCACTGTTCTCCCGGATCATGCAGGTGGACGGCGTCGTGACGGCACCAAGCGCGGTCTCGGTCCCCGGCGCCCGGGCTTTCGTGCTGGGTCCGGGAGATGCTCGCGGGCCACGCGAGGCGTTCATCGCGGCCGACCTCGGGGAGTTCGCCCACCTACATCCCGAGTACGACGGCAGCCTGCACCTCGTGCTGCCGATCACGCTGGCCCGCGACGTCATGGTCAAGGGCTGGGGGGTGGCCCACCCGCTGGCCGGTCTCCGGCTCAGTCCCGGCATGGTCATGATCTTCGGACCACGTGATCTGGCCGAGCTGGAGATCGTGATCGCGATCGTGTGCGCCAGCCATGCCCACGCCGCAGGTCGCTGAGCTGCGGGTTCATACATTGATACGCTCTTGAGTATGACGACCGAGCGGGTCACTGTGTCGCTCGCACCGCTCAATGGGAGAGGGAGTGCACGGGGAGACCGGCGAGGCCTTTCCAGGCGAGTGCGGCGGTGAGGGCAACTACCTCCTCCTTGGGGAGGTCTTGGCGGCGGGTGAGCCAGTAACGGGCGCTGTGCTCGCTGATCCCGATGACCCCGATAGCGATCAGCCGGGCGCGGTCGTCGTCGAGGCCCGCATCGGCTACCACGGCCTGCGCTATGGCCTGGACGCAGGCGGTGTACATCTGTTCCACCACCGCCTGCACGGGGGGCTGGTTGCGCAGATCGGATTCGAAGACCAGCCGAAACGCCTCCCCGTCGTCACCATCGACGAAGTCGAAGTAGGCCCCCACCGCGTGGTGGACCCGCTCCCGGTTGTCGTGGGTCTCCTCGATCGCGGCCTGGACCCGGCGGACCAGCTCGCTGGCGTGGCGCTCCAGCAGCGCCAGATACAGCTCGAGCTTGCTGGGAAAATGCTGGTAGAGCACCGGCTTGCTGACACCCGCATGCTCGGCGATGTCATCCATGACGGTGGCGTGGTAACCGTTGTTGACGAAGACGTCGGTTGCGGCGGCCAGTAACTGGGCGCGCCGCTCATCCCGGGGCATCCGCACCCCCCGGGGCGCCCCATCTGGCCGGGTCGACACCGAGTCGGTCATCGGTCCGCTTCACCTCCGCCTGACCGGGTAAACCCTACTCGCCGGTATCCCACCGTCAGGTGGAGGAGCGGAAGCGCGGCGGGAGCGCAGATCGGAATCCCCGCCCTCCAGAGCGGGGAGGGCGTCAACACGTCGTGGCTGTGTCATCCTTGCGCGGTGATCCGCCCGACGCGAGCCGATCCTGCGGTCCGCGGGGCCGCCGACGGCCGGTCCCGGGTTCCGCGGCGGGGTGACTGGGCAGCGGCCAGGAGCACTGAGGAGTACGTGGGTTCCCTCATCGCCGACGACAAGCCGCTGGCCGCCTCGTGGGATCCGCAGGCGGAGCCGGTCCCGCGCCACGGTCCCGCGCGCCGTTCCAGCCGGCTCTCCCGAGCCGTGTCCACCTACGGCTGGCGGGTGTATGCGTTGCCCATCCTCGTGGTCCTCACCGCGCTGGCCGTACTCGACGCGATCCGATCGCCGCTGTTGCCCACTGACCAGCCCGGCGCCTCCGGCGCGGCGCGAAAGCCGCTGATCCCCAATCCAGTAAGCGGTCCGGGTTTTGATGCGGTGAAAATCTCCGCCGAACTGCCTGGTGGTGGGCCGTTCACGGTGCAGGGGGCCAGCACCTGGCAGGTGATCCCTGGTGCAGGTGAGCCCTTCGGCAGCGGCCAGTTGCTCACCTACACCGTCGAGATCGAGGACGGCGTCGAGCTGGAAGGTGGGCCGGCGGGCTTCGCCGCTACGGTCGAGGCCACGCTGCGCAACCCGAAGAGCTGGATCGGCAGTGGGCGATACCAGTTCCAGCGGATCGACGACGGCCGCGGGGCGGCCCTGCAAATCAGCCTCACCTCGCAGGAGACCACCCGCCGGCTTTGCGGCTTCCGGATTCCCTTCGACGCATCCTGCTGGAGGCCGGAGGATCACCGTGTGGTGATCAACACCGCTCGCTGGGCCCGGGGGGCGGTGGCCTTCCAGGGCAATGTCGTGCAGTACCAGCAGTATGTGGTCAACCATGAGGTCGGGCATGGGCTGGGCTTCCCGCACATCGCTTGTGACGGGCCGGGCCGGTTGGCACCAGTGATGATGCAGCAGACCTGGGGCGTGGCCGACGACTATCTGGCGGCCCTAGGCACCGACCACGTCACCCCCGACGGCCTGACCTGCCAACCCAACGCCTGGCCGTTCCCGACCGTCCCCTGACCACCCGCGAGAGACGGGCGGGAAGAGGCGACGGGCGCGGGGCGTTCAGGTGAAGGAGACAGCACCATACTGTGAGGAGCGCACCGATGAGCCTGCCGCCGCTGGTGGAGCCGGCCGAGGAGCTGACCAGGGAAGAGGTGGCTCGCTACAGCCGTCACTTGATCATCCCGGACGTCGGGATGGACGGTCAGAAGCGGCTGAAGAACGCGAAAGTGCTGGTGGTCGGTGCGGGCGGTCTGGGAAGCCCGGCGCTGTTGTACCTGGCTGCCGCCGGCGTGGGCACGTTGGGCATCGTTGAGTTCGACGAGGTCGACGAGTCCAACCTGCAGCGTCAGGTGATCCATGGCCAGTCCGACATCGGCCGGCCCAAGGGCGAGTCCGCCCGGGACTCCATCCGCGAGATCAACCCATTCGTCCAGGTGAACCTGCACCAGGTACGGCTGGACTCGTCCAACGCGCTGGAAATCTTCCGCGATTACGACCTCATCCTGGACGGCACCGACAATTTCGCGACCCGTTACCTGGTCAACGATGCCGCGGTGCTGCTCGGTAAGCCCTACGTGTGGGGCTCGATCTTCCGCTTCGAGGGCCAGGCCTCGGTATTCTGGGCGGACGCACCCGGGGGGCAAGGACTGCAATACCGTGACCTGTATCCCGAGCCGCCACCTCCCGGAATGGTGCCCTCGTGCGCTGAGGGCGGCGTGCTGGGGGTGCTCTGCGCGTCCATCGGTTCGATCATGGTGACCGAGGCGATCAAGCTGATCACCGGGATCGGCGAGACACTGCTGGGCCGGCTGATGGTCTACGACGCGTTGGAAATGAGCTACCGCACCATCAAGATCCGCCGGGACCCGGCTGGGGATCCGATCACCAGGCTGATTGACTACGAGGAGTTCTGCGGCACGGTCAGCGACGACGCGGCCACCGCGGCGGCCGGCTCGACGATCACGGCGGTCGAGCTCAAGGAGATGATCGATTCCGGTAAGGACTTCGCGCTGATCGACGTCCGGGAGCCGCACGAGTACGAGATCGTCAGGATCCCTGGCTCAACGCTGATCCCCAAGGACCGGATCCTGTCCGGCGAGGCGCTGGCGGAGCTGCCTCAGGACAAGCCGCTGGTACTGCACTGCAAATCCGGGCAACGTTCCGCTGAAGCGCTGGCCGCGCTGCACAAGGCGGGCTTCCGCGACGCCGTGCACGTTGGTGGTGGCGTACTGGCCTGGGCCAAGCAGGTCGACCCCTCATTGCCTGTCTACTGAGGTCCAATAGGGGATACGTCATTACGCTTGTTCAAGCTCGGTGAGGGCTCGTTGAATCAGCTCTCTGGCTGTTTTGCCATATACCGCCGATTGGTGGAGCAGGTCGAAAGCCTTGACGCAGACGGCGATCTCTCGTGGCTGGGTGATGTCCAGCCCGGCTGAGACTCCTTCGACCTTTACTCGACCTTCGTCGAATATCCAGAAGCTGCCCTGGGCTAGGCAGCGGCGTTCACCCGAAGCTGGGATGATGCCGAGGCTCACCCTTGGTAGGGACATGACGGCGAGTAGGCGGTCGAGTTGTCCTAGCATGACGTCGGTATCACCGACGCGTGTGCGCAGGGTTTGTTCTTCAAGGACGAAGGCGAAGCGCCGGTTTCCGGTGTAGAGGACCCGTTGCCGTTCCATTCGGGCAGCGACGGCCTCGTCCACGTCGTTACGAAGATCGAGGAATTCGTTCCAGAACCTGAAGATGGCGGCTGCGTATTCGGCGGTGTGGAACAGGCCGGGTATGACGGTGTTCTCGTAGCCTCGGAAAAGTTTTGTTCGCTCATAGAGTGGAACGGATGAGGTTTGCAAACTCTTCAGTCCGGCGCGCAGGTTTCGCTGCCACTCGATGTACATCGTCTCGATAGCTCGCACCGTGGCGATGAGATCTGGTACTTGGTCTTCGGCGTCACAGGCGCGGCACCATAACCGGATGTCTTGCTCGCTCGGGGCCTGGGAACCGTGTTCGAGCTTGCTCACCTTCGTGAAGTGCCACCCACACACAGCAGCGAGTGCCCGCCCCGTCAGGTTCGTATCGACGCGAATTTCTCGGAGGCGGGCGCCAAGCGCCTCACGGACCTGTTTGACGGGCGTGGTGGACACTCTCAGGAAGGCTCGTACTCGTTGTGTGGGATAGCGATCTTCCACGCCTCCTCGAAGGCGACCGCACACGCTTCAACAATGTCCGGGTCGGTGGTCATCTCGCGGTCAAGGACATGCCCATCACCGGAGAAATTCGTGAAAGCAATCGTCTCACGGTCGAACATCCAAAAATCGTTTCCTGGTAGCAAGAGTGCTGACGCATTGCGTCGAGGTAGCCATCGAACATCCTCACCGGCGCAAACAAGCTGCGCCGCGTCCAGCCACTCAAATCGAATATAGTCGGTAACCGGTTCGGAGACTATCCGAAGCCTACGCAGCGTCTTACCGGCGTTGTTGTTGCGCTTCATCAGTTCGAACCAAGGCTGCCACCATTCCGCTTCCTCCTGTGGGTCCAACGGCTCGCCGCGTAGCCAGGTCTGGAATCTCTCCTTTTCGATGTCGGTGGCGTACACGTCACGCATTTCAAGATGCACGGCTTCACGTCGAAACGTCGCCAGGAACTGGCCACGCTTCTCCTCCGAGATCGGCTCCAAGACCTTACCCTCCCACCATCAGCGTGACGACAGCCGCCTTGGCGACATGCACGCAGGTCTCGTGGTCTGGGATGCTCATCTGGCTGAGCACGTTAGTGTCGGTGACCCGCTTGCCTTGAATGATGTAGTTGCCCTCGGGTGTGATGCCCACAATAGGTGGCGCAACGGTGACCACCTCACCGTCCACGCCGTCCCGGGTGAGGTGTTTCAGAAGCGCGGCCGGTACCTCCACCACGGTCTCGTCATCGGGGATGCTAAGTCGGGCCAGGATCGCGGCATCGGTGACGATCCACCCCTGAATCAGGTAGGAGTCCTGGTCGGTCGCGTACAGGGTCGGTGAGTCGCCAGGAGTCGAATCCTTGCCGAGGAACCTTAGCTTCACAGTTCTTCTCCCGTCCTGTGACTTGCTGAACATTGCTTGAACCATGGCCATCATCAGCTCATGCGAGCAACACGTCAAGTGCCCGACCGGTGCGTTCGTGGAAACGGATCAGGCCCGCTGAATTGCGCTCCACGCTCCACGCTCCACCAGCCATCGGCTTCGCGAAGTCTCGCCTACTGCGACCGCGACCTGTCCCAGCAACATCACGCAACATCCTTCCACGGCAGTGGGGCGTGGCCCTAGCGTCGCTGCGCATAACTACTACCCGGGTAGTCCGTAACCGAAGGTCGGGCACCCGGACGGGGATGAAAGCCGCGAGCGCGTGAATGAACAGAGAAGCGAGAGACGTGGAACATGTGCTTCATGGGCGGACTACGTGGCCTACCATGAGCGTGCCCCGCAGAGTTCGTGTCAAGGGTATGGCAGGACTTGATGCGACGGTGGTCGTAACGGTGGTGCAAGAGACAGTGTGGTTGTCGATCTCACCACCATTTACCTGGGAAGCGATCATCGAGCCGGGAAGAGTCGATGAGATTATCTCTATGCTGGAGAGGGCGCGGGACGAGGCCACCAAGGTGGCGACTGCGCGCAATGAAAGTGCATTCCCTGAGGGCAAAGCGGTTGCCCGAGCGACCACGCACAACGGGTCCGCTACTCAGTGACCAGGTATACGAGGCTTTAAACGGGGCGGCTCGCGTGTTAACGGTGATGCGACTGGGCCACCTGACTGATCCTCGGCTGGCCGTCGGTTGGAGCGAGCGGCCCCCGACGCTGGGCTCCCGGCGGCCAGTCGGGTTCCATACCCGTGCATCGAGCGCGGTCTCGCTTCGACATACGGGTGACCGCGAACCTGCGCTGTTGTCGCCGAGTTCGATACCAGCGATGATCAGAGCGCCTGAGACAGCTCTCCTGTCGAACTTGCCGACCACAGCGCTGTCCCGGCGCAACCACCGCGAGCCAGGCCATCAGCAGTCCCCAATGTCACCCCTCGGGCGGCGCGTAGCGCCGACGGTGTTGGTGGGAACCCCGGGCCCG
>CAXUFG010000110.1:13723-16905 GCA_964250265.1 uncultured Pseudonocardiaceae bacterium | reverse complement strand
CACCACCGCCGCGCCAGGATCATTTTAGGCACCCGCGCGGTCGGCGTGAGCCTGATTAGACGGATCGAGGTCAACGCAGACCAACGCCCACGGGCGGTCGTTGACCCGGGTCATGACGAGCGTGGCGTGGCGGGTACCCCGAAGCTTGAGCTGCCGGTGCAGATCCTCAACATCACCCGCCAAACCACGGCGACGAATGTCGACCGACCCGATATCGAGGGCCCGCAGCCGCGCTGTCAGTGCCTTCTGGTCCCAGGGACCGGAGTCGAGCACGCGCAGCGTGCGAGCGAACGGAGTCCGTAGCAGTTCGGCGCTGCACAGGAACGCGATCCGTGGATCGATCTTCCACGCGCCCAGGCTGCGCGCCAAATCCTCGACCAGGCCGGCGCGGGTGACGGCAGGGTTTGGATCAAGCAGGAACGCGCCAGGATCTCGGTGTTCCACCTGCTCACCGGGTAGGGGCAGGAGCACATGGCCTTCCGGCAGGATCGTGGCCCGGCTGGTACCGGCCGCCAAGGCCGGTGACCACAACGCCGCCTCCTTGAGCTCGCGTCGGTCGGCGATGAACTCCACCTCCCAGCCAGCCGGAATCACCCCATGGGCGATCCCCGGGGCCGCCTTGATCCCGACAGCCTCGACCCGGTCCACCAAACCGATTGACCACGACAGCGGCGGCTCGCTATCTCCGGAGCGCATCCGGTGACCCCGCGCGCGCCGCGCCGGATCAATGAACGCAGCATCAATACTGCGCATGTCCACGTCGCGGACGTCAGCATGCACGGCAGTCACCGCCTCAGCCACCCCATAGACCTCGGCGTTGAGCATCGCCATCCTCAGGTGCAGCGGGTCACGATCGACCGCAAGGACTTCCCGTCGATCTGCCAGGGCGAGGAGATCCCCACCGATGCCACAGCACAGATCCGCGACGCGTGCCGCCCCATCGAAGCGCATCGCTCGGTGCCGAGCGATCACCTCCGACGTGGCCTGCTCCAGACCAGCACGGGTGAAATACATCCCCTCTGCCCTAGCGAACTTCGCTCGGGCACCTCGGCGTAATTCGTGCTGGCCCAGTGCTGCGGTCACCAACTCTGCCGGGTACTCGCGGCGCAGCAGGGCACCAACCCGCAGCTCTGTCTCCGGCGCGACCTCCATCCGAGCCAGTCGATCCAACAACTCCTGGCCGATCGGTGAGACCAGCGCCTCCAACTCCCCAAGTGACTGGTCGATGGCGTTCATATCGACGCTCCAGTCGTACTCCGCTGCAACACGATCAGATCCCCCTCAACCGCACAGACAGCGAAACAACCCTGTTGATGGATCTCCCCCACACAGGTCACAACGTCGGGGAAATTAGCCGAGTAATCGTGGAACGCCACATAACCGCCCGGCAAGACCCACCGCGCGAAGTGGTCATAATCCCCCCGCACGGATCGATAGTCGTGCAGCCCGTCGATGAACAGTAGACCGATCGGTTGGGTCCACGAGACCTCGGTGGAGCACTCTCGCCGGATGTCCACAAACTGCCGCAGCCCAGCGTCGTTGAGGTTTCTGCAGAAGGCCGCATAGGTAGAGCAGCCATGGTGGTCAGGCCTTCCCGCCAGCGAGATCACACCCTCGTGCGGGTCAATCGATACCAGCCGTCCACCAGGACGCAACGCTCGGACAGCACTCGCGAGAACGACCGTGGATCGACCTTCGTAGGCGCCGACCTCGACGACCTCGTGGTCATTGCACAACTCCGTCAATGAGCAGCACGCGACGTTCAACAACAAGCGCGCTTCAACCTCGCTGAACCACCCCTTGATCGGACGCATACGCTCGAGCACCGGCTCGGCATCCACCCCAGCGACCACGGCAGCCACCGACAAATCCTCCGATCCCATCGAGCCCTCTCATGTCTCTGCGGCGCCCGTGCGCCGTCATGCTGGTGATGGCCTGTCCGGGTAGTCTCCGTGCTCCGGCGGGCGGCACGCTGCCCTCGCCCACGTCGACCATTTTCTGTCATGGTGTTCGACCTCGAAGAACGCCGCATCTCCATGATCGGGTTTGTACAGCCGGAACGCCTTCATGATGCCGAACGTAGCGGCACTCTCCAGCGGGCCGACGAACCGCACATCACGATCCAGGAAGTACGGCAGTCTCATCCACCTCTCGAACTGCTCGGCGGTTAACATGAAGCATCCCGAGTGTGGGTTGAGCGGACGCCGAAAACGAACCGTCCTGCCCAGGGCAAGTCCGTACAGGCAGGCGACATCGGTGACGTCCTGCGCCTCGCTGGTCCACCCCATCGGGATGTCCCCGTCGATGTAGAGCTTGGAGGTCGTCCGCTCATACCGGTGTGGCCCGAGCACGTTGCATCCGCCGAACGTGTCGGCGAACCACTCGACCTTATTGAAGGCGGCAACATCGTGGACGACGATGTCGTCCTCAAGGTAACAGTAGCAGTCGTAGGAACCGAAACGCTCCCGCAACACCTCATGACACTCGAAGCCAACCATCAACGGATCCACCAACGAGGATCGCCGCTCGTACCAATCCGATGGCACATTCAGATTGTCCAAGAGATGAAGCTGGCCGGTTGTGCAGATGACAATGTCCAGCTCAAACGCGTCAGCCCGCCCGACTTCATCGATCACCAGATTATCATGATCAATGAACCGCCAACTCGACCCGAGATTCTGCCGCAAGGCCGTTATACAGGCCTCCAGAGCTGCGACCCGAGCCGCCCTGTCCGGCCCGGAAGACGAGTACCGTGGATTGCCAGCAGGATTGTAGACATGTGGAATCGTGACAAGCACTCGACGCATAGCTGCCATCATCCACCAGCCCCCAACCCGTACCGGTCATTGCCCCACCTGCCGATTCCCCTGTGTGGTCTGGCGTCAGGTCAGCGGTGAGCTTCCGGGACACCTGCCGGTGAGCTCTGCTGTTGAGCTCGGGAGCGAGAGAGCGCACTTGCCCGGTGATCGACTGAATGCGTCTGGGTCAGCTGCTCGGGGGCCGGCGGCTCACTTCGGCGGCCAGCTGAACCCGGTTGGTGATCCCGAGCTTTCGGAACACGTTGGCCAGATGCGTCGCCACGGTCCGGCGGGAGATGAACAGCCGGTCGCCGATCTGAGGGTTGGTGAGCCCCTCGGCGGCCAGCCGGGCGATGCCGAGCTCGCTGGCGGTCAGGCTGTCCC
>CAXUFG010000110.1:0-13713 GCA_964250265.1 uncultured Pseudonocardiaceae bacterium | reverse complement strand
GCCGGGCGCGCCCGCGCCCGGGGGGGGCCCGCCGGCCCCACCCCCCCGGCGCCCGGCGCGGCCCACCGGAGCGCGGGCGCCGCACGCCGAGAGCCCGGAGCGCGGCATCCACCCGGGCTACCCCGCGCTGCGCCCCTGTGCGCAGATAGAAGCCCTGGGCTTCGTCCAGTACAGACACCGCTTCTGCGCCGCGGCCGGCGCGGGACAGGGCAGCGCCGGCATCCTCACAGGCCAGCGCCAGCTCAATGGTCGGGGACGCCTGGCGGTAGGCCTGCACCGCGGCCAGCAACACGGCCGGATCGTCATCGACCATGCCCTGGCAACGCAGCGCCGCCCCGGCGGCGCTGGCGACCCCGGAGCGGCGCGCGCCCGCGGCTACTTCCTGCGCCACGGCCTGCGCTAGCTCACGGTCGCCCGCCGCGACGGCCAGCCGGACCAGATCGGGTGCCAGGAACCGGTAGGACAGGCAGAAACGCAACGGAGCGGCCAGCTCCCAGGCCTCCTGGAGCAGTGCCAGTGCCTGGCCGGCGTCTCCCCGGGCTTCCCACAGCAACGCCTGGACCCACAGGCCCCACTCCAAGGGCCAGCGGGCCCCGGCGACCCGCAGACCATCGGCGATGGCCGTCAGCCGCCAGTCCTGGCTGACCGATGCCGTGAGCTCTTCCGCAGCGTCGACCATGCGGGCCTCAGCTGCAGCGATGTCGCCCTGCTGGAGTGCTATCCAGGCGGCGGTGCCATGCAGGACAGCGGCATGCAGCCGGGTCCCGACCTCGTCAGCGAGGAGCAGGCCGGCGTCCGCCTCGGCCAGGGCATCGGTCAGCTCCCCGCTGACGGCCCGGGTGTGGGCCAGCAGCACGTGGTGCAGCGGTAGCCACATCACATTGCCTCGCTCCTCACCCAGCCGCCGGCCCAGCTGCAGCGCGGCCAGAGCGCCGTCTCGACGGTCGGCGTCCACCAACACCATGCCGAGGTGGAAATGCGGGTGCAGGTGGCCGACCCGGGGATCCCGGCTGCGGGTCGCGATCTCGACAGCCTGTTCGGCCAGCTGCACAGCCCCGGCCACCTCACCCCGTGCGTCGGCGGCCACCGCCAAGGTCTGCGCAGCGAGGCAGGAGGCGAAGTCGTCCTCCGGTGCCAGCGCCTGGGCCCGTAGCGCCTGAGTGCACGCTCCTTGCCGATCGCCGACGAACAACCTGATGTTGGCGGCCAGGGCCAGCGCGCCCGCCCGGTCACGGTCGGCTGCGCCGGGCACGCGGGCGACCGCTTCGAGCTCGGCGACCGCCGGTTCCAGCCAGCCCATCGCCCACAGCACCTCCCCCAGCGCACGCCGCAGGGCGACCTCGACGGCCGCAGTCGGGCCGCGGGCGAGGACCTCTCGGGCGATCCGTTCGGCTTCCTTGGGCTGACCGGTCTGGAGCAGCAACGGCGCCAACTCCGCGGCCACCGCATCATGGTCCGGATCGTCGGCGCCGGTGAGCTCGAACGCCCGCTCGCAGAGCGTGACCGCCACCGCCGGGGAGCGCGGCGCGGCCTCGGCAGCCGCCCGGCGAAGCCATCGCAGTGATTCGGGATCGGTCGTGCTGGCACCGAGGAACAGATGGTCGGCCAGCCGCACAGCCGGGATGCCGGCGGCGGTCAGGGACCTTGCCACCTCCCGGTGGATGCCCTGGCGAAGTGGCAGCGCGAGATTGTGGTAGATCGCTTCTCGCATGAGTTCATGGCGAAACGCGAGCTCTCCTGCCGGCGCCTGGCCCAGCAGGCCTGCCCGCAAGGCCGCATCGAGCTCGGGTAGCAGCGTGATCGCGCTGCGGCCGGTGACTGCGGCGAGCTCGGCCATCGAGAACTCTCGCCCGAGCACGGCCGCGATCTTGAGGACCTCCAACGTCGCCGCCGGGAGGAAGCTCATCCGCCGCAGGATGGTCATCTGCAGGGTGGCCGGCAGCACGCGATCCGCGGCCTCTGCTCGTCCCTGCTGCACCGTCAGTATCTGCTGGTCGCGCAGGGCCTTGACCAGTTCGATCACGAACAGTGGGTTGCCTGCTGCCCACGACAGCTGCGCGGATAGCGCCGGCCCGGGTGGCGCACCGGCCACCGCTGTGGCCAGGGCGGTCACGGCAGGGTCGTCCAGGGCGGCCAGCCTCAGGTGTGCTGCGCCCTGGTTCAACAGCTCCTCGATCAACTGCACCAGCTCGGGGCGTTCAGGGAAAGGCCGCAGGGTGATGAGCAGAACGACCGGAAGATGAGGCAGGACTCTCCCGATGGCGCGGACGGCGCGCAGCGTGGTGGGATCGGCCCAGTGCTGGTCTTCGAATGCCACCACGACGGGTGCTTCGGTGGCCAGCCGCTCGAGCAAGGCAACCGACGCGTCAATGACGCGAAAACTGAGATCAGCGACCCCGGAGTGGAACGGTGGCGCATCGCCGATGATGAGCCGACCGATCTCGGCCCGTTCCGGATCGGTGGAGCCGGCCCGCAGCCCGAAGGCCTCGATCAACGCCCCGAGCGGGCGATCCCGGCTCAGTTCGTCGGTGGTACCCGACAGGACGCGGAAGCCCTGCTGGGCGGCGTGGGTCGCGATCTCGGCAAGCAGCCGGGTCTTTCCGATCCCGGCTTCACCCTGCAGGACGGCGGCCTGGCCCACTCCGTGACCGGCATCGTCCAGGAGCCCTTGCAACACCGCCAGCTCCCCGGAGCGGCCAAGGAACGGGAGCGGCACACCGGGAAGGTTACGCCTGCCATTACGGGATTAGATCAGCCTCTACGGGTTCCGGATCAGGCTCCTGAACCGCGGTCCTAACCACGGTTTGCGGCCCCAGGCCAGCAGCTTGCCCTTGGCGATCGCCGACCATTGACTCTGCCGGCTCCACACCACCATGAGAAACGCCACCGGATCGGCGGAGATGTGACAGTCGACGTTGCGTGCGGACGGCTCTTCGACGGTGAGCGTGCCGTCGTGGAAGATGAAATGGAAACGATCACCGCCCCGGATACGGATGTCGTAGGTGGCCCGCAGACCTGCCGCCCGCTCAGCGTCCAGCATGGCCCGCGGATCGAGCGCTTGCAGCACTGGCACCACGAACCGTCCCAGCACCATCGCGGCGTGCGCTGGCTCGATCTGCCACCGGCGCCCGGCGGCATGCGCGATGTCGCCGCCGTGCATGACGGTCTCGTTCAGCAGGTGGTAGGTCAAGGTCGACTGGCTGACGGTGGCGCCTCGCACCAACCACGGGCGCGGCGCGTTGGGATCTGCTCCCGAGCATTCGCTGAAGTACTCCTGGGCCCGGGCCTCGATGCGGTCGGCCAGCACGCGCGGATCCCGCTCGGGGTCGGAGCGCACCCCGCGGATGGTCGTCTCGCCCAGGTCCCACATATCCCTGATCAGCGAGTCGCCGGCGGTGCCGGCGAGGCTGGGTATCACCTCGTGGATCCGCGACAGGTCCTGCCTGGCCAGGCCGGGCACGGCGATCCAGGCCTGGGAGAGGTGCATGGCCACCTCACCGAGGCTCCATTGCCCCACCGCGTGAGCGCCTGGGTCGCGAACGGATCGCAGCAGGCTCGTCACCCGCGCAACCGCGTCGCGAAGGGCATCCTGGCCCTGCTGCCAGCTGGCTTTCGTTGTAATGGTGACCACGTCAGCCTCGTCGCTCGTCGCTCGCTGCTCGGCGTTCAGATTGCTGACCGTAACGACGAGCACGAGCTATCCACATCCGTCACGTGACGGATCCTCGCAGGAATTACGGGTTGCGCAGAAAACCCCTGAGCTGGAGTCCCAGCCATGGTTTGCGGCCCCAGGCCATCAACTTGCCCGCGGCGATCGCCGACCACTGGCTCTGCCGAGCGAAGACCACCAGAAGCATCGCGACGGGGTCAGCCGAGATGTGACAGTCAACTGTGCGGGAAGACGGCTCTTCGACGGTGAAGTCGCCCTCGTTGAAGACGAAATAGAAGCTGTCGGCACCCCGGATGCGGATGTCGTAGGTGGCCCGGACGTGTGCAGACTTCGCATTGGTGAACGTGCGAGGAGGAGCCGCCTGAAAGATCCGGAAGGTGAACTGTCCCAGCGTCATGGCCGCATGGGAAGGTTCGATCGGCCACTTCCGCCCAGCGGCACGGGCAAGGTCGTAACCATGGACGAGGGTCTCGTTCAGCAGGTTGTAGGTCGTGATCGACAGGGGGAGCCGCATCCCCTCGACCAGCCATGGACGCTGCGCATCGGGCTCTGCCCGGGAGCATTCACCGAAGTACTTCTCCGCCTCGGCCTCGATCCGATCAGCCAGGACAGCTAGATCACGCTCGGGGTCGTTCTGCAACGCGCGAGCGTTGAAGTCGGACAGGTCCCAGATATCGGGGATCATCGACTCGCCAGCCGTGCCGGCGATGTCTGGCACCACCTCATAGACCTGCGAAAGATCCCCTCGTGCCTGGCAGGGCAATCCCATCCAGACGTGAGTGAGGTGCGCAGCGACCTCACCGATATTCCAGGATCCCACCGCGGGAACGGTGGGATCCTGGATGGATCGCAGCAGGGTGGTGACCCGCTCGACCTCTTGACGGAGGGCATCCTGGCCCTGCTGCCAGTCAGCCTTCGTTGCGTGTGTCACCACGGCAGCCCCCTTCGCCCCGTTATTACTCTCCAGCGTGCCGACCAGCGACCGTAGCGAGGAAACCGGGTTCTCAAAAGCCGCTAGATGGCGGATCGGGCTACGCGAGCAGGACCTGGGCTCGATGGCGTCCGCCAGGGGAGACCGAGGCACGGGCGCAGGCGCGCATTGCGCTAGCGAGATCGTGATGAATATCGACGATCTCGCTCAACTCACTGATTTCGGGCCGGGTGATGGCGTCCGAGCGGGAATCGATCACGATCGCGAGGTGACCGTCGATGTCGTAGACATCGAGAGCGTCCAGGACAGCATGCAGGCTGGTGGAGTCGAGGAGAGTGACGGCCGACAGGTCGATGACGAGGTGCGGCCGACCGTCATGGACCGCTTCGATAAGGCTGGCGGCAAGGACCGGTGCTGTGACCAAGTCAACACTTCCGGTTACCCGGCACACCGCCGTGTCGGGTTGCGAACAGCTCAACGTTGCGATGACCATGGGACCACTACGCGGTGGTGCAGGTGTGACGGTGTCGAGTTGATCGCCGATCACCTCTGTCAATGTCACTGGTGTCACTTGTCGAACTCCTCCCCCGAGGGCGTCACAGGCGAGATTCGACCGTACACGCTCAGCAATGGCCGTCAACCGAACGTCAAGCAAGCCTGACCACCGAAACGTCGCTTTTGTCCGAAAATAGTGAACAGTGTCCCTTTTTTAGCCAGCGAGCCTCCGGTGTGTGTAAACTTTACGCACCGGTCTGAGCACGCTCCGTAGGCAGGGTGGAGTGGATCAATGGATTCCGCACTCGACATCGCTGTGCATCGTCATGGGCGGGTGGTCGTCGTCCACCCCCGAGGGTTGCTCACGGTTCGCGCCGTGGCGGAGCTGCGGGAAACACTGGCAAAGGAGCTGGCTGAGCACAGCCGGGTCGTGGCTGACCTCGATGGACTCCGGGTGGGCCGGGAATCCTGTGTGACGGTCTTTCCCGCGGTACTGGCCCAATGCGGGGGTTGGCCTTCGGCAAAGCTTGCGCTGTGCCGGCCCGACCTGGAGATGGCTCAGGCACTGGCGGCTCGCCAGGTATCGTCCCTGGTGCCGGTGTACCAGCTGCGGCTTGAGGCCGAGGCCGCGATTGATTCGCGGCCGGCGGTCGTGCGGGTGCGCGTCCAGCTGCCCTGCGATGCCGGAGCTGCCGCGTCGGCCCGCCGGCTGGTCCGCGAGATGTGTCCGAAGTGGCAGGTCGACGAAGGGTTGGTGGACACTGCCGGGTTTGTGGTCAGTGAATTGGTGTCCAACGCGGTGGAACACGCCTGCACCGGCGTCGGGCTGACCCTCGAGCGGGGCCCACGCGGGCTGCGGGTAGCTGTGCGGGACTCCTCTCCAGTCGGGTTTCCCGGCCCTGTGCAGCGTTCGACCGATCCGCTCGGACGGGTGCGGGGCCGGGGTCTGGAACTGGTGGAGAGCCTCACCGCGGCATGGGGTGTCGACGTCCAGCCCGACGGCAACACCGTGTGGGCCGAGATAACCAGGTAGGCCCCCACGTTGCGCAGAGCCCGGCCTCTGCAGCTGGGGCTTGCGGAAAGCCAGGTTGGCTGAGAGGGTGCGCGGCTAACGGGACAGCAGTCCCTCCCCGGCCCGCCTGGCGTTGCGAATCCCGCCGCCAGGCGGGTCTTCAGCTCTCTTCCTCCCGAACTCAACAGCAGAGCTGTTGGAGCTTGATCAAAAAGCGCTGCTGTTGAGCTCGGGTTGTTCTCGGATCCGTTGAATGGGGCAGTTCGTGAGTTGTGATCAGGATTCAGACCGGTACGGGTGCGACCGCGTCAAGGGGCAGGCCACGAGCCTCGATTCCGCCCCGGCGGCCCCACAGCAGCGCGGCGATGGCGCCGATGCCGAAGAACACCGCGAGGATGGCGAACGCGGAGATCAGCCCGAGGCCGGCCACGGCGAAGGACAGCCCGACAACCCCCACCATCCCGCCCAGCCGGCCTGCCGCCACCGACACCCCGACGCCGGTCGCGCGCAACTGCGTCGGGAACAACTCGCTGAAGGTGGTGTAGGCGGAGATCCACGAGCAGGTCGCCGAGAACACACACAATGTGAACGCGGCCAGGGTGGCGGCCGGGGACCTGGACAGCGCGGCAAGCGCAAGCAGCAGCACCGAGATGGTGGCCGTGCCATAGGAGAGCCGGGTCACCGTTGTGCGGCCGATCCGGTCGATCAATGCGGCCACGGTGAACCCGCCGGCCAGCGCGCCGATGTTTCCGATCAGATAGAACAACGGCACAGCCGCAGAGGAGACGTCGACTTGTGCGGGAACCAGGACGTAGGCCGACAGGAAGGTGAACAGCCCGTAGTAGGCCGCGCTGCCGGAGAACTCCAGCACCATCCCGTACACCAACCGGGGCCGCCAGTTCGTCCACAGCTCGGAGACCTGCGAGCCCAGCGACCGGTTGCTGGGTGTGCCCACCTGGTCAGTGCCGTCGTCCGGGAGACCGCTGATCTCGGTGATGATCGTGTTGGCCTCTGCGCGGCGACCCTGAGACGCCAACCACCGGGGGGATTCGGGGATGGCACGGCGGGCGATCAGGGCATAGATCGCGGCAGCTGCGCCGAATAGCAGGCACAGCCGCCAGGCCGACAAGGTGACACCGCCGAGTGCGAGTTGGTCGGCCACAAAGCTGTTGAGGAAAAAGATGCCGATCAATCCCGCCACGATGCCGCCGATGGACCAGAAGTTCATGGTGGTGGCGGTAGCGGCGCCGCGGCGACGGGTCGGCATGAACTCGGCAATCGCTGAGGTGACGGCCGAGTACTCCCCGCCCACACCTGCGGCGGTGATGAATCGGAAGATCAGGAATACCCCGAACGTCGGGGAGAACGCGCTGATCACCGTCGCGATCGAGTACATCACCAGGGTCGCCACGAACAGGCGCTTGCGGCCGAACCGGTCGGCCAGCCAGCCGAACGCGGTGGCGCCGGTCATCAGCCCGGCGAACCACACCACCCAGATCAGGGAAACCGCTCCTGGCGAGATCGCGCCATCGGGGCCGAGCACGCCGAAGTCCTTCGCCAGTGGGGTGAGCACGCTGCCGATGATCTGGACCTCGAAGGAATCCAGTGCCCAGCCGATCCCCAGCGCGAGCAGGATGCGATTGTGCATCGGCCGCCAGGTCGCCCGATCCAGCCGGGTCTGGGACGCCATCACGCCGCTCCGTCCTGAGTCTGATTGCCGGCTTGGCCGGCCTGAGTCTGATTGCCGGCTTGGCCGGTGGCCTCGAAATGACTTTCCGGGACCATCGCCACCGGGCGGACCCAACCGGCCGAGCCGCCGCGCAGCTTCATCGGCAACGCCGAGAAGAAGAATCCCGTCGGCCGGGGCAGCGCGCCCAGGTTCGTGAGTTTCTCCAGGTGCATGTGCTCGCGGGCACGGCCCACGAAATGCAGCGGGAAGAACTGTGGCGTCTTGGCGAGCCGGGCCTTCTCCATCGACGCGTAGGACACATCCATCGCGTACGCGTCGATCCCGATCAGCTTGACGCCGCGATCGAGCAGCCAGTGCAGACCCTCCGGCGACAGACCGCCCTGGCACTGGAAATATCGATCGTCGTCGTCGATGAACGCGTCGGCTCCGGTCCAGAGCAGCACGATGGTGCCGGGACGGAGGTCCGCGCCGGTGCGTTCGACCTGTTCGCTCAGATCGGCGACGGTGATGTCGCGGCCCAAGTGGGAGCGGAAGTCCAGGCGCACACCTGGTCCGCAGCACCATTCCAACGGCACTTCGTCGATCGTCTTGGCCGGACGGCCTTCCACCATGGGCCCGAAGTGCCACGGCGCGTCGATGTGGTTGCCGGCGTGGTCCGACAGATGCACATCCATCCAGCCCAGACCCATCTCCTCGGGGAAGTCCTGCCTGCTGATCTGGTTTCCCTCCGTGCTGAAGACACCCCGGACGTTGAAGAAGTTCGCCATCGCGGCCGCGCCGCGCTGGTGGTCGATCACCTTCGACTTGAAGCCCCACGGCGGGTAGTTCGCTTGATCGAGGAACACCCCAAGGTCGACAATGCGGAACGGCTCGTTGAACATTTATACCCCCGATCGGGTCAGATCTTCACTCTTAAGTGTCAACGATCGGGGCGTCTATGACCAGAGTGTGTAAGTAGACGACGATGCGGGACGCGCTCATCGAGCCGCGTGTCGGTTGTCCGGACCAGTGATCTTCACCGGGGTGCAGGTCTCGGGTGACCTGCCAAACGCGCAAGCTGCTCCTCGGGGTTCCAGCTCTCCGGAACTGGCCAGGTCAGCGCCATCTCCTCCAGCTGTTCGACGAGGATCCGTGTGATCGCCCAATTGCGGTACCACTTGTGATCGGCCGGCACGACATGCCACGGCGCGACTTCGGAATTGCATTTCTCGAGCGCGTCTGCGTACGCCTGCTGGTAGTCGTTCCAATACGCGCGGTGGTCGACGTCGGCCGGATCGTATTTCCAGCGCTTCGTGGGGTCGTCCAACCGTGCGATCAAGCGCTTGCGCTGCTCCTTCTTAGAGATGTGGAGGAAGCATTTCACCACTCTGGTTCCTGAGGCGGTCAGCTTTCTTTCGAAGCGGTTGATGGCGTCATAACGGCGCGACCACCGCTCGGGCGGCACGAGCTCCTGCACCCGAACCACCACCACGTCCTCGTAATGGGAGCGATCGAAGACGCCGATGATCCCGGGTGGCGGTAGCCGGCGCTTGACCCGCCACAGGAAGTGGTGCTCAAGCTCGTCGGTTGTCGGCTTCTTGAACGCGTGATACTGCACGCCCATCGGATTGGTCAGCCCCAGAACGTGCTTGACAGTACCTCCCTTGCCGGCGGTATCCATGCCCTGCAGCACGAGGAGCAGGCACCGCCGGCCATCTCGGTGGCCTCCGGTGTTCCCTTCGGCGTAGAGCTGCTCCTGCAAATTCGTCAACCGCGGTCCGAGGTGGGCTATCGCCGCTATGGCGTCCGATTTGCCCGAGTCGGTGAAGCCCGGGGTCGCCCGCGTGACGAAGGCATTGAGGTCCACCGGGCCGGTGGGTAGCCGCAACAAGTCGCTGATCCGTGGGGCGGTCTTGGCGCGCCAGGACGTGTCCACGTGTGCCGTCGTCGGCTTGGCCACAGTTGAAGGTTCCCAGGAGCCCCAGCACAAGACAACGTCAGGCAGGTCCCGTCGCCCCTCATGCGCGTCGGAGTACAAGTAGCCGTGGTAGAGCTCCATGGCTAATCTAAGCCGCCGTCCGAACCGACGTCCCGCGCGTCGGTCACAGCTGAGCAGATCCGCCGACATAACGGAGACCATGACTGCGCCTCGCACGCCTACCAGCCCGGATGACACCACGCGCAAGACCGACCTCAACCTGAGTCGTGTCGCAGCAGCGGCCCTGGCGGCGGTGACCACTGCTGTGCTCGGCTCCAGGCTCGGCGCGGAAGGCACCCTCATCGGCGCCGGTGCGGCTAGCGTGGTCACCACGGTAGCTACCGCCGTTTACCAGGCCTCACTGGAACGCAGCCGGCAGAGGGTCCGCTCTCTGGCCCATCGCTCTCGGCCGGCGTCGGCCGCTGCGCCCTCCGATCGTGCCCGGCGGTTGTCCAGGTTGAGTTGGGGGGTGGTGGCCGTCGGGGCCTTCGGTGGCTTCGTGCTGGCCATGATGGCGATCACCGGTTTCGAGTGGGCCAGCGGTGGGACGGTGGGAGGTAACGGCAAGGGAACCACAATCGGGCAGGTGGTCGATGATCGATCTGGTCCACAGAGGCCGACCGCCCCGCCCGCTTCGCCTGGCCCGGCGGGGTCGACATCCGAGACCCCGGCCGAAACCCCCACGGAGTCCTCTGAACCGCCCGCTACCAGCACCCCTGCCCCGAACGGTGAGGGCAGCATTGAACAGAGTCCAGCCACGACCACGGCCAACCGGCCGCCACCAAGCGAGATGACGCCGCCCCCGCCTCTGTTACCCGGACTTCCCGGTGTCGGTGGCTGAACCAACAAAGTAATCGATCACCGCGACGCGATCTCTGATGCAGATACGACGAGAACGGCAACGGTATCTCACACATTGTGCCGCAGACCTCACAGTTAGAAACGAAGAATTGAAGGCGTAGGAAAGATGTCAGCTGTTTCACTCGAACGTGGGTTACGCTCGGACCGTGTCGACGCCGGGCGAGCTGAGCAGGGTGTCGGAAGCTGACGACTCCCTGTTGCGTCGCATTGAGTCCCTGACCGACGCGGCACTCGCTCATCTGGACGTCGAGGGCCTCCTGGCCGAGTTGCTCGACCGGGTGCGGGAGCTCCTCCAGGTCGACACAGCTACCGTGCTCTTACTCGACGCCTCCAGCCAGGAGCTTGTCGCTACCGCTGCCAAAGGAATCGAAGCGACGGTGCGTCAGGGGATTCGCGTCCCGATGGGCAAGGGTTTCGCCGGTCGCGTCGCGGCGGAGAAGCGGCCCGTGGTCATCGAAAAGGTTGATCACACGAACGTGCTCCATTCGCTTCTTCCTGAGCATGGAATCTGCTCCTTACTCGGGGTGCCGATGCTGAGCAGTGGGACGGTGATCGGTGTCCTGCATGTCGGCACGCTCGTCCCCCGCCGGTTCACCGTTGAGGACACCAGGCTGCTCCAGATCGCAGCTGAACGGGTTGCGCTGGCCACCCAAACACGGCGTGCCGAAGTCGAGCGGGCTGCTGCTGCGGTGTTTCAGCGCAGCCTGCTACCAGCGCGGCTGCCGGTGGTGCCGGGTCTTGAGTTGGCTGCCCGCTACGTACCGGCTGAGGATGGCGGGGTCGGTGGCGACTGGTACGACGTCTTCACTCTTCCCTCCGGCAGGTTGTGCATTGTGATCGGAGATGTGGTTGGGCGTGGCCTGGTCGCCGCCGATGTGATGGGCCGGATGCGCAACGCATTGCGTGCTTATGCGCTGCTCGGGGGTGATCCCGCCGAGGTGCTGAGCAGGCTCGACCAGCATGTGCAGCACTTCGAGCCGGAGATGATGGCCACGGTGTTGTTGGCGATGTTCGAGCCATCGTTTGAGCGCTTGTACCTGTCCTCGGCGGGCCATCCTCCGCCGGTGCTTGCCCTCCCCGATCAACCGACGGTCCTCCTTGAGGTGCCGAGCGACCATCCGGTAGGCGTGCCTGGTGGGCTGCGACGCCGTGCGACCACCGTCAACCTGCCGCCGGGCGCACTCCTCTGCTTTTACACCGACGGTTTGGTGGAGAGCCCCAGCAACTCGCTTGATGTCGGCCTCGAGCGCCTGTGTGAGTCGGTAGTGGCTGGCCCTGTCGATTCCCTGTGCAGGCAGGTCATGGCCCGGCTAGTGGGTAGTGATGTTCCTGGTGATGATGTTGCTGTGCTTGCGGTGAGACGCCAGGACAGCGGCGATGTCGGCCCCCTAGACCTGGTTGTGCCAGCGCTGCCGTGGTCGTTGAGGGACATCCGGCTTGCGGTGCGCCGGTGGCTGTCGGCTGTCGGCGCACCGCCGCGTGCGGTCGCTGACTTGTTGGTCGCTGTCGGTGAAGCAGCTAGCAATGCCGTCGAGCACGCTTACGGCCCTGGTGGCGGCACTGTGATGGTGCATCTGGAGCTGCAGCAGCCTTACGTACTTGCCACCGTCCGCGATACCGGCCGTTGGCGCCTGCCCCGCAATGAAGACCGAGGACGAGGGACCCTGTTCATGCGCGACTGTAGCGACGATCTACGTATCGATCACGGCCCTACCGGGACCAACGTGGTCATCCGTCGCCGTCTGGCCCAGGTGGCTGCTCGATGACCGCGGCGAAGGTGGAGTGCAGCACCAAGGATGGGTCGATGCATATCACGCTCAGCGGCGAGATTGATCTAGCGAACGCTGCAGTCGTCGAGGACGAGATCCGCTCAGCCGTCTCTGACCAGCCGAGCGCCGTGTCAGTCGATCTCACCGAACTTAGCTACATAGACAGTGCGGGGATAAGGATCCTGTACGGGTTGGCCTCCCGGCTGCAGGCGTTGCGGATAGTGCTGGAACTCATCGTGCCACTCGATTCGCCCACTCGGCGGCTGATCGAACTGTCGGGCTTCGAGTCGATCGCCGCGCTTCGGCCCGGGTACTGTTGATCTTCCGCCTCCTGCGGTACCGCGCGGTTTTGGTGAACGGGCGGACTGGCACCGCTCGCATAGTGAACCGATTGAGGGTACTGTTTGCACTGACCGATTACTTTCCGTGCGCACGGTATTCGTAGCCCGCGTCGTTCTCGGTCTCACCATGACACCGGCTGTCGTTCAGGCCAGGACGGGAACCCCGACATGACGTCGGATCGGACCACCAGCTCCACCCAGATCACGTCGATGCGCACAGTTGAGGTAGGCGGAGCTCGGCGGGCCCCCAGCGGGCCATCTGACGTGCGGGCCCGGGGCGGCGCTGCGCACCCACGCGCGACAGCTCCCAGCAATACCACCGAGCCGGGCACGGCGCCACGCTCGCTGCCGGACTGCCCGTTGCCCGCAGTGGTGGTCAACCCGAGCAACGTCGATGACTTGACGGCGCTGCAGATCCAGATCACCAGGGTGTGCGCGGAGCTGGGGTGGGCGCCACCGCTGTGGCTTGAGACCACCGTCGAGGACCCGGGTGGCGGTCAGGCCAGAATCGCGCTGGCCGCCGGCGCTGATGTGGTGCTCGTCTGCGGCGGAGATGGCACGAACCGCCACGTGGCGCAGGTCCTCGCCGGATCGAACACCGCGCTGGGCGTGGTGCCCGCGGGTACCGGCAACCTGCTGGCCCGTAACCTCGCCATCGGGCTGAACGACCCGGCCCGAGCCACTCGGATTGCGTTGTCCGGGAAAAACCGTGCGATCGATGTCGGTCGGGTGTTCATCGATGATCGCGCCGAGGAGCAGGTATTTCTGGTGATGGCCGGGGTCGGTTTCGATGCGGCAATCATGGCCGGCGCGCCCCACAAATTGAAGTCGCGGCTGGGCCCGCTGGCGTATTTCCTCTCCGGCCTGCGCGCGCTGTGGGGTTCGAGGTCCCCGATCACCCTCGCCGTGGATGGCCGGATTGAGCCGCCCCATCAAGTCCGCACGGTCGTGGTCGGCAACTGCGGCAAGCTTCTCGCCGGGCTGGTG
>CAXUFG010000109.1:0-16987 GCA_964250265.1 uncultured Pseudonocardiaceae bacterium | reverse complement strand
CCCCCCGACTGACCGGCCCCGCCACCCGGCGCCTGACGTCCTGCTCACGCCCGGATCTTGTCCATTGGACTGTCCATTAGCTCCTGCGCTCCGGGTGCTGCTGGTGACGCAACGAGGGTCGCCCCGCGCCCTGGAGAAGAGCCCGAATCACTCGCTGCGGATCGTGCGCCAGCGGCGCTACGAATCCACCGTGGTAGGCCTGACAACATTTCTCACTGAGCCACCCACCGAGTATGGGTTGCGGTAGGCCAACAGGGCTAGCAGTGGGGAGGAATTGTCAAGACAAATTTCTCGTCGACGGGTTTGGTCCGCCACAGGTGGAGGATCTTGCTCCCGCTGTGCGGGCGAAGTCTAAAAGAGATCCGGTGTCGCCGGCGGCACATCATCGAGAAACGCACTCACCATCGGCACCAGTACCGCTGACTCCCCCGAGATGCCAATATGCGACGTCGCCGCCAGAATCACCAAGCGCGCGGCCGGAACTTTCTGCAGCATTCCCGACGCTGCCGCTTCCTCATCGCCGCCACCGCGTAGCTTGAACATCGCCAGCGCATGCTCCGGCTTCACGGCATCCGCATCACCGACGATGACCATCGTCTTCGCAGAAATCGAACGCATCTGCGCGTCGCTGATGTTCTGGTCATCGATGTTCAAGACTTTCATCTTTTCGAGGTAGGCGTCGAATGCCGTGGCGTCCGGCGTGTGCTCCTTGAACGCCTTCTCGACGGGCGTACCGGCAAACGCTGTGGCGCGCAGACCCTCGATGCCCTCCAACACCGACGGGTACCAGCCGTCCTTGCGGTGGGTGGCGGACAACGAGACCAGCTTGTTGACGAGCGTCGGGTGACGGAGCGCGAGCTGCAGCGCGACCCCGCCGCCTTGCGAGTAGCCCATCACATCCGCGCGCTCGACCTTCAACGCGCGCAGCAACGCCGCAGCATCGTCGGCGAACTGCTCGTAAGACATCGTGCGCGAAGTATCCGGGGTGCGGCCGTGCCCTTGCTGATCGAAGACGATCACGGCGCGCTTGCCCGCGAAGGCGGACACCCACGACTTCATCGAGTCGGTGGCCATGAACGCGCCAGGGATAAGCAGCAACGGAGACGTTTTCGACTTGCCGAGCTCGCCATACACTTCGTGATAGAGGCTCAGACCGTTGATCGGCAGGTGACCATTGCGCGAAGGCTTCGTTGCCATCACTTCAACCTCACATCGCTAGAGACCACCGGATCTCGCGGGCCTCGCTACGGCGTCTCCGTTCGGGCCGTAGAGCCGGGCGACATCGGGAGAGTCGAGCCAGTTGGAGTAGGTGGGCGACTTCGGCCAACCGTCGGGTGAGTCCTGCCATTCCTCCTGGCGGCCCCACGGCAGGATGTCGATCAACGCGAAGGTGTAGCTGAGCTGTTCGGTACCGCGGCCGTCGGTGTGCCAGGTGCGGTAGACCTTGTCGCCGTCGCGGAGGAACACGTTCACCGCGAAGCCCGCGCCGGGCGGCGCGCCTACGTCGGCGCCGAACGAGCTTTCCGACGACGAGTACCAGTCCATTTTGTTGCCGACTTTGGCCTTGTAGGCCAGCGCTTCGTCGATGGGCCCGTTGGTGACGATGACAAAGCGGGCATCGTAGCTGTCGAGGAAGCCCAGCCGGACGTACTGCGACGTGAGCCCGGTACAGCCGCCGCACTGCCACTCCGCGCCGTCGGACCACATGTGGTTGTAGACGATGAGTTGGGAGCGCCCGTCAAATACGTCGACCAGTCGGATGGGGCCGTCCGAACCGATCAGCGTGTAGTCCGGGAGCTCGACCATCGGCAGTCTGCGGCGTTGTCCAGCGATGGCGTCGAGTTCACGGGTGGCGGCCTTCTCCCGCATACGCAGATCGTCGAGCGCGGCCTGCCAGGTCTGCCGGTCGACGACTGGGGGTAGGGCGCTGGCGGTCTGCTCGGTCACGGTTCCTCCCGGGGCTCAGATGGATCTGCTCTGATGTGTTGACCAGAGACGGCTGCAGAAATCATCGCGCTCGGATCCAGCTAGGCGAAGTTTGCCATTCCAGTCAAGCAGCCTCCAGCCGTCTTCGGCGATTGCGACCGGAATCTGACTGTCCGGTGGCATCCAGGAGTCCAACGGCGATGAGTTTCGCCGTGGTTTCCAGTCTGTATCCACATACCCGATCAACCGCACTCGAGGAGAGCATCATGACCGCTACCTATACCTTCGACGTCTTTTCCAGCCTCGACGGCTTCGGCTCCTACAACAGCAGCGGTGACTGGGGCGGCTACTGGGGCAAGCAAGGCCCCGAGCTGCTCGACCACCGCCTCGCTGTGTACGGCGAGGAGCAGCGGATGGTCTTCGGGGCCAACACGTACCGGGCGTTCGCGCAGATGCTGGCCTCGAGCACCGAGGAGTCCGAGGTGCGTGACCCATGGGTCACCCGGATGAGGAACATGCCGGCAACGGTGGTGTCGACCACGCTGGAAGGGCCCCTCGACTGGCCGGAGGCGACCGTCGTGCGCGGTGACGCCGTCGACGTCGTCGCCCGACTCAAGGAGGAGTCCAAGGTGCCGTTGCGCTCGCACGGCAGCCTGTCGCTGAACCGGGCGCTGATGGCCGCCGGTCTGGTCGACCGCGTCCAGGTGACGCTCTTCCCTGTGATCACCGGTCAGACCGGAGTGGACCCGATCTTCCAGGGTGCGGCCGACTTCGACCTCGAGCTGATCGAGAGCCGGACGCTCGACGGCAACATCCAAGAGCTCGTCTACCGGCCCACCCTGCATGTCTGAGTCCATCCATGCACCCCCCGTCAAGCAGCCCAACCCGCCCCGGAAGTTCCCGCTGACCGACATGCCGACCGGTCTCATGTCCGCCCTGGTCATGCGGCTTGTTGATCGCCTCCTTGGCCGTCGGGTCGTCGACGAGTTTGCCGTTCTCGAACTGTGCTCCGGCTCGGACGAGGGCGACGAGGTGGGGTGCGTTGACGGCGCGCCAGCGGGTCTGTGCTGATTCGATGAGTTAACAACACGTCGAGATTGTCGGTGATCTTCGCGACCGCCTTGGGCCACGTGGTGCCGTAGTCGGCCTCGAACGCCTTGACTGCTTTGTCTGCGCGCTCGCGGTTCTCACCGCCGCTACTGTCCTTCTTTTTCTCTGGGGGAGCAGCGCCCGGCTGGTGCAGCAATACGGCCAAGGGGAAGACTCAACAACGCCAGAGAGGCGGTCGGGCAAGGACACGTTGCCCACCTCCGTCGCACGACACCCATCGAGCGGCCGTCGGGGTCAGGGACGGAACTAACCTCAATACATACTCGCCAGCAGCCCGTGAGCAACCGCCGTTCGCGTGAGCCAGCCCAGCCGGGGGGTGCATCGGGCGGCCACGACCACGGTTCGGCTGGGGTCAAGCCGATGACCGGGCCGTCCTGGGTGCCATGGCCGGGCGCCGCGTCTTTGGGGCTGGGGGGTGATCACTGGTCGTCTACCGGGAAACGTAGCCGATGGGTGAGGACCTGATGGGCGACGTCGTCGAATGGCTGGGCGTGGGAGTACGCGAATGCGCGCAGGGTCGCCAGGGCCGATTCGGCCGAGGTCTCCAGCTGGGCCATGACCATGCCGGTGGCCCGGTGGATCTCCGCCCTCAGCCGGTCCAGGTCGGTCAGCCGCTGCGGCTCTGCCCCGTCGGGGTCCGCGCCGGCGCGTGAACCAAGCAGCGCCCACAACGCGACGTCGGCGCGCAGCAGCGCCCCGGCCAACTCGACATTGGTCAGCACGCCGGGCTGATCGCGGTACAGCTCCAGCACCCCCACCTTGATCGCACCGATCTGCAGGGGAAAGCAATACAGGGCCCGGGCCGGGGTCCGGCTGGCCGCCTCGGCGAACATCGGCCACCGGGGGTGAGCCACCTCGCGCAGCTCAGACACCAGCACCGGGCTCCCGGTGTTCACGGAAGGACGGCGCCTTTGTCAGCCCATCCGGTCTGGCGCGCATCCCACGCGCATACTCAGAGGAGGTGCCTATGCTAGCCGGGACTCGGCAGGTCAGCTCGGCTGGATCAGTTTCTGCATCTGGTTGATCTCAACCTGCTGGCCGGTGATGATGTCCTGAGCCAGCCGGCGGGCCTGGGGATCGCTGCCTTGAGCCAGGTCGGTTTGGGACATCTGGATTGCGCCTTGCTGGTGGGCGATCATCAGCTGCAGGAACAACTGGTCGAACGCGTTACCTGTGGCCGCCCTGAGCTGCTGTATCTGCTGATCGCTCAGCATGCCCGGTACTTGGTCGCTGCTACTGCCACCAGCAGAATCCGGGGCGTCCCAGGCGCCCAGCAGGTTGTGTATCCGGGTGATCTGTTGGTCCTGCGCAGCCTTGATCCGGAGCGCAATAGTCTTCACCTTAGGTAAGGTCGCCTTCGAGTGCGCCAGATCCGACATGGTCCCGGTCTGGACGTGGTGCGAGAGCATCTTCTGCAAGAACACCACGTCATCCTGGTTGTGACGCTTCAGGCTGGCGGCAGGTGTAGCGCGCTCAGCAGGCGGCTGTACCGTGACCGGGCTGGTGGCTGTGGTGCCACCGCAGCCGGCGACAACCCCCCCGGCGGCAATGGCGGCAGCGACGATAGGGGCTAGCCACATCACTATCGGTCTCCTTCGTGCACCGGCCGGTGACAGGCAACGGGCATCGGGATGGACCAACCGCAGCGATGTCGGCCGTGAATCGCTGCGAGCTCGTGACGGCGGTGTCACAGCGATCATCTTAACCGCTTGACGGCGCCCTCGACGGAAAAACTTTTCGACACAATGCCAGGGGGGGTCAACGCCTCGACGCCCTGGATGTGCTGGTGCCGTTCTGGATGCCCGCGCCGGCGTAGCCCCCGGCATGTTCGCCGGCGAATCGGCCATGGATGAGCCCGCCATCGCCTGCGGCCTCGATCCAATCCGGCGTCCGCAACCGCAACCTACCGATCACCGCCGACGAACTCCTTCGCAGACCGCCCAGCGCACCCGTACCGATCCGGCGGTGTGTCGACGCTGGCGAGTTTCGGACAGCAGGAGTGTGGATTTGCTGGCATGCCAGTGCTACATGGCTAGCATGAATTCAGCCAGTGCAATCTCCAGCGTCCCGATTCGGAAAAGTGGCCGCCTACCCACCCGGAATCAGAAAGGCATGCAGATTCCTGTCATAGGTTCCAAAAAAGTGCCAACCGGGCACATCTCTGCCGCCTGTGCTGGAGTCGCCGCAGGCGCTGGGTTAGCGGCGGCAACGCCGATGCCACCGAAAAGCAGTCCTCCGAGTACGATCGTCGCCGAGAGAGAACGAATGATCACTTCTCGCATGGTGTTCCCCAATCCTCGTGCCCACCTACGAGTACCACGAACCCTTCTCGAATATACCAATGAACGTCTCGCACCACACGGCCGTACCACCCGGGACCGACCTATGGCGGAACCGACATAAACAGTAGACACGTTCTGTAGTCCAACGTTGGGCGATTAGAGTTGGTCACTACGCCAACTGGTCTTGCTCGATCGCACGGGTCGGCCACGATCGCCGAGCAGCGGGGCGCCACCATCGCCAACCGCGCCAATAGTCCCGGCTTCACACTAACGGGTAGGGACCGGGCCGCTCTGGACAATCCCGGCGATCGAGCACTTCGCCCGCATCTGGACGCGGCGCCCCGGCCGGCCCGCTCGCCCGACCGACGGTGCTCGACGAGCAGCCGCCTGTCGCAGCGGACCCGGCACCGCCGCAGTTCGCCCGCCGGGCTCTGGTCTTGCCGAACACCGTGAGCAGCACGATGCGCCGGCCGGAGGCGATCCAGTAGGTCACTCACACTGCCTGACCACTCAGGTGGAACCGGAGCTCCCGTCGGTCCCAGTCTTCTGTGACAGCCGCATCCGCGTCGCACCTCATCCTCGCTTCGGTCCCGATATCGAACCTACAACGCGACCATGCCTGCTGGACGCGACCGTCCTCACCGACCGGTCAGAGACAGGAACCAGGTCCGAACTCACGCTCGCCATCTGAACAGCACAGGCGGCCATCGACCCGTGCCACCTTCCGCTAACGCAACAGCGCCAAGGACGCTCCGCCCGGACACGACTATCAGGACGCGGACGCCCAGGCTGCGGCCAATCAGATGGTCTGCGCTGGCTGGACAGCACTCCGGACACCGACTCGTGGACCTGCCGTCATTGCGGAACAGAGTGGACCATCATCGTTTCGGTGATGCGAGGCAGGACGCGCCTGCTCCTGGCCAGGAAGCGAACACTCCCCATTCACGCGCCCGAGAAGATGCGCGCCACCGCGGCTACCTACCGCGCAAGCCCTACCAGGTGATGCCGAACTGGCCGACTTTCTTGTGGAGGCTGCGCGAAAAGCGGCCGCCCTGGAAGGCATGTGGCAGTTGGCCGGGTACAGCGCGCAGGAGCAGCTGCAGCTCGTTGAATGCTGGTGTAGGAAACGACGGCCAATGACTGCTCGCTCATCGGAACCTCCCCCGACAGAAATAGGTCTGGGTGATCCCCCACGGGAGAGAGGACCACCCAGACAAGCGGACTAGAAGGGGGCTCAGAATCGTCGGGTGATCATGCCCGCATTGACCAGCGTGTCCTGGGCCTGCTCAACGGCGGCACTATCAACGGTTGGCCTGATCTTCTGATGACCAGCAGTGATCTTCTCGCGGGGGACGGCCGGGACCTAAAACAGCCGGACCGGGACCGTCAGTCGCGACCCCTCGTCCTTGCACCGCAGCTGCGGCCTGGCCAACAGGACGGATTGGTCGCCCTCGTCCCAAATATCGTGATCGCCCTTTGGGTAGTCCACGATGTGATCCGCAATGGCCCGCGCCTCGTCGGGCGTGGGATTCCGCCTGTTACTGCCAACCCGGATAGTAGCCATGCCCAGCTGTCGCAGCCACCGGGCCATTAGTTACGGCGCGGACTCCGCGTGTCCGAATCACGCGATTAGTACCGCTTTTCATGGTCGATGGGGCCGTAGCCCCGTGTCAGCCAACCCGAGATAGAGGACCGCCAGGATAATGGAAGCGGTACTAACGCGGTCGGGAACAGGTAAGAGTTCACCCCAACCACCAACAACCACGCGTTGATCAACGATTGGATCCCTGACGATCCGATCACCATCGCGGCCAAGGCATTGTTGCCCGAATGGGTGCGCTGGCACGGTAAACAGGGGCTACTGGGACGGGCTACAGTGCGAGGGCCAGGAGGACGCAATTCAGTCCGATGATCAGTAATGCAACGAATCCGCCCGCAGCGCTGGTGAGTTTCCGGTTGACGAATGAGCCCATCACATTTTCTCGCGCGGTGATGATCAGTAACGGAACGAGCGCGAACGGTATGCCGAAGGACAGCACCACCTGGCTCAGGACGAGTGCGTAACTCGCGTCCAATCCCAGGCCTAGCACAACAAGCGCCGGAGCCATCGTGAGGAGCCGGCGCAGGAACAGGGGAATGGTCCGTTGAATGAAGCCTTGCATGACAACCTGCCCGGCATAGGTGCCGACGCTGGATGATGCGATCCCTGAAGCGAGCAGCGCCAGCGCGAAAGCTAACGCCGTGCCCGCTCCTACCGTCGTGGCGAGTCCGGCGTGCGCGGCCGGGAGAGAATCGACCGGGTTAGCAGCACCGTGAAATGCCACGGCCGCGACGATGAGCATGGCGGCGTTGGTAAGCCCGGCCAGCCCCATGGCCACAACGATGTCGTACCGCTGCATCCCCAGGACTAAGCGTCGCCGATGCTCATCAGCATGTCGAGGAACTCGACTCGGGGTTAGTGCGGAGTGCAAGTAGATCACGTGTGGCATCACTGTCGCCCCGACAATGCCGGTCGCGAACAACACGCTGTTAGCGTCCGCGAGTCGAGGCACCAGGCCGTGCGCGATGTCACTGGCGTCGAACCCGACGGAGAGCGTCTGATAGAGAAAGGCCCCGACGATCGCCGCGAATAGGGCGATGATTACGGCCTCGAACCGCCGAAAGCTGCGCGGTTGCAAAGCAAGGATGGCGAAGGAGAGCACCGCGGTCAGCAACCCGGCCTGTAGCGGGTGAAGACCGAAGAGCAGGTGCAAAGCGAGTGCGGCGCCCACGAATTCGGCGAGGTCAGTGGCCATGCACACCAGCTCGGCCTGCAGCCATAGCAGCCGGGACACTGGACGGGGAAAATGTTCCCGGCACAGCTCGGGCAAGCTTTGCCCGGTCACGATGCCGACCTTTGCCGAGAGGTACTGGATCAGTATCGCCATCACGTTGGCGGTGAGGACCACCCACAGCAGCAGGTAGCCATACTGCGCACCGCCAACCACGTTCGTGGCGAAATTCCCCGGATCGACGTAGGCAATCGACGCGACGAATGCCGGGCCGAGCAGCGGCAGCGCCTTGCGTACCCAAGGCGATCGCACTGAGCGCTGGTCAATCGCGGCGGTCCGTTGCAGTGAGCTCATCAGACCTCCGCGACGCGTACCCACACCCAGCCCTGATCTTCGCAGGTGGGGAAGGCAATGATTTGCGGCCTCAGCCGATCGACGGGCCCAGGCCCAACGACTGCGGGGTGCTCGAGTCGGGAGACGGTTGCCGCAGTCCCTCGTCCAGTGACCCGAATTCCGTCATCAGCGCGGCACTGCCGCCCCACGGGGTCTGCTCCTCAGCGACCAGGGAGTTGGTGGTGAGCAGCAGCCCGGCCACGGACGCACCGTTCTGCAGCGCTGCCCGGGCCACCCGCAGGGGATCGATGATGCCCATCTCGATCATGTTGCCGAAGCGGCCCTCAAGGGCGTCGAATCCCTCGTCGAGCCCAAGCTCGACGATCCTGCTGACCACCTCCTGGCCCGAGTAGCCGGCGTTGCTGGCGATCAGAAGGGCCGGCTCGGTGAGCGATCGGCGGACGATGTCGACGCCCATCGCGTAGTCGTCCTTCACATCCAGCTCGTCCAGCACCTGGCCGGCGTGCACCAGGGCAGCGCCGCCGCCGGCCACGATGCCCTCGGCCATCGCGGCGCGCGTCGCGGACAGCGCGTCCTCCACCCGGTGCTGCAGCTCGGCGAGCTCCGCGTTGGTCGGGGCGCCCACGCTGATCACCGCGACCTTCCCGGACAGCGCCCCGATCCGCTCGTTGAGCACGTCCTCATCGACGCCGTACGTCGCACGTTCGCGTTCGGCCCGCATCTGCGCGAGCCGGAACTCGATGGCATCCGCAGAGCCTGCCCCGCCAATGATCGCGGTGCGGTCGGCGTTCACCCGCACCTGGGACGCCCGGCCCAGCTGGTTGGCCGTCATGGTCTCCAGGGTGAAACCGGAGTGCTTGCTGTACACCTCGCCGCCGGTCATCGTGGCGATGTCCTCCAGCTTGCGTAGCCTGCGGTCGCCGAAACCGGGCGCCCGGACCGCCACGCACCGGAAAATGCCGTTCACGTGGTTGTGCACCAGCATGCTCAGCGCGGTGCCCTCGACGTTCTCCGCGACGATCACCAGCGGCCGCGGATTCCGCATCACCTTGTCGAGCAGCGGCATGAGCTGCTGAACCTTCGTGATCTTCTCGCTGCACAGCAGGATGTACGGGTCGTCGATGATCGCTTCCAGGCTGGCCGGGTTGGTCACCATGTACGGCGAGACGTACCCGTTGTCCCACTCGAAGCCCTCGACGAACTCGACGCTCATGCCGTGCACCGCGGACTCGGTCACCGTGACGATGCCGCCGTCACCGACCGTGTGCAGCGCCTTCGCGATCACCTCTCCGACCATGTCGTCGTCGTTGGCCGAGATCGCGGCCACCCGGGCGTAGTCGTGTTCGGTGGTCACCGGGTGGGCGACGCTCTGCAAGTGCTCGACCAGCCGCGCCACGGCGAGGTCGATCCCGCGCTTGACCAGCACCGGGTTGCCGCCTGAGTCAATCGCTTTCATGCCCTCGCGGACGATCGACTGCGCGAGCACCGTCGCGGTCGTCGTGCCGTCGCCGACGATGTCATTGGTCTTGATTGCCGCTTCCTTGACCAGCTGGGCGCCCATGTTCTCGAACTGATTCTTGAGGTGGATCTCACGCGCGATCGTCACACCGTCGTTCGTTACCACCGGCGATCCGGTGATCTTCTCCAGGATGACGTTGCGTCCCTTGGGCCCGAGCGTCGACTTGACCGCCTCCGCCAGCTGGTCGACCCCGGCCAGCAGCAGGCCACGGGCTTCCGCACCGAAACGTAGTTCCTTGGCCATCAGATCTCCCTCGGTGTGGTGTGAGAACTACGGGACGAGGATCGCTCGGCCGCGGACCCGGCCGTTGTCGAGGTCGTCGAGCGCCTCCAGGGCCGCATCGAGCGGGTAGACCCTCGTGTGCAGCGTGACCTTGCCGGCCTGGGCGAGAACCATCAGCTCGGCGAGGTCGTTGTAGGTGCCGACGATGTTGCCGATGATGTTGCGCTCGGTGGAGATGATGTCGAGGGTGGGGATCTGGATCTGGCCTCCGTAGCCGATCACGAAGTAGGAGCCGGCCCGGCCGGTCATCGCGAAGCCGTCCTGCTCGGCGCCCTGCTCGGCGACGAAGTCGAGCACCACTTCGGCGCCTGCCCCGCCGGTGAGGTCCTGCACCGCGTCCACCTGTTGCCCGTTGGCGACCACGGTGTGCTGTGCGCCCAGTTCTTCGGCGAGTGTGAGCGCATCGGGGTTCCGGTCAACCACGATGACGGTGGTCGCGGTCAATGCGGCGAGGCACTGGATGCCGATATGCCCGAGGCCGCCGGCGCCGATCACGACACAGGTGGTCCCGGGATAGAGCAGCGGGATCGCCTTGCGCACCGCGTGGTAGGCGGTGATGCCGGCGTCAGCCAGCGCCGCAACGTCCGCTGGCTGGGTCGACGGGTCGAGCTTGACGCAGGCGCGTGCCGAGGTCAGCAGGAACTCGGCCATCCCCCCGTCGCCTGCCAGACCGGGGAAGTCGCCGTTGCTACAGTGCATGTCGTCGCCGGCGCGGCAGGCGCGGCACAGCCCACAGCTCGGCGCTGGGTGCAGGATGACCGTGTCCCCCGGGGCGACGTTGGTGACTCCATCGCCGACCGCGTGTACCCAGCCCGCGTTCTCATGGCCCAGCGTGTAGGGCAATGCCACCCCGCTCCGGTCGGCCCACTGGCCCTCGATGATGTGCAGGTCGGTGCGGCAGACCCCGGCCCCCCCGATCTGCACGATCACATCCAGCGGTCCGGAGATGGTCGGCTCCTGGACGTCCTCGACCACGGGCTGCTTGTGGTAGTCGTGCAACCGGACTGCTTTCATTAACCTCTACTCCGTTCTTCAACGACTGAAGCTTCGGTCGCTGAGCCCACGCCGTATCTGGTGGCGAGCAGGCTGAGGCAGTGGCCGGCATTGGCTTCGATGGTCACTCTGGTGGTACGAACGCGCCGCAGATGCAGGGGTAGGGCCGCAAGCCCCACGGGCGCACCAGTGCCGTCCACCAGCAGCGGCGCGTCATCGTCGGACCGGATGCCAAGCTCTGCCCGGCGTTGCCGGAGGCGGTCCAGATCAGCCGAGGGCGGCACGTCCCCCAGCCGCATGCCCGCCAGCTCGGCGGGCTGGGCACCCGCTGCGAGCAGCGGTCGGGCCACCCGGTCCTGGCCGGCCAGCATGGCCTTGCGGATGAAAGTCGTCCGCAGCTCGTGCAGCTCGCTAGACGCCTCGCTACCGAACGTGCCCACGAACCCCGCGCGGGAGGCCACCCCGTCGTTGATCGTGGTGGCGGCGAAGTGATCCTCCAGCACGATCTGCGCCCTGGTCACCCCGTCCACGGCCGACACCGCATCGTAGGCGTCGGCGACCATCAGGAATGCGAAATTCGGGGCGCAGAAGAAGGTCGGCAAGCGCAGCCGCACTTCCGCCACCCCGTCCGCGCCGACGGTGCACGACGACACGAACTGCAGCTCGACGATCGAAGTGTCCAGCTCAGGATCGCGCACCGTCTCCAGCGCAGCCAGCGTCCGTGCGGCAAGCGTCACGCCTGCACCCCGGCGGCCTCAGTGGTCAGCTGCTCACCGGGTGCCATATCCTCATCCGCCGCGGTGGGCAGCCGGCACTCGGCTGGGACCTCGATGTCGTAAAGCTTCGCAGCGTTGAGTCCGAGGATCTTCTTTTTGGTCGCGACGGTGGGCCGGGGATAATCGGAGAACGCATCGTCATCGGGCATCTGCCAGTCGACGAGGCCCTCGACCTGCCACTTCGGCGTCCAGATGTTGTAGTCGGCACCGAAGGTCATCCGGTCCTCACCGACCCAGAACAGCAGCTCGCCCATCACCCTGTTGAAGAACTTCGGTCGGGCGTACATCAGCGCGCCGATCACCACAGAGCAGCCGGCGTAGACGTTGGGCTCCTGCACGGCCATGTAGCAGAAGTCGTCAATGCGCGGAATGTTCGCGTGCTCGATGATGAAGTTCAGCTCCGGGAAGTCGGTCGCCGCCCCATCGACGTCTGCGGCGTCGAACGCGTCCTTGTCCAGTGGCCAGATCGTCGGGCCCTTGTGCACATGGACGTTCTTGATCCCGAGCTCCTGGCAGCGCTCCAGGTACCGGTAGGCCTCCGGATCGGTGAGCTTCCAGCCGCGGGAGCCCTGGTACCACTCTGCCGTGTAGAGCTTCACGCCTTTGAGGTTGAACCGCTCGGCGTCCTCTTCGAGCTGCTTGAGCCCGGCGTCACCCTCCCGCGGGTCGAATCGACCGTTGGTGATCAGTTTGTCCGGGTACTTCTCGGTCAGCACATGGTTCTGCGCCGCGGTGTTGAAGCCGGTCTTGTACCACTCGGTCAGGTACGTGGACTGGAAGATCGCGACGTCGACGTGGCCCTCGTCGAAGACGTCACGCATGAAGTCCTCTTCGGAGACCTTCAGGTAGTGCTCGTAGTCCCAGTGTGTCTCCGGGGGGGCCAGCTGGTGGTAGCCGTAGAAGCAGTCGATCCAGCCCTTAGCGTAGTTCTCCGCACCCGGTACCCAGTTCTCCCGACTTGCGTCCCAAAAGTGTGAGTGGGTGTCGACGATGAAATACTTCTCGCCATCCTTCTCATACATCGGCTATCTCGCCTTCAGGTCGAAGTCGATGTACTCAGCCGCGTCCTCGGGATTGGCGAACATGATCGTCCGGTCGTCCTCGTGGATCATTCGGCCGTAATGCGTCGACATGTTTTCCTCGAACTCGGCGGAGTCGAACCAGCCTTCTTCCTCACCGGCGGCATCGTCGATCTCGGAGTACACGAGATCCATCCGGTTCTTCGCGTCCACCCGGATCATCGAGGGCAGTGGTGTCACCGTGATGTTGTCCTTGGTCGCCATCACCTGCGCGATCAACGCGCCAACCTGGTTATTCATCAGCGTGAAACCGCACATGTTCGAAGCGGTGTTATTGGCCTTGAACGGGCTCTCGGCAGTCTTGGACGAGGTCACTGGCCCAGCTCCTTCGGTACTTGCAGACCAAGGTCAGACACGATCCCGCTGAAGCGGTTCTTCGCGCGGTCGAGGCCGTCTTCGAACCGTGGCGGCTTGAAGTCAGGCTGCGACCACAGTGGCTGCAGCGTTCGCGCGGCCTCCAGCGCCTGCGGCACCCACTTGGACAACCAGCCCTGCATGATCTCCTTGTTGTGCTCGGCGAACTCCTTGTCGCTGACCCGTGGCTCGAACATCGCGATGGTCATGCGCAGGTCGCGCCGCGCGTAGTCGTACTCACCGGCACCCACGATGGTCGGGGTCACGAAATCTCCGTTGCCGGCCGCCGCCTGCTGCACGAGGTTGCTTCGGAACAGCTCGCCCAGCAGCGGTTCGAATACCACGTTCGCGGCGAAAATCGACTCACCCCAGTCGTCTTCGATGGCGGTCAGCGCCTCGACGAGCTTGCGGGCTCCCTGCCAGGCAGGGTCGGAGTTCCATGCCTCAAGATGCGCCGCGCCGTCGAATCCCTCGATCTCCTCGCTGAGCGTGAGGTTGTACAGCGCGAGGTCCTGCGCGAAGCGGATCTTGTGCATGCCGTTCACGGCGATCGCCGTGTTGTGCATGTTCGTCGGGCCGGACCGGTTGGCGTGGCTGAACACGTAGAGCCCGAGGATGTGCTCGATGTGCATCCAGGCCCCGACGTTGCGCTCCACGAAATGCACCCAATTCGGGTTCCACTGCTCGAACGCCTTCGCCTGGCGGGCCACCTCAATGTTCTGATTGACCTGACGTACGACGTTGGCGCCGTAACGGTAGAGCGTCATCTCCCATTCTTCGTTGGGGTCGCGGAACTCGTGCCAGCCGTGTGCCGGCCAGTCGAGGCCCTTGCCGCCGCCACCGGTGCCGGGACCCCGCTCGGGTTCGGGCAGGTCCTGTCCCCAGGCCTTGAGCTTCGTCCAGGTCAACGGGTAGCCAACCTCGCCGTTGGCGAAGCCATAGATCCAGCCCTGGGACAGGTAGTGCCGCGGATCTGGCTGGACCTCGACGGTCACGTCCTCGTAGTGGGTCTGCTTGCGCTTCTGCGGGACGAAGTAGTTGTACCGGCGCGCGGTCGAATCCGGGAACTCCTTGGCACCGGCTTCAGCATCGGTGAAATTGACTTTCGGTACGCTGCGTTTCTGCGCAGTTGTCATCAGCGCCTCCTCGAGGGCCGTTGGTCACTGGCCGGGTTCACCGGTCGTGGTGAACTTGTCGTAGTAGATGCGTCCTTCGGGCACCCCGAGGCGGGTCAGCGTGGCGATGGCCGCGTCCACCATGGGAGGGGGCCCGCAGACATAGCCATCCGCGCCTTTCACACCCGACTCGTGCCGGGCCACCACATCCGTGATGAGCCCGACCTCGCCGTCCCAGTCGTCCTGTTCGGTCGGCTCGGACAGCGCCGGGATGTAGCGGAACCCGGGCAAGGAGTCCTCCAGCGCTCGCAGCTCCTTCTCGAAACACAGGTCGCGCCGCCGGCGGGCGCCGTAGTAGTAGGTGGCTCGCCGGGTGATCCCCCGCTCGGCCATGGAGCGCAGCAGCGACAGGATGGGTGCCATCCCGGCGCCGCCGCCGATGAACAGCAGGTCCGTGTCGTGACCCTCGCGCAGCGTGAACACCCCGTACGGCCCGGTCACGTCCAGCCGGCCGCCCGCCTTCACCTCGGTGTCCAGGAAGTGGGAGAACAGGCCGTCCGGATAGATTTTGATCACGAACTCGAGCCGGCCGTCCTCCCGGCAGGACGTGTTCGCCATGGAGAACGAGCGGACCTCCCCGGTATCCGGAACAGTGAAGTCCAGGTACTGGCCCGGAAAGAACTTGATCTCCCGTGGCTCGACGAGGCGGAGCACCAGGTGCCGCATGTCGTGGGTCACCGCCTCGTTGGAGACGACCTCGGCGACCGCCTGCTGGATCGGCAACCCCGAGCGGATCATGTCCTCGTCGAAGTTCAGCAGTTCGATCGTCAGGTCCTCATAGGCGTGCGCCCGGCACAGCAGGGTGAACCCTTCCTCCTTCTCGTAATCGGGCAGCGCAAAGGTCGAGTACCGATCTAGCTCGATGTCCTCGCCGTCGAGCACGAACGATTTGCAGGAGGCGCACTGGCCCTCCTTGCATCCGTGCATGAGCATGACGCCTTGTTCGAAGGCGGCGCGCAAGATCGTCTGGTCCTCGTTGACCTCGATCTCGATGCCGACCGGCTCGAACCGGACGACGTGCTTGTCGGCCATGACTCCCTCGCAGGCAACGTCGATGCCGCAGCTGCTCCGCTAATCGGCCGCTGGCGCCGGCCGGCCGGCCGGACCCTGACGGACGTAGTCGGCCTGGAAGGCCTGCCGTTGCTCATCCGACATCTCGTTGAGGAGCACGTTCGGACTCAACAGGTTCGGCATGCGCCGCAGGTGATCCAAGGTCCACATCTTCTGGGGATCGAGGTTCAGATGTGGTTGGGCCGTCATGGTCTTGCCGTCGTCGCGGACGAAGCCCATGTCGCTGACGACGTCAGCCCAGTTCCAGCCGTGGTAGAGCGTCTCCCATTCGCGTTTGCCGGTGAGGCGTCCCATGTTCGGGGTCTCCCGACCCATGAAGGTCGGCCGGAACGCCGTCTTGTCAGTCCACGCACACATCTCGTGGCAGTAGGTGCGCCACTGCCCGTCCACCTTGTCCATGACCATGTCCTCGCGTACCAGGCACGGCACCATGCAGACCCAGCAACGGTGCGGGTATACGTAGTCGACGTTCTCGGCGACGATCGGGTGATGGCCGTTCGGCATGGACAGGCGGTTATAGGCCTCCCACCACTTGCCGTACCTGTCGTACCAGCCCGGGTACTTATACTCGAACCACTCGAAGTCCGCGTCGGTCATGGGGTCAATCCGCCAGTAGTTGGCGAGCCAACCAGTCGAGAAGAACTGCGCGACCTCGTGGACGTAACCCTTGTTCCAGATCTGGTTCCAGGCTTCTTCGATGAGGTCGTGCGGGACCACCAGTCCGTACTTCTCAAGCGGTACCAGGTAACTGCGGTAGTAGTCGTCATAGATCCACCGCCGCCACATCTCGGCGTAGCTCTCCCGTTCCTTGCGACGGTCCTTTGTGCCGTACTCGATAAAAGTGCCGATCGCGGCGTCGACCACCCGGTGATTGTTCCACCAGGCGTACCGCAGGTCGCGCTCGAGCAGCTGGTGGTTGCCCTCGTCGGAAAGGGCCATCAGCAGGGTGGCGTAGCCGTTGCTGATGTGCCGCGACTCGTCGGACTGGACCGAGTGGAACACGGTAGGCAGCAGGTAGTCGCCGTTGGCTGCCGCCTCGGCGGGCATGGCTACGAACAGCGTGTTCGTGAATGCGGTCTCAGCGACGATCGTCAGGTAGATGCTCGCCGCGGTGATGGCGTCACCGGTGATGAAGCCCTCGGCGAACTGCCGGCCGATCGTGCCGCAGTAGTCATTGTGAAAGTTACGCAGGCTCGAGTTGAAACCCGCCGGATCGATGTAGTTGTTCATGTACAGGCGTTTGAGGTTCTGCTGGATCGTCGAGTGCCTGACCTCGTCGATCATCTGGATGGCCT
>CAXUFG010000108.1:0-17079 GCA_964250265.1 uncultured Pseudonocardiaceae bacterium | reverse complement strand
GGGGTGCTGCGGGCGGGCGGCGGGGGGGTGACGGTCGGGACGCTGCCGGTGTTCCTCGTCGGTGGGCTGGCGGTGCAGATCCGGGCGGAGCTCGGGCTGCCGGTGAGTCTGCTGGGATTGGCCGGGTCGATGTTCTTCGCCACGAGTGCTTTGGTGGCTCGCCCGCTCGCCGCGGTCACCGAGCGGATCGGCCCCACCGCCGCACTGCGGCTCTCGGTGGCAGGAAGTGCGGTGTGTCTGGCGGCGCTGGCCATTACCCCGTCCACTCTCTGGTTGCTGGTGGGGTTGGCCCTGGCTGGGATCCCGACGGCGTTGAGCCAGCCCGCCGCCAACGAGCTCCTGATGGCTCGGGTGGCCCCGCAGCGGCGCGGGTTCGCATTCGCGGTGAAGCAGTCGGCGATCCCGGCCTCGACGTTGCTCGCCGGGCTCGCCGTGCCGGCCGTGGCGTTGACGGTGGGTTGGCGCTGGGCGTTCCTGCTCGCTGGGGCGCTCGGGCTGCTCATGGTGCCAGTGGTTCCGAGGGTGCCCTGGTGCCGCCCACCGCGGTCCGCTCCGGATCACGCGGGTAGCTCGGGACTTCTCCTGCTGGCGCTGGCCGCAGTGACCGGGCTGGGTGCGGCGGCGGCGAATGCGATGGGCACCTTCGTGACGGTCAGCGCAGTCGGCGTCGGCTACAGCGAAGCCGCAGCCGGGCTGGTGCTCTCCCTGGGATCGGCAGCGGGGCTCACGGTGCGCCTCGCGGCTGGGGCGGTCGCCGACCGGGCGCAACCGGATCTGCTGCGGATGGTCGCCGCCATGCTGGGCCTGGGCGGCGTCGGGTATCTGTTACTCGCCCTTGGTCAACCGGTCACCTTCCTCGTCGGCCTTGTTCTCGGGTTCGGTGCAGGGTGGGCATGGCCTGGTGTGTTCAACTACGCCGTGGCCGCCCGATTCCCGGACCGGGTGGCCACCGCGACGTCGGTCACCCAGACCGGTGTCTACCTCGGTGCGGGAGCTGGTCCGCTGCTGTTCGGGCTGGTTGCGGAGCACTCCGGGACGGCGACGGCCTGGTTGACCAGCAGTGTGCTGACCACGCTTGCCGCCGTGACGTTGATCGTGGTGCGGGCAAGGGACCGCTGATGCCGCCGCGCGGGTTGTTCGTCGGCCTCACCACCCTGGACCTGGTTCAGCGGGTGGCTCAGCGACCCGGTGTCAACGAGAAGGTCACCGCCCAGCGCAGCGACCTGGCGGCGGGGGGCCCAGCCGCTGTCGCCGCCGTGACGTTCAGCGCGTTGGGCGGCCATAGCGTGCTGCTCTCCGCCCTGAGTCCCGGTCCGCTCGGCGAGTTGGCAAGCAAAGAACTGGACCACGCCGGTGTGCGCGTCATCGATGCCTGGGCGGGCGGGGCGGATCTGAGCATCTCAGCGATCACCGTGCTCAACGGCACCGGTGAAAGGTCGGTGGTATCGCGCAATGCCGCAGACATGATCGTCACGGTGCCCGCTTGCCTGGCCGCGCTGGCCCAGGACGCCGACGTGGTGCTGATCGATGGGCACCACCCCGACCTGGCGGTGGCCGCCGCCCGGGCCGCTCTGGCGGCGGAGATCCCCGTGGTGCTGGACTGTGGCAGCGCCAAGCCGGTATACGCCGAGCTGGTTCCGCTTGCCGATGCCGCCGTGTGCTCAGCCGGGTTCGTGACTGGCGGCCAGGGTGGATTCGATGAGGTCAGCAGAGCAATGGTGGCACGGGGTGCCCGCCTGGTGGCGGTGACTGCTGGTGCCGGCGCGGTGCGCTGGCGTACCCGGGACGCGACTGGTGCGGTCGAGGTGCCGCCGGTCACCGTCCGCGACACCCTGGGCGCCGGCGACGTGCTGCACGGGGCGGTCGCCTTCGCTCGAGCAGGGGGCGCGACAGATCCAGAGCACATCCTGCGCATGGGCGTCGCGGTGGCGTCACTGCGAGTGCAGCACGTCGGCCCGCGGGCCTGGCTGGACGATCAGCGACTCCGCGTCCTGCGAGCGGACCGGGCGGATGGTCCCGGATGCTAATTGGCTGCCTCGCGTAACCGGCGAGCGAGGGGTTCACGTCCTACCGGCTGCGCCAGCTGATCGCGCGGCGCGGTTGGTGGGATCGGCACAACCAGCGGTGAATCCGCAGTGACCGTAATGAGCCGCCCGTAATGGCTCAGCGCAAGCTCATCTCCCTCCAGCAGCCGGTACTCCGCTTGCCCGGGGGCGATCTGCACCCGCAGCCGCTGCCCGCGCCAGCGCAACCGGAAGGTGATCCTGGTCAACGCCTCGGGCAGGCGGGGGGCGAAAGCCAGGCCGCCATCGTCGAGATGGCGCAGGCCGCCGAACCCGGCCACCAGCACAGACCACGCCCCGGCCAGCGCTGCGATGTGCAGGCCATGGCTGGTGTTGTTCGCTAGATCGGCCAGATCCACCAGCGCGGTCTCGTACAGGTAGTCATACGCCAGGTCGAGGTGACCGGTCTCGGCTGCCAGCACGGCTTGAGTGGCCGCCGACAGCGACGAGTCGCGGACGGTAATCCGCTCGTAATAAGCGAAGTTGCGGGCCTTCTGCTCAGCGGTGAACGCCTCCGGGCACAACTGCATGGCCAGCACCAGGTCGGCTTGCTTCACCACCTGCTTGCGGTACAGATCGAAGTAGGGGAAGTGCAGCAGCAGCGGGTACTGATCCGGTGTTGTGCCGGCGAAGTCCCAGGCCGCGTGCTCGGTGAAACCCTCCGCCTGCGGGTGTACCCCGAGCTTCTCGTCGTAGGGCACGACCATCTCCGCGGCCGCGTCGCGCCAGGAGGCGGCTTCCTCGGCATCGACGCCCAGGGCGGCTGCCTGCTCCGGGTGCCGCGCGACGGCGTCCGCCGCGACGCGCAGGTTTCGCTGCGCCATCAGGTTGGTGTACACGTTGTTGTCGGCTATCGCGCTGTACTCATCCGGCCCGGTCACACCGTCGATGCGGAAACGGCCCTCCAGGTCGTGGTGGCCCAGCGAGCGCCACAGTCGCGCCGTCTGCACCAGCAGCTCCAGCGCGACGTCGCGCTCGAACTCGACATCGCCGGTGGCGGTCACATGGCGGATCGCAGCGTCGGCGATGTCGGCGTTGACGTGGAAGGCCGCGGTACCGGCCGGCCAGTATCCCGAGCATTCCTGGCCTCGGATAGTGCGCCATGGAAACGCCGCACCAGCCAGCCCGAGCTGCGCGGCACGCTCAAGGGCCAGCGGGAGGATCTGCTGCCGCCAGCGCAGCACGTCGGCGGCCGCGTCCGGCACCGTGTGGCTGAGCATCGGCAGCACGAAGGTTTCGGTGTCCCAAAAGGTATGGCCGTCATACCCCGGGCCGGTGAGGCCCTTGGCTGCGATTCCTCGCTTCTCAGCCCGCGCCCCTGCCTGCAGGACGTGGAAAGAAGCGAACCGGACCGCTTGCTGTAGCTGCGCGCTACCCTCGACCTCCACATCGGCCGCGGCCCAGAAGTCGTCGAGGTAACGGCGCTGTTCGGTGGTGAGCCCGTTCCAGCCGGTGTAGCGCGCCGCCGCCAGCGCCGCGCGGACCTGATCGTTGAGCGCCGGGAAAGATCGTTGCGAGGACCAGCCGTAGGCCAGGTACTTCACGACTCGCAGCCGCTGGCCGGGTTCCAGCCGGCAGATCACCGTCGTCCGCGCGACGTGCTCAGTCGCCGAGGAGTGGAACTCGGTCCGCGAGGGCCCCGTCACCTCGTGGTCCATCGCTGCGGCCATCCGCAACCCGGAGTGGCGGGTGCTGTGCAGCAGCGTGGCGCCGGTGTCGTTGCACCGGGACTGCTCGGCGACCAGCGGCTCGGACAGCCCCGCAGCCACCCGCGGGTCATCTCCGGTCGGGGGCAGCTGCTCGTTGGCGAACAGCTCGGATTGCAGCACCAGCAGCACTGGATCGTCCACCGGTTCGACGTCGTAGTTGATCGCGACCACAGCTCGTTGGACCAGCGACACCAGACGCTGTGAGGCCACCCGCACCGCTTTACCGGCGGGGGACACCCACTCCAACCGGCGGCTGAGCGTCCCGGCCCGCAGGTCGAGCGTGCGTTCGTGCGAGCGCAGCTCGCCGTAGCGCACGTCCAACGGCTCGTCGTCGACCAGCAACCGGATCAGCTTGCCGTTGGTCACATTGATGATCGTCTGGCCGGACTCGGGATAGCCGTAGCCTCCCTCAGGGTAGGGCAACGGCCGCAGCTCGAAAAACGAGTTCAGGTAGCTGCCCGGCAGTGAGTGCGGATCGCCCTCGTCGAGGTTGCCGCGCAACCCTATGTGCCCGTTGGCCAGCGCAAACACCGACTCTGTGTGGCCCAGTGCGGCGAGGTCCAACCCGCTTTCCCGCACCGTCCACGGCTCGACGGCAAACCGCTGTTGCTCGATCATGACCGGTCCATCAGCTCAGCCAGATCGCCGGTGTCCGGTGCCCCCTGCCCCAGGAGGTTGCCGAACATCAGTTTGCCAGCTGCCCCGAGCATGCGCTTACCGCCATCCGTTGGGTTGCCCTGATCAACATTGGGGCAGAAATCCTAGCGGATGCCTACTTGATAATGATCAGGTAGAGGCTGAAGGCGACTACCAGGGCACAGGTGAGGAAACAGAGCATGGCCACGGGCCAGGCCCACGCAGGTCGGGGGTTGTCCGGGGCGGTCCGGCCAAGCGCTGAGGCCGGCTCGGCCACCGGTGCCAGCGCGTTGACGCCGAGGGCGAACAGGACGATCACCCCCACCGCGGCCCCGAACGAGACGAGGAATACCAGACCGAGGGCACCCCAGTCGATCGTCACGCTCACCTGGTCTCTCCTCAGGCGGTCGCAGGGGCAATCTGTGTCCGGCCTGCCGGCACCTCGTTGACGTTATGCGCGCCCACCGGCTGGCGCCGGGACAGGGCGTAGATACCGCCGGCAATAGCCAGCCCGGCCACCGCAACGACCACCGTGCCCACCGTTCCCGTCTCTGCCACCCGACCCGCCAGGGCGCCGACGGCGGCTGCGGCCGGCAGGGTCAGCAACCACGCGATCACCATCTGACCGGCCAGGCCCCAGCGTACGTCCGCCAGCCGGCGGCCCGCTCCCGCGCCGAAGATTGCGCCCGAGCACACCTGCGTGGTCGACAGCGGGAATCCCAGCTGGGAGGAGACCAGAATGACCCCGGTGCTGCTCGTCTCGGCTGCGAATCCCTGCGGCGTCTCGATCTCGGTGATCCGCTTGCCGAGCGTTCTGATGATCCGCCAGCCGCCCAGGTAGGTGCCCAGGGCGATAGCCAACCCGGCGGAGAGGATCACCCAGAACGGGGGTGCCGAGCCTGGTGCCAGGGTTCCGGCGGTGACCAGGGTCAACGTGATGATGCCCATCGTCTTCTGCGCGTCATTGGTGCCGTGTGCCAGGGAGACCATCGAGGCCGAGACCACCTGCCCAACCTTGAAGCCGCTGCCTACCGTGCTGTGGTCGGCTCTCGCGGTGATCCGGTAAGCGAGATAGGTGCCGACCAGCGCCACCACCCCGGCGACGATCGGTGCGAGCACCGCGGGAACCAGGACCTTGGACACCACCGTGCCGAAGTAGACCGCGTCAGCGCCCGCCGCCACCCAGGTGGCCCCGATCAGACCGCCGAACAGCGCGTGTGAGGAGCTGGACGGCAGCCCCAGGTACCAGGTCAGCAAGTTCCACACGATGGCCCCGATCAGGCCTCCGAAGATCACCACTGGGGTGATCTTGGTGTCGTCCACCAGCCCGCTGGAAATGGTCTTGGCGACTGCTACCGAGAGAAACGCACCGACCAGGTTGAGCACACCCGAGATCGCCACGGCCACCTTGGGCTTCAGCGCACCGGTGGCGATCGAGGTCGCCATGGCGTTGGCGGTGTCGTGGAAGCCATTGGTGAAGTCGAACGCGAGGGCCGTGATGATCACGACCAGGACGATGACGTCCATATCGCCCTTCGTCGTCGAGGAGGTGGAGCGCTTCGAGCGTCGCAGATCAAGCGAAACACTCGGTGAACACCACATGTCGAGTCAGGGTCGCCCGGTAGCTCACTCTGGTGCGGGGCTTTCGCCCAGGCGTGATCGTTGCGGCCCGTCGCCGGTTGCTCGTTCGCTCTGGTTCGGGAGGCCAACGGCTGGACAGCGACCCGGTTCTGCGCCACCCGCGGCGACGATCAACCATGGTCGGCTGCGGCCAGTACGATCGCTGTGATCACCAGATTGTCACCGCGTAACCAGCGACCGTCCAGATGAGTCAGCGTTTCACCGCTGATGGCCGGCCCGGGCACCAGTAGGCGAGCAGAGAATGTGCCTTCAGCGTGACCGGTCGTGCCGATTCTGATCGTGACGGCAGCGTCCTCGAACCCTAGCCAGCTGCGGGTCAACGGGAACCAGGCCTTGTACACAGATTCCTTGGCGCAGAACAGAAGTCGGTCCCAGCAGGTCGTCCGGTCGGCGGCGGCTAGCTGGGACAGGCTGCGCTGCTCTGCAGCCAGGGCGATTGCGTCGAGCACTCCCGCCGGCAGTGGCTCGTTTGGCTCGGCATCGATTCCCAGCCCGCGGAAATCGCAGTCATGAGCAACGGCAGCGGCCCGGTAACCACCGCAGTGAGTCATGCTGCCCACGATGCCCGGTGGCCACCGCGGCTCGCCACGCTCACCGCGCAGCACCGGCACCGGAGGCAGGCCGAGCTGGCCGAGCGCTCGCCGGGCGCAATGGCGGACCGTGCGGAATTCCCGGCGCCGCTTGTCCACCGCGCGGGTGACTAGCTCCGCCTCGCCCGGGTACAGCACAGCGTCAGGTGGATCCTCGAACGCCTCGGCGCTGGCCACCTCATCAGGCAGGATCTTCTCGATCAACTCGGTGACAACCCTAACTCGCCTGCTCGCCGGTACGTGGGCTGGGACGTGCGCGGCGGCGGATGTTTCGGTGCGATGTTCAGGGGTAACCGGTCGAGGCGTTGCCTGTCGTGTCGCGGAGGTTTTTGATGGCTCTTGACCCATCGGTGGATGTCGGTCGGAGGGTCTGGCGCCCGTGTTCGTATTGCCCGAACGAGGACGGCCTGTACCTGCTCAAGGCGAATGCCAACCTTGTGTACGTCCAGTGCGGGTCGTGCCATGTCTGCTGGTGGTTGGATACCGGACAGGGTGTCGGTAGGCGTCCAGACACCGCTGCGGACCCGCCGCAGTGGCCTGTCTAGGCCCGAGGTCACCGGGTTCGTGGGATGCGCTGCTCGACGGGGTCGAGGTCGAAGGGCATGTGTGGCTCGGCTTGGTACCAGTAGGCCAACGAGGAGTAGTCGTCGCTGCGTTTGTTCGCATGGCCGTGTTCGATGCTGACCCGGATGGATCGCTCGAATGGCATGGGATCTTCGATATGAAAACGGTACAGGCTGACCTGACCGCTCCAATTATCGCCGCCAGGCAAGGTGATCCCGTGATAAGGCGCGTGATAGGTCTGCGTCGGGCACCATGCGGTGTTGAAGTAGTCCTCCGTGCCGGTGCCGTGAAGGGTGGGTGGCCACGCCTCGCCGTCGATGAAAATCATATCGTCGCCCTCGCCGTACCAGTTCCACTCGTTAGTGTCGCGAAGGTTGTGGATATTGAGCACGCAACCGACGTAGTGCCCGTGGCCGGTCGCCTCCAGGATGGTGTAGTTGGCTTTCCCGTCGAGATTCTTCCCGGTGAGCAGGAACTCGGCGTTACTCTCAGACGCTTGTGGCGCGCCGGGGCACGGATTGCTGCGGCGCCACTGCGCGTGGAAACGTCCAATGCCGTCCTCGAGCTCATCGAGCGTCTCGTAATCGATATAGTAGTAAAAGAACACCGTCTCGTCGGTCAGCTCGCTGGTTATCTCCAGCCGGGCGCCGGCGCCGAACGGCATGTGGAAAAAGCAGTTGAACCCCTTGCCGTCCTCTGGGCTCATTTGGAGCGGGGCGGAGACGAAGTTGGTGGTGCGGCCGTGCCCAACCCCGAAGAAATCACCGAGGGGCACTGCGACACTGGGATTCGCTTCACCGTCCCAGTAGGCGCGGAGCACGAGCCGGCGCAGGTAGTCGGGTTCGCGCATCCACGGATCTCGGAGCATCCGTTCGTTGGCGACGGTCACCCAGATATGGTTGATGCTGCCGGCCCCCTCGATGTCAGCGAGGGTCGCGGTCTGGCCCGGCGCCAAGGTGAGGCGGTCGTCGTTCCCACCTGTGCGGTCCCAGCTGGACACGCGTCGGCGGCGGGTACGGCGCAGTCGCGGCAGATCCCGCAGGCTCGACCCGTACGGGCCGTAATTGACGGTCATGCCCTGCCTCCGGCGTCCGCCGCGCCTCCGGTCAGCCGGATTCCGGCGCTGCTGCGGAACGCCGCTTCCAGCGATTCCAGGCTGCGTTCCTTGGTCTCCGGCACCATCAACCACACGACCGGGAAGAGCACGACGCCGATCACCGCAAAGACGATGAAGGCGGCACCTATGCCCGCGGATGCGACGAAGCTGGGGAAGGTCAGCGAGATGACGAAGGCGGCCAGCCAGTTGAACAGGGTGGCGATGGCCATCGCGGCGCCCCGTATAGCGAGCGGGAAGATCTCGGCGAGCATCACCCACAACACCGGGCCCCAGGTGGCGGAGAAGGTGTTGGTGAACACTACGAACGCCGCTGCCGCGATCACGACCAGTGCGGTCGAGTTGCCCGGGAGGATCAGCACCGCCGTGCCGACGGCGAACAAGCTGGCCGACATGCCCACCAGCCCGGCCAGCAGCACCGGTTTGCGGCCGCGCCGGTCGACGACTTTGGACCGGACGACCAGCGCGATGGTCCCGATGTTCACCAGCCCGTTGAGGAAGAAGAACAACAACGCGGTGGTCTTGGATACCCCGAAGCCGGTGAGGATGGTCGGTGCGTAGTACACGATCGCGTTGATCCCGGTGATCTGCTGGAAGATGGCCAGTAGAGCGCCCAGTAGCAGTAGGCGCCGCACCCAGGGAGCGGATAGCCGGGCAACGGCGCCCGTGTCATGCTGCTGGCGCTCGAGTGCGGTGATCTCGGCGAACTCACGCTCGGTCTCCGCGGTGTCACCCCGCAGACCGACCAGGACCGCGCGCGCCTGGTCAGGCTGTCCACGGCGGATCAGCGATCGTGGAGTATCGGGCATGGCGAGCATCCCGACCATCAGCACGACGGCGGGAAACACCCCGATGAGCAACATCCACCGCCACGAGCCGGCGAAGGCCAATGCGTAACCCAATGCCGCCGACAGCGCCGTTCCTACGATGATCATGTATTGGTTCAGGGAGGTGACCACGCCGCGCTCCCGCGCCGGAGCCATCTCAGCCAGGTAGAGGGGCACGATCACCGATGCGATGCCGATGCCCAATCCCAGGATGAAGCGGAACGTCACCAGCATGCCGACGCTGGCCGCGGCGCCGGCGCCCAACGCTCCAATAGTGAACACCACGCCGGCGGAGAGCAGGATCCGTTGCCGTCCCAGCCGATCGGCCGCCGGTCCGCTGCCCAGGGCGCCGACCATTGCCCCGAACACAGTGGCGCTGACCACCGCACCTTCCTGTAAAGGCGTGAGGGGCAGATCGCGCGGGATGAACAACAGCGCTGCGCCGATGATGCCGTTGTCGTAACCGAACAGCACCGCTGCCAAGGCACCCAGGGCATACACGCGTCGCGTGCTCACCCGGGTCAGGAATGCGGGGGCGACCATTCGCTACCTCCGATGCTATGGACAATCCGTGCGCTGTTCTCGGGCCAGTGCATGGGCGATCTGTCTGGTGTTCGGGTACAACTCCCGGTAGAGGGAGTAGTAACGCTCGTAGATCTCAGCGGACTCTGGGCACGGCTGGGTTGTGCTCGAGAGCGGATTCCACTGCGCCATCTCCGGTGCCTGCCCGACCCCGATGGCGGCCAGCAACGCGTCCCCTAGGGATGCGCCGATCGTCTGGCGTGGCAACTGCTGCGAGGCGTTGAGGACGTCGGAGACGATCTGCGTCCACAGCCCGCCCTTGGTGCCGCCGCCCACGGCGACCAGCCGGAGGCCCTGCCCACCCGCGTCGCGCATCGCCTGCAGGTTGTGCCGTACCCCATAGGCCGTTGCCTCCAAGGCAGCCCGGTAGATGTCGCCCCGGTTGTGCCGCAGGGTCAGCCCGGCCAGCACGCCGCGGGCGTCGGGGTCGAACAGCGGCGTCCGCTCGCCGGCGAAGTAGGGCAACATGAGCAAGCCGTGGGCGCCGGGTGGGGACTGCTGGGCTTCCGCGACGAGCGGATCGAAGGATGCTTCCCCAGTCAGCTTGCGGATCCAGTCGGTGATCGCGCCAGAGGTCGCCATGCCGGCAGCGAAGTTGTGAGTCCCGGGGAAGGTGCCCACGGTGCCCCACAGATCTGGACTGCGGCGGGCCTGGTCGAGCACCTCGACCAGGAACATCGTTGTCCCGTACATGAGCATGACGTCGCCGGGTTCCCGGACGCCGACGCTGGTGGCCTCCGCCCAGGCATCGATCGTGCCGGCCACCACCGGTGTACCCGCCGGAATGCCGGTCTGTTCGGCTGCACTGCCCCGCACCTGGCCGACCACATCCGAGGGCCAGCACAGCTGCGGCAGCTCGAGTCCGGGGGCGATCAGTTCGGACCATTCCTCGATCCATCGGTGTTCGACCGGGTCATACATCGGGGTGCACTGGCTGGCTGAGTGATGATCGAGGACGTACCTGCCGGTGAGTCGGCCCACGATGAAGCTGCTGGCCATCAGGAAGCGGCGGGTAGCCGCCCAGATGTCGGGTTCGTTCGTGCGTAGCCACGCCAGCTTGGGCCCGACGGCTTGCGAGGTGAGCACCGACCCGCAGCGCTCCAGGATGGCCTCCCTGCCCAGCGCCTGGTCTAGCTCATCGATCTCGACCCGGGCCCGGGTGTCCACGCCGTAGAGGATCGCTGGCCGCAGCGGCCGATCCTTGCTGTCCACCGGGAGCAGGCAAGGACCAATACCGCTGACGCCCACCGCGGCGAGCGGTTCGCGCACCGTGGCCGTCAGCCCCCTGCTGATCGCCGCGAAATCTGCCCACCACACCGCCTCCGCGTCGTGTTCCACCCAGCCGGGGTGTGGCATGGACACCTCATGAGCTCGGGTGGCGGTCGCAACGACGGTGCCGTCGTCGCGGACCAGTACGCCCTTGGAGCTGGCGGTGCCGATGTCGACACCGAGCAGCAGCGAGCTCACCGAGCTGCGTCCATTAGACCCTCGTCCATCCGAACCGTGCCCATCCCGGCCCACTCGATGTCGAGCATCCGGCACACCGCGCGCAGCTCAGCGACGTGCTCGCCAGGCACCGCATGGATGTGGTTGGCCCCGAAGGTGGACAGGAACTCGCCGGCCTCGACCTCCAGCCGGGCGAACGCATGGGGCCATTCGAAGGTCGACTGCCGAGCGAGCGCCGCGTTCGTCGCGTCGTCATAGGACTCGAACTCGCCGCGGGCGACGTGCATCCGGTACCGGCCGCCGATCCGGGTCAGCCGGGCGAACGTCGCACGGCCGGGTGCGGCGAAGAACGACACCGAAGCGCCGCCGGCGGGGAAGTAGAAGATCTCGGGATAGAAGTGCACCGAGCGCAGGTTCTCCACCGGGTCGTCACTTCGCGCTGCGAACCAGGTGGCGTGCTGCCCGGAGTTGCACAAGTCCCAGATGTCGCGGTCGGCGTGGTAATGCCGCACATCGGCGAAGAGCACCGGGGTGCCGGTGAGGCCCTTGAGCAGCTGCATGGTGAGCGCACCATCCATGTCCGACTCGGTGGCGCACACGTGGGTCGGTTTCGGGCCTTCCCAGTCATAGGGGTCGTTGAGAAACGCCTCGGTGACGTCCATGGTGGTGAAGTGCGTGGTCAGCTCGGGCTGCCCCTTGATCCCGCTGAAGTCGAGGTTCCATTCCTCGATCAGCTCCCGCACGGCGTGATAGGAGCGGATCTGACGTTCGAGCAGCTCAGGCGTCAGCTGCTTGCCGTCGTAGTGCACCTTTCCCACGTGCCGCTCCAGCCATTCCCGTCCGGCGGTGACCCGCGACTGCTCGATGGCGGCCGAGCGGCGCACGATCTCCCACTGGTCGATCTCCTCGACGTCCACCCCGAACGTGCTCATCCACTGATCGGTGTCGGCCACCGCGGTGTACATGCCCATCGGGCGGCCGCCGATCCGACCGAACGTGCTGCCCGACAGCCTGGAGACTGCGGTGGCGGCGCGGACCGTTTCCAGGACGCGGTCCCGCACGGCCGAATCGGCCACGTCTCCCCACACTCGGGTGTGCGGCCGGCCGATCTGGTCCAGCCCACCACCGGCCGCCAGCATCCCGACCATGCCGGGGAACTGCGGGTCGATGTTGGAGAACAGCAGCAGCGGACCCGGGGTTGCCGCCGCGGCGAGCATCGTGAAGTGCGGGAACGCCCACACCGGATAGTTGAAGATGGTGAGGTCACATCGCGCGTCGGCGACCCGACGGGCTTCGGTGGTGGCCAATATGTTGGTCCAGATCGGCTCCGCTGCACGGATGACCTCGTGCCCGGCTGCCTCAAGCGCCTGGGCGATGCCGCGTTCGACGTCCAGCGCGAACGCTTTGATGTCGGTATGGACGAAGTCACGTCCATCGGAGAAGGTCAACAGTCCAACCCGTGCCATGTCTCCTCCTGCCCGCTGGGACGGTCAGTGTCGCCGAGATTCCGCTGCGTGACGAAGGTATCACCCAGTGGAAGGGCCACCAGGCCATTGCCCGAACGATGTGGAAGATCGTCCAGCTGAGCTTCCTGGGTCAGAACTGCGGCAGCGTGCGGGCCAGACGCAGCTCAGGGAGTTCGACGCCACCCGGTCCGTGGTCGACCCGCCGCGCACCGTCGGCCGCCCAACCGTTGCGGTGGTAGAACCTGATGGCTGGCTCGTTGCCCTCCAGGACCCACAGCGTGGCGTGCTCGAACCCGAGTGTGCCCAGGCGGTCGATGGCAGCGCGGTGCAGGTGCGTCCCGATCCCACATCTGTGCCGATCGGGCCGCAGGTAGATCGCGTACAGCTCGCCCGCATCCGAGGCTGCCATAGGATCTCGAGCCGGGCCGACAGCGACAAAGCCGACGATAGCCGCGTCCTGCATTGCCAGCAGGACTGCGCTCCGCGGTGGCCGGCCAACCAGGATCTTCGACCAGGTTCGTTCCCGGTCGGTCACGGATAGGCTGGCCAGGACGTTGTCAGGGAGAAGTCCGCGATAAGCAACCCGCCAGGATTCGACGTGCACAACAGCGATGTCGTGTGCGTCGCCCGGCTGGGCGTCCCGGATCCCGACCACGGTGGGATCCTGGCATGCGGTGCGGCGTCGGGTCGGGCAAGTTGGTGGGAGGCTGGGAATCATGCCTGACCCAGAACAGGGGGTGTTTCCGGACGAGTTGTTCGAACGGGTCAGCCAGCTGTGCCGGGAGATGCTCGGCGAGGGTTTTCCCGACACCGTGGGTTCGACCCAGCCTTTCGCTGTCGATCTGAGTGCACTGGGTGAATTCAAGCGCCTCTACGGTGAAAAGACATTGGCCCAAAGCCGTCAGGAGCGGGGCGACGATCACTCTGACACCCTCGCGTTGGCGCATGACCTCGCTGTTGGGCTACGAGCGGCGGGTGATTACGAGCGGGCCCGGATGCATGACGAGGACACGCTTAGCCGGCGCCGTCGGGTGTTGGGTGAGGACCATCCGGACACGCTGGCCTCCGCCCGCAGCCTCGTGATCGACCTGAGTGCGCTGGGTGACTATTCGACGGCCCGCCAAATCGGCGAGGATATCTTGACCCGTTACCGCCAGGTGCTGGGTGTTGATGCCCACCACACCTTGCGTTCGGCTCACCAACTCGCCAACGACCTACGGGCACTCGGCGAACACGACCGGGCCCGCCTGCTCGACGAGGACACCTTGAGCCGGCGCCGCCGGGTACTGGGTGAGGATCACCCAGCCACGCTGCGCTCGGCGAACAACCTCGCAGTGGATCTGCGCGCGTTGGGTGAGCACCAGCGGGCCTGTGCGCTCGGCGAGGACACCTTGGCCCGGTGCCGGCGGGTGCTGGGCGAGGATCATCCCCATACCCTGACCTCGGCCCACAATCTCGCCAATGACCGGCGCGCACTACATGACTACCAGCAGGCCCGGACGCTCGGCGAGGACACCTTGGCCCGGTGCCGGCGGGTGCTGGGCGAGGATCATCCCCATACCCTGGCCTCGGCCCACAATCTCGCCAATGATCTGCGCGCACTGGGTGAGTACGAGCAAGCCTGCCGGCTCGGCGAGGACACGGTGAATCGTCGCCGCGTTGTGCTGGGCCCCGACCACCCAGACACCCTGACCTCAGCGCACAACTTCGCTGTGGACTTGCGGACCTTGGGTGAGTACCAGCAGGCCCGAGCGCTCGACGAGGACACTCTGTCCCGCTGCCGCCGGGTGCTGGGCGTGGACCATCCCCACACGCTGGCCTCGGCCCACAATCTCGCCAATGATCTGCGCGCACTGGGTGAGTACGAGCAAGCCTGCCGGCTCGGCGAGGACACGACGAGTCGTCGCCGCTGGGTGCTGGGCTCCGATCACCCCGACACGTTGATCTCCGCGAACAACCACGCCCTGGACCTGCGGACCGTGGGCGAGTACCAGCAGGCCAGAGCACTCGACGAGGACACCCTGTCCCGCTGCCGCCGGGTACTGGGCCCCGACCACCCCAATACCCTGACTTCGGCCTACAACCTCGCCCGCGACCTGAGTGCGTTAGGCGAACACCAACAGGCCCGCCAACTCAGCAAAGACATCCTGACCTGGTGCCGGCCGGCATCGCCCTGATATTCGATCGCCGCGGCCGTGTCCCTGCGGCAGCATGGGCGGGCTGGCTGCTCGGAGCTGCTGAGGGGGACGGATGGCTGCGCCCGAATCGCGCGACGACACAGAGGGGTCGCGCCGCGGTTCGCCCACGCGCAACACGGCGGTATTGCTGGCACTGCGCTACTACGGCCGTGAGCTTTCACGCCACCGACTGGTCGCCCTACCTGCGCTGTTGCTGCCAGCGCTGGGAAACATCTGCCTGCTCTACCTCGCTCCGCTGATCGTTGCCAAGCTCGCGGGCCGCCTCGCCGGTGGTGCGGACACTGGCGCTGTGACGGTGCTGCCCTATGTGCTCGGCTTCGCCGGCCTGATGCTGCTGTCGGAGGCCCTGTGGCGGGCCGGCGTGCACTGTCTGAACCGCACGGACGGCCGCGGGATCGAGAACCTGTACGTGGTCGGCATGAACGAGTTGCTCGCCAAGGACGCGGCTTTCTTCCACGACAACTTCGCCGGTTCGTTGACCAAGCGCGCGCTGAGCTTCGCCGCACGGTTCGAGGACTTCGTCGATACGCTCGCGTTCCACGTCGTCGCCAACATCCTGCCGCTGGCGTTCGCGTCGGTGGTCCTGTGGCGCTACGATCCGCTCCTTGTCGTCGTTCTTGTCAGCCTCATCGTGGTCACCGCGCTGGTCATCGCGCCGCTCGTCCGTCGCCGCCAGGCACTCGTCGACCAGCGGGAGGCCGCCATCGCACGAGTGTCCGGCCACGTTGCCGACAGCCTGATGAACATGGAGACAGTGCGAGCCTTCGCCGCTGAGGATCGTGAGGCCGCGGAGCACAAGACACGCGTCGCCGAAGCGCGAATGCTCTCCATCCGATCCTGGGACTACGCCAACCTTCGCATCGACACCCTGGTCACACCGATGTCCGTGCTCACCAACGCACTGGGCCTGTTTCTCGCCGTCAGCCTAGGCGGCGGACGGCTCGGCGTGGAGGCGATCGTGGTGACCTTCGCTTATTACTCGAACGCGACACGGATCATGTTCGAGTTCAACCAGATCTATCGGCGGCTGGAGAGCTCCCTGACCGAAGCCGCCCAGTTCACCGAACTGCTACTCACCCCGCCGACCGTGCTCGATCCGGTCTCGCCGGAGCCGCTGCGACCGACGAGCGCAGAGGTCCGCTTCAAACAGGTGACCTTTGCCCACGCCGGCGCACCGCCGCTGTTCACCGGCCTCGACCTGACCGTCCCCAGCGGCACCAAGGTTGGGCTCGTCGGACGCTCCGGCGGCGGGAAGAGCACCCTCAGCCGGCTTCTGTTGCGGTTGATCGACGTTGACGAAGGTCACATCCTCGTCGGCGGTCAGGATATCTCACGGCTGCGCCAGGCAGATCTGCGCAGTCTGATCGCCTACGTGCCACAGGATCCAGCCATGTTCCACCGGACGCTGCGCGACAACATCGCGTTCGCAAGGCCGGGTGCCAGCGACGCCGAGATCCGCCATGCTGCACAAGCGGCACATGTCACCGAGTTCGCCGAGGCCCTGCCCGACGGTCTCGACACTATGGTCGGGGAGCGCGGGATCAAGCTGTCCGGCGGTCAGCGCCAGCGCGTCGCGATCGCCCGCGCCATCCTGCGCGACGCGCCGATCCTGCTGCTCGACGAGGCAACCAGCGCGCTGGACTCGGAAAGCGAGATCCTCATCCAACAAGCCCTGTGGCAGCTCATGGACGGCAGGACCGCGCTCGTGGTGGCTCATCGGCTGAGCACGGTCGCGCGAATGGACCAGCTCGTCGTCCTCGACCGGGGCCGGATCGTCGAGCAGGGCACCCACGCAGCGTTGCTTCAGATGCGGGGCACTTACGCCAAGCTCTGGCACCACCAGTCAGGCGGATTCCTTGCCGACAACACGGGCATGTCGCCATCCGACGGCCAGCGAGTGGGTGCGGCGTCCGAGGGGGCATATATGGCCTCGGCGGATGAGGCGGCCGAGTCCGGTGAAGGCCGCCAGGAGCTGATACCTCGGTCGGCATGAACTCCGAGTTATCCCCGGTGAGTGTCGTCGCGCGGGTGGCGGGCCGATCTAGCTACCATGACGCACCGCTGAGGGGACGGAGAAGCTTGGATCACTATGCGCTGTCGCACGAAGGTCACTCTCACCGTTGCGGTCGCCCTGATCCTCGGCGTCACCGGCTACGGTGCGTCCGAGTCATCAGCTGATCGCAAACCCACGGTCGTGCCAGCTGCCGTCCCGGCTCCTAATCCACCTGCGCTGCCCCCCGATC
>CAXUFG010000107.1:0-17114 GCA_964250265.1 uncultured Pseudonocardiaceae bacterium | reverse complement strand
GGTATTCGTTGATGCTTGCTCCGGGGTCGGGGGCAAACGGATCGAGAGCGGCGACGGCGTTGCCCGCGATGACGGGGTACCACAGTCGTCCGTCTGGGCCTGAGACGATGCCGGCGGGTTGGACGTGGCCGGTTTTGGTGGGGAATCGGGTGATCGTGTTGGGTGCTTGTGGCTGGATGCGGCTGACTTTCGAGTCGCCGGTTTCGTCGAACCACAGGTTGCCGTCGCGGCCGGTGGTGATCGAGGTGATCCCGGTGCTGAGGTTGCCGTTGGCGTCCAGCGCGGCGCCGGGTACGGGGAACTCGGTGACGGTGTTCGGGGCGTGGGTGAGGATCCGCCCGATGTTGGAGCCGCCGTCGCGGCCAGCGGTGCCGCCGGTGTACTGCTCGGTGAACCAGATGTTGTTGTCGGGGCCGACCGTGATGCCGGTGGGTGCGCTGTTGGCGGTCAGGGCAGGGAACTCGGTGATCGCACCGGAGGTGGGGTCGATCCGACCGATCTTGTTGCCGGCTTGTTCGGTGAACCACAGTGCGTGGTCGGGTCCCATCACGATATCGACGGGTTGGCTACCCGGGGTCGGGATTGGGTATTCGGTGATCGCGTGGCTGTTCTGGTTCATGCGCCCGATTCGGTTGGCGTTTTGTTCGGCGAACCAGACATCGCCGGTGTCTCCGACTATCCGTGCTAGCGGATCGGGGATGTCCCGATTGGAGGCGAGGGTGATTCCTTCGGGCGCGCTGTTCGCCGTCGGTGTGGAGTATTCGGTGACCACGCCGCTGCTGCTCACGTGGGCGATCTTGTTGGTGGCGGGCTCGGTGAACCACATGGAGCCGTTTGAGCCGGCGGTGATGTAGTCGGAGTTCAGTGCTGTGCCGGTTTGACCGGACGGTGTGGGAATGAGTTGGATCGGGTTGGGGATCCTCAGGCTGACTCGCCCGATCGCGGCGCCGGCACCTTCGGAGATCCACAGGGTGTTGTTGGGTCCGCTGACGATGAGGAACGGGAGCACACCGGACACCGTGAACCCGCTGCCGGCGCCGTAGAGGCCGGGAACGGCGGGCAACGGGAGCTGGGTCACCGTCTCGGGGTGGAAGGGATTGACCTTGCCCAACGCCCCTGGTACGCCGTTGAAGGCGTTGGTGTTGGTGAAATACAGGTTCCCGTCTGGGGCGGAGGTCAGGGAATAGGGGCTCCAGGGTGTCGTCGCGGCGGGTAGCGGGAACTCGGTGAGGGTGTGTGGGCCGTGGACCTGGACGCGGCCGATGGCGTGGCCGGATTGTTCGACGAACCAGATGTTGTTGTCGGCTCCGACGGTGATGCCGAAGGGGCTCGTGGCTGGGGTCGGGATGGGAATCTCGGTGATCGTGCCCGTGGCTGGGTCGATCCGGCCTATCTTGTTAGCGCCCAACTCGGTAAACCACAGCGCGCGGTCCGGGCCGACGGTCAACAAAAACGGAATGCTGTTGGCTGTCGGTGTCGGATATTCGGTGATCGTGTAGGGGGCACGGGGGGAGATCCGGGCGATCTTGTTTTGATCCGCCTCGGTGAACCACAGGTTGCCATCTGGTCCGGGGATGATGTTCTGCACCCGGAAGTTGGGCCCGGGGTGTGGGGTGGGAATCGGGAAGTCGGTGATCGTGTGGGCCCCGTTGACAATGAACCTAGACACCTGGTTCCTGGCCCCATCGAGTAGCCAGATATTGCCGTCGGGTCCGAACGTGATGCCCTTGATGACGTCGCCGGACTCCAGCGGGAACGAGGTGATCGTGTGCGGTGCGCGGGTGAGAAGCTCATCGAGGGTGGGGACACCGCCGGTGTTATTCGAGACGAACCAGAGGTTGCCGTCCGGGCCGACCGTTTCCGCGAACGGTTGCCGCTGCCCGGCCGGCACCGCGAAGTTCGTGAATCCCGGCGCTGACACAGCGCACCCCGACAACAAGGCCGATAACTGAGTGGAGTCCGCGAGATCGTTCACCTGATCCAGCGATGGCCCACAATCGGGCTCGTCAGCACCCGCGCTCGGCGTTCCGACCACGGTCAAGACCAGCACCAGGCGATCGCCCCGGCCAGGAGGAACTTCTTTTTCCGCATTTACCGTTATCCTTTTGCAGCGCAGGGAATGCACGGACCGGATGTCCGGGCATACACGTCAGTGATCGGCGAACCAGTGGCATGCCAACCCCGCCGTCACTCACGTCTTGCACACAGAGAGCCGACCGATCGGTGACCGAGGGTGTTGGTTACCGATCGGCGTCATCCCCTCCGCGCCCAAAAACACGCGCAGGTGCGGGACAGGCCAGAAGCGCCCCAAACGGACCGACCGCAGATGAGGGCCCTTGGGAGCGCATTGCCCGCATACCTGGAGTTCACCGGGAGGACGGTGCATCGCAACGGTGAACGAGAGAAGTCCAGCAACCGACCAAGGGATGGCTACCCACCCCACAAGGGACCAAGGCCGACGCTCAAAAGCCCCGGTGGTCGCAGAAAGATGTTCGTGAGACCACCGCGCGTACCGCGGTAGGACAGTTGCGCGTGGGGGCGGGGTCAGTTTCGGGCAGACCATCGCCAACGCAGGGGTCCGCGGCGTTCGTCAAGACCACCCTGCTCAAAACGGTGCTGCGCTTCTATGACCCCATCGCCGGAAGAGTCGCCCTGGACGGGACCGACCTGCGCGAGCTCAACGGCCAGGATCATCGCCATCCTTCACCTGCCCCGCGTCGGTATCTGATCGCGCGCTACTGAGCGTGAACGAGTTTTGCGTCGGCGTCCGCCGATTCTTGCCATGCTGCGGTGACGTCGTGTCAGAAGGGGTACACCCCAACGCGACACACGGAACCGCGGCAAACGGCGTCAAGATAGAGTCCGCTCCTGAATTTCTTGACGAATGTCCGCCAGGCTCATAGAGTCCAAGCCGACATTTTGGGGCGCGGAAGGGGCCGTGTGATGCGAGTCGGCTACGTCAGGGTCAGCAGCGTCGACCAGAACACCGTGCGGCAGCTCGACGGGATCGAGGTCGAGCGGACCTTCACCGACAAGGCGTCGGGCAAGGACACCGCCCGGCCGAAGCTGGAGGAGATGCTGGCGTTCGTCCGCGACGGCGACACCGTGCTCGCGCACTCGATGGACCGGCTCGCCCGCAACCTCGACGACCTGCGCCGCGTCGTGCGGGTGCTGACCGGCAAGGGGGTGCGGGTGGAGTTCGTCAAGGAGAACCTCACCTTCACCGGCGAGGACTCGCCGATGGCCACCCTGCTGCTATCGGTGATGGGCGCCTTCGCCGAGTTCGAGCGCGCCCTCATCCTGGAACGCCAGCGCGAGGGCATTGCCGCAGCCAAACAGCGCGGTGTCTACACCGGCCGCAAACCCGCCCTCACCCCCGAGCGGGCGCGGGAGTTGCGTGAACGAGCGGCCGCCGGGGAGCAGAAATCGTTGCTGGCCAAGGAATTCGGCATCAGTCGCGAAACCGTGTACAGCTACCTGCGGACCGTCAGCGTCGACACCCCTGCCGCGGCGGTCACCGGCTGAGCTGGGCACGCAGTTGGATGCGGAGCTGGCCGAGGTCGTGGTTGCCGAACCGGTACTCGGACTGGCCGGCGGGGCCATCGGTGCGCGCAGGCACCTGGGCGGGGTAGTCGCCGACCGCCTGGCGGACCGCGCCGGGCTCGAATCCTTCGCGCTCCAGCAACGCGACGGTCTCGGCAGCGGTCCGGCCCGGCGTGGGAAGCAGGTCGAGGCGAAGGAACTCGGGCGGGATACCCATCTGACTGATCAGGAAGTGGCGCTGCTTCGCGACATTGGTGGGGCTGGAATCGAACGCGGTGAGCAGCCGCAACGTCTGACGGGCAGGCTCGGGATCGGTACGGGCCGCGGCGAGCCAAGCATCCAGCGCCGGCCCGAGATCCGACATGGACAGCGGGCGACGGCGAGGATTGTCACCGTCGTAGACGTGCAGGTCGGCGGGTGGCTGGATCACGGAGGCCAGCCGGCCGCGCGTCGTGATCCGCCGGTCGGCGGCCAGGTGCAGCGCGACAGCGGCGGCGTACAACATCGTCTCCTGGGTGTCCCGGTCCAGTTGTTCGTAGGGCTTCCAGACGGTCAGCCCGCCGCGGCCCGGGCGGCCGGTGGCCTCCCAGACCTGTTCCAGGGTGGTCCTGCCCTGCTTGCTGACGGTGGACGTGGCGAGGCTGACCTCGTCCAGCAGGGATCGCAGCAGCCGGAACCACACCCCGGCATGTACGGACCGGCCAGGCAGCTCGACTCGTCCGGTGGTGAGCGCGTTGTGGGTGTAGCGGTCCAGGGTGGCCAGCGGTTCGGCCACTGGCCTGGCCGCTGGTGGATGCCCGTTCAGCGCGAGGGGCACCTCGATGTCCTGGACGTCTTCCAGCCAGCAGCCGTGGTCGACGCAGCCGACCATCAGCGGCAGCTTCCACATCAGGGACGCGCCACGGTCCGGGTCGTCGGCGCAGACCGGGCACACCCGGCGCGGCCACCCGTTGGGGACGGGAAGCCATGGCCCGGCCCAGCGTTTGAAGCGGCCCACCTGATGCCGGCCGGCCTCGCCGGGCGCGAGCAGTACCGAATTGTCCCGGACGTAGGTGTCGAACAGAGTCTGCTCCTCCCAGTCCCGCACGTACAGCGTGTCGAACAGCCACGGCCGCCACCCGGCGAGCGTCATTGTGCGCAGCCGGGCGGGCCCGACCCCGGTGCGTTCGGCGAGCGCGGCGAGCATCGCCGCCGAGGGATCTCCATCGACGTCCCACGGCACGTCGAGCAGGTCCAGGTTGTGCCTGAGCAGGTCCTTCGTCGACAGGCCGTACAGCTTCGCGAGGCGGCCCAACCAGGACGACATCGACTCCAGCGGACCGGGCCGCGGATGCAGCGGCCAGCGCCGAAGACCGGATCGAGCGAGGCTCATGCGAGTTCGCGCTCGAACAGCCGGCGCCGTTCGGTCGGCCCGGCATAGGGCGCGAGCAGCAGGGCGCGCTGGTTGATCGCTTCCTCGCCGGACTCGATCGCGGCGACCGCGGCGTCGGTGAGCAGGTGGGTCAGCTCACCGATAGTGCCCTCGCTGCGGGTGAGCAGGTACGATGCCATCTCCGGGTTCGCGATCGCCGAGGGCCGGCGCAGCGGGAACGCGGCGGCGAAGCTGGCCAGCAGCGAGCAAGCGTCGTCATCCGGTTCCCAGCGGGGCAGGGTGAAGGGCTGGAACCGATTCTCCAACTGGTCGTCGGCGCGGATCGCCAGGTAGGCGTCTCGGATGCCGACGCCGACCAGCGGGATGCGCAGCTCGTTGCCCAGAAATCGCAGCAGATTCAGGAATTCCCGGCGGGTATCACTCCGGCCGCCGAGCACGTTGTGCAGCTCGTCGATCACCAGCACGCGCACCGAGGCCGCGCGCAGCAGCCGCAGCACGAGCTGTTCCAGTTCGGCGATTCGGTACCGCGTGCGTAGCGGCGCACCGAGCGCGGCCAGCAGCGCGGTGTAGAACCGTGTCACCGACGGCTCGGAGGGCATTTGCACCACCAGCACCGGAATTTCCTCCCGATCCTCATGCGAGATCAGCGGATGGGTGCGGCGGAACTTCTCGATGATCATCGACTTGCCGTTGTTGGTCGGGCCGATCAGCAGCAGGTTCGGCATCCGTTGCTTGGATGGCCAGGAGAACAGCGTCTCCAGTCGCTCCAGAGCGGCGGTGGTGCGCGGGTAGCCGATCCACCGGTCGGCCCGCACATACCGCAGCCGTTCCTCGTCCGGCAGTCGCGCGATCTCCTGCGCGGCCCGGTACAGGTGCGATAGATCCGCTGGCTCGTCCTGGATGTCAAGGTGGGTGTCCGTGCTGGTCACCATTGCTCGATCACCTCGAACGGCCTGGCCACCGCGCCGGCATTCTCGACCTGCGGCGGAGTCGGCGGCGCGGCTGGACGCTGGCGGGCGGGTATCGCCGGCCGGCGCTGGTGGTCACGGCGGGCTTTGCGGGTGGTGGCCGCCGCGGTGTCGGTGATCTCGCGCATCCGCTCCACCATCGCGAACAGTGCGTTCTCGTCCACCTCGGCCCGGCCCAGCTCACGCAGCCGGGCGGCGGCGGCCTGCTGCTCCCACAGGCTGATCGGCGGTCGCGACAGCGTCCGGTAGCCCACCTCCAGGTAGGCGGTGCCGTCCGGGTCCAGTGCCCAGATTCGGCTGATGTCGCGCGGGTCGCGGCGCAGTACGAACTTCCCCCACCTCTCGCGGCGGGCGATCCACGGTTTGAGCGCATCGCAGTAGTACTGCACGTGATCGATCTGGAAGCCCGAACGGGACAGGGATCGACGGATCACCGGCAGGAAGTCCACCAGGAACGCCGTTTCGTTGGTCACCGCCACCGGCGTCCCGTGCTCGGCGACCAGCTCGGCCCACACACCGGCCGGGGTACGGCCCAGCGTGTCGTGCACCTCGCCGTGGTAGCACGCCACGGCCAGCGCCAACCACTGCTGCAACTCCGTCAGGGTCAGCACGGCCTTGCCGTCGCTGTCGTAGGTTCCGCGCTGCGCGGTGTTGGAGAACGTGGTGCCCGGCACCTCGTCGTGCACCATCCGCATTATCGTGCCGATCAACCGCTCCACGATCCCGCCGAAGTGCGGCTGCCCGGCGGCCGGTAGCTCAACCCGATGCCGTGCTGGTCACAACCCCGGCGCAGGGCCTCGCCGTGGAACTCCGCGGCGTTGTCCACGTACAACTCGCGCGGCTTGCCGCTCATCGGCCACACCGCCTCCACCCCGAGCCGTTCCAGCCAGGCCCGCTTGTCCATGGCCATGTGCGCCAGGCACAACCCAACCGACGTCGCCGAAGGCGCCTCCAACGTGACCACCAGCCCCACCACGCACCGGCTGCACACGCAGATCCCCGCCGTAACGTACGGGCGGCCAATCGGCAACCGGTGCAGCTCGTCGACCACGATCACATCCACCGGGGTGTGGTCGATCTGCACCTGGTCCAGCAGCCCGGTGATCTCCGGCGGGACGCCGCCGGCCGAACGGCGGGAGCGGGCCGCGTCGGCGCCCTCCCGCGCCGAGACCGTCTTCACCGGGTCCAGCTGCGCGATGCGGCGCAACACCGTTCCGCGCGAGGGCACCCGCAGGCCACATGCCCGGCACTGCCGGGTGATCTCCCGACACACCGCCGCGACCGAACGGCGCTGCCGGGTCAGATACCGGGAGCGCAGCACTTCCCGCACGATCGCCTCGACCTCGTCCGGCAGCCTGCCAGCGCCGCGGCCCCCGCTGGACCGGCCAGGCAGCAGGTCGGTGGCCATGCCTTCGCCCGCGCGCCACCGCCCGACCAGCGCGTACACCTGGCGGCGGGAAACACCCAGCTCAGCGGCGGCCTCGTCGGCGGCCGCCAAGCCCACCGTGTCCTTCACGGCCAACCCGGCGATCACCTCGGCGCGTCGCACCGCCGCGTCCCACGTCGGGCTAGGCGCGGTCAGCACACCGCGCTCGACCACCGGTTGTTCGGCCAATCGACAACCCCCGCCGCGCACAAGATCATGGTCGACGTGACCGTAGTGCAGACGACTTCAGCACACTGCGATGACCCGAACTCCTCTGCACACCACGGCAAACGGCCAGCTCAGCCGTGCACACGACTTCGGACATCGACACCGGCCGGGTGTTTCAAGCGATCACCTATGAAACACCGATGTCTGGCCTGTCGGCGGAACCAGGATGCCTTCCGTTGTTGAACTGATCATGGCGGCGACTCATCTGCGGGCTTGCGACGTTCCCGAGCTCCGCCAAGTGGGTCGGCACCCCCTCGTCACCCCGAAGGTTGCGTGGAGGCCCCGATCTTGGGCAGAGAGCGCGTCGTCGTCGTCCTGCGGCATTGAAGGAAGGGACGGGACCGGAACACGCCAGAAATGTGCCGTAGTGACCGGTAAGCGCTGGTCAGCGGGTGGCCGAGCTTGGACTGACCAGATCCTCCGTCACGGGCAGGCACTCGGAGAGCAGGTCGACGACGTCGCGCCAGGCTCGCTGCGCGTGCCGTGGGTGGTAGCCGACGCCGGGGACCACGGGGTGGTCGACCGGCGGGTGGTGGAAGGCGTGCAAGGCGCCGCCGTAGACCACGAGGCGCCAGTCGACGCCCGCGGCCTGCATCTCGGCGGTGAACGCGCCCCGTTGCGCGGGCGGCATGATCGGGTCTTCCGACCCGATCCACGATCCCCATCAGGGAACGCTCCGGCATCCTGGCCTTGATCTCCTGCTCCAGCCGCTTCGCCGAGGGCCGCTGACCGTCAGCCCGGAACGCCTTCAGCGACGGGATGCCCGTCTCCGGATCGATGACCAGGCCCTCGTTCTCCGGGTACCCGGCGTCAGCCGCCGCGGCAGCGCCTCGCAGCTTGTCCTCCAGCTGCCGGCGGAAGGACTTCGCGTCGAACTCTGCGCTCTCGCCCGCCTCGCACAGGCCGACCTCCACCAGGTAGGACCCCAGCGTCTCCTGAACGACCTCCCAGTCAAGCAGTTGCTCGGACCAGTCGGCGTACTCCTCCGAGCCGACCACCGCGACGTCGCCCGTACGCAGCTCCTCCGCCAGCGCGGTGAAGACCATCGCCTCGAAGTGCTTGCGGACGAACTGCCCGGTCCGGGTCTTGTCGACCACAGCCTTACGCCAGTTCTGAGTGGCGAAGGAGATGTCGACCTCATCGCCCTCCTCGTTGAAGGCGGTGATGTACTCGCCCCGGGGAGCACGAGGAAGACGAGGGCGCGCTGCGCCGGGTGCGCGCCACCCACATCACCCGGGAGAACTTGCGGCGCGCGATCAGGCGGGTGGTCAACGCGACGTTCGAGGCCCGCGACCGGCGATGGTGGGGAGAGGCCACCGCTACCGCCAGCGACTCCAAGCGGTTCGGGTCGTGGGAATCGAACCTGACGACGGAGTTCCACGCCCGCTACGGCGGCTACGGGGTGATGATCTACTGGCATGTCGAGCGCGGCCGGGTCTGCATCTATTCCCAGCTCAAGTGCTGTTCCTCCTCTGAGGTTGCGGCAATGATCGAGGGTCTGCTGCGGCACTGCACCGACGCGCAGATCGAGGCCAACTACACCGACACCCACGGTGCCAGCGTGGTCGGATTCGCGTTTACCGAACTGTTGGGGTTCAAGCTGTTGCCTCGGTTGAAGAACATCGGCTCGGTCCGCCTGTACAGCCCGGACGACGGGCCAGGCACCTGGCCGCGCCTGGAGCGGGTTATCAAGAACCGGCCGATCGACTGGGGGCATCGAGCGGAACTACGACCAGATGGTCAAATATGCCACCGCGCTGCGGCTCGGGACGGCCGAGGCCGAGCAGGTGCTGCGCCGCTTCACCAAGGGCGGCGGCCCGAAAAACCCCGTCTACCTCGTCCTGGACGAACTCGGGCGTGCGGTGCGCACCATCTTCGCCTGCGACTACCTGGCATCGGAGGAGTCGCCGGGAGATCCACACCGGGTTGCAAGTCGTGGAGAACTGGAACGGCGCCAACGACGTCGTCTACTACGGCCGTGATGGGGTGCTCACCGGGGCCGATCGAGAGCACGCCGAAGTGTCGATGCTCGCGCTCCACCTCTTGCAGAGCAGTCTCGTGTTCATCAACACCCTGCTCATAGAACGGGTCCTCGAGGACCCTGTGTGGGCCAAGCGCCTCACGCCGGAGGACCGACGCGCGTTGAGAGCATTGTTCTGGACGCACGTCAACCCCTACGGCCGGTTCCGGCTCGACATGGATAACGCCTCGACCTCGACGTGAGTGCGGCGTGAACCTTCGCGGCCGGCCTGCTGTCGCTTCGGTTGCGGGGCGTACTCAGTGCCGGGAAGTGAGCAGAGGGCGTGTCTTGTCGAGGAATTCCCGCACCCCGGAGGATCGGCGGTAGGGCGCCAGCGAGGTGGTGAGGCGGGAGACGTGGCCGCGGCAGCGGGCGGAGTCCACCTGAGCGTCGAGGATGTCGATGGCGAGGCTCGCGTGGGCGAGCGCGGAGTCGACGTCGGGTTGTTTTTGCTGGAGGTAGGTGGTGGCGAGCAGGATCTGCCGGAGCGAGCCTTCCCGGGAGTAGCCGGCGTCTTGAAGGTGCACCGCGCGGCGTAGGTGATAACGGGCGTGGGTGTGGCCGCCGATCCGCAGGTGGCAGTATCCGGCTTGGGCGTGGGCCTGGGCTGGGTCCATCCAGTAGCTCCAGGCGGGGTCCCCGGATGAGGCTGGGGAGCCGCTGGTGAGGGCGTCGAAGGCGGTGTCGATCGCCCGGCGGGTGTCGGCTGTTCGGCGAGCGCGGGTGGCGGACTGGTCATTGGCGGAAGCCTCGGCCGCGCGGAAGGCCAGGATGGCGGTCACTTTGCCGCTGGAACCGGGGTATCCGCTTCGCGCGGTGTCGGCGAGCAGAGCGGCCTCCCGTCCGCCGTCGAGGTCTTTGGCCTGGCAGGACATGAAGCCCAGGATGTTGGCGCCCAGTGCCTGGTCGCCCGCGGTGTGCGCGGCGTGCAGGCCAGCGACCCAGTACCGCTGGGCGTGGCCGTGCTGGCCGCTGTCGAAGGCCACAAAACCCGCCAGTCTCAGCAGCTCACCGACGGTGGCATGGAGGCGGCTTCCCACGCTGTCGTGGTAGCTGCGTTCACACAGCAGACTGGTGACGTAGCGCAGGTGCTCGTGGATCAGGCTCTGGAGCTGGCCGCCGCCGATCTGGTCGTCCAGGCGACGCAGCTGCGCGGTGATCTGGTCGAGGTGATCGACGACGCCTGCCGGAACGGACGCTCCCGCCGCCCGGGTGGTCTGCCCTGCAGGGTGGGCAAGCAGCCATTCGTGGGCGGGTGAGGTGATCGCTGCACCCGTCAGCAGGAGGAACTGTCGCCGGTCTATGGGGCCAGCGTCGGCGACCGCCCGCACCGCGCGCAAGGTCCCCGCGACAGTCCAGGGCATCTGAAGTCCGGCGGTGGCGGGGGCACACTCCAGGTCATCGGGCGGCCACCCCAGATCGGCGACGGTGATCGGTCGGCTGAGTTCCTGGCTGAGGACCAGGGCGGCCAGTGACCGCCACGGCGGCCGCGGAATCTCTCCCTTGATCCATTTGTACGGAGTCTTGGGATGCAGCCGTTCGGGACGGCCCAGGGTCTCGGCGGCGGCGTTGAGGCGACGCGCGAACCGGTCACCGCTCATGCCCAGGGAGGCCAGCAGCTCTCCCAGCGCAGGCGAGTCGACCATGGGCCTCCCATCACCGGCCAGATCACCGGGATGATCATCGCTGACGGTGCCCTGACTCACTGGAACGGTAAGCCCGTAGGCCAGCGGTCCGCTATGTCCGCGAGCAGAGCGCTACCGGCCGCACCGTTCGCACCGCTGCGGGTCCGGCGCTGGCGGGCTTTGCTGGGGACATGCGCTCCCAGACCCGGTGCTGACCCGGAGCTGGGGGCACTACCGGGCGGGTCCACTCGGAGGAGAGGGTCAACACGATGCCAACGGGACCGACAGCACCGAAGCCTGTCCGGGATCCAACGCCGGACGTCCGGAGCGGCCTCGCGCTCAACGGTGTTCCTGCGGCGGGTGAGGTGTCCGTTGGCCTGGGCCCGGTCGTGGTGACGGGGGTGTGCGGGTTCATCGGATCGCACCTGGCGCTGACGCTGTGGCAGCACGGTGCCACAGTGATCGGGGTGGACAAACGGCCGCTGGTGGCGGCCGAACGCACCGCCGGTCACCTGCGGCGCCTGTGTGACCAGCCCAGATTCCGGCTGCTGAGGGCGAGTGTCGACGATCCCGAGGTCACCCGGCAACTGAGCACGGCGTCCACCGTGATCCACCTGGCGGCCGCGACCGATGTCGGGGCGTCCTGGGGGGCAGGCTTCGCCGACCACACGGCGTCGGTGCTGAGCACCCAGCGGCTGCTGGACGCCTGCGCTCGTGCGGGCGTGGCACGGGTGGTGGTGGCGTCCTCCTCCCACGTGTATGGCCGGGCGGGCGGCGGCGTCGCGCGGGAAGACCTCGTGGTGGAACCGACCTCCCCGTATGGGGTGGCCAAGCTGGCCACCGAACGGCTCGCGCTGGCCTACGCCCGCCGTCCTGGATCGTCGCTGAGCGCGGTGGCGTTGCGGTTTTTCACCGCGTTCGGTCCGGGCTGCAATCCGGCGATGGTGGTGCCACGGTTGTTCACCGCGGCGCTCACCGGGCGGGCGATGCCACTGTATGGCGACGGTAACGCCCTGCACAGCTGGACTTATGTCTCCGACCTGGTGGAGGCCACGATCCAGGCCGCGGCGCTGCCCCTGCCGGCCGGGCAGGCCGAGGTCGTCAATGTTTCCGGCCCCGATCAGGCGTCGCTGCTTGAGGTTGCCGACCTGGTTGGTGGGATCGTCGGCCAGCCGGTGCCGCTGGAGGCGGCCGGAGACCGCGCGGGCGACGCGGCGGGCACCCGCGCTGACCTGACCCGCGCCCGCCAGGTCCTGGGGTTCATTCCCAGCGTCAGCCTGAACGAGGGCCTGCTGCGCCAGTGGCAGCACATGAAGGCCGACTGCCGCCCGGAACCCACCACCGGACGTGACGTGGCCGTTCCCGCCGCGAGCGCCTGAGCAGAGGTGGCATCCAGATGATCACTGTGCGGGCCGGGTCGGCCAGCCGGCTCTGGCGGGAGACGGTCGAGGCCGTGCTGGCCCAGGGTGCGCCGTGTGACCCGCGTGGGCTGGGCACCTGCGAGGTGGTCGGTGCGCATCTGACGCTCACCACGCCCCGGCGGCGGTTGGTGTGCCTGCCACCGATTCGGGTGATCAACGCGGCGTTCGCGGCGGCCGAGACGGTATGGATCCTGGCCGGGCTGGACGACGACTGGATCTATGCCTACAACCGGCGACTGGTCGAGTTCGCCGACGGGCATGTGCTCCGCGGCGCCTACGGGCCCCGGCTGCGGTCCTGGGCCGGCCGGGTGGACCAGCTTGATCAGGTGCGCCAGCAGCTGATCGCCGATCCGGTCTCGCGTCGGGCGGTGATCCAGCTGTGGGACCCGGCCCGTGATCATGAAGGCTACCGGGACGTGCCGTGCACACTGGGCTACTGGTTCGCGTTGCGTGGCGGGCAGCTGGACATGCACACCATGATGCGCAGCCAGGACCTGTGGCTGGGGTTCTGTTACGACCTCTACGCCGCGACCGTGCTGCACGAGCTGATGGCCGGGTGGGTCGGCGCGGAGCTGGGCGCCTACCACCACCACGTCGGCTCGCTGCACCTGTATGACGAGCACCTGCCCTACGCCCGTCAACTGGTCTCAGGCAATACCCCGGGCAGCGCCGGAGCGGTCAGCCCGGTGATGCCGTCGCTGGCCCTGCCCTGGGACGACCTCGACCCGCTGCTGCAAACGGTGATCGAGGGAGCGCCGTGCGGGCACCCCGGCTGGGCCGAGACCACCGAGGTGATGCGCAGCTACCGGATCTACAAGGCCGGAGACACCGCGCAGGGCCGCGACCTGGCTCGTGGCATCCCCGGCCCGCTCGCCCAGGCCCTGATCGCCTGGTATGACCACCTGGACCGGGCCGCCGCGCTGCTTCACCCCACCAGCGAGGGCACCGGTTCGCCCACCGGCCTGGCAGGTTCGGCATGACCCCCGCCAGGAGCACGCCGGGCGTCCCCACCATGACGGGCACGCCGCCGGTGGTGCTCGGGCTGTGCTCGGGCACCCACGACTCGGCCGCCGCCCTGATCACCGGCGGGAACCTGGTCGGGCTGGTAGAGGAGGAACGTCTCAATGGCATCAAGCACACCAATGTCTATCCCGAGCAGGCGATCAACTGGCTGCTGGAGACGGCTGGGCTGTCCCCACGGCAGGTCACGCACGTGGCCTACAACTTCGACCCGCGCCGCTACCTGACCGCCGCCGCAGCCGCACTGCCCTACCTTGCGCGCCCGGTTACCGCGCGGCGGGCGTTGCCGCGTGCCCGCTCCTTCGCGCAGGTGCACCGCAACACCCGGGACCGGTTCGGGCAGTTCCGGGCCACGTTCCCCGCGGCCAGGGTCACCGGGGTGGAGCACCACTTGGCGCACGGGCTGTACGCGCTGGCCGCCGGGCTCGACGAGCTGGACCCGGATTCGGGTGAGGCGGCGGTGCTGGTCGTCGACAGCCTGGGCGAGAGTGCGACCACCACCATCTCTCAGGCACGACGTGCGGGTACCGGTGTCCAGCTCCGGCGGATGCTCACCATCTCCGACCCGGCGTCGCTGGGGTACGTCTACGGTGCTGTCACCCGGCATCTGGGGTGGCGGCGTGGCGATGAGGAGGGCACGGTGATGGCGCTGGCCGCGCTCGGTGACCCCGCCCGGTTCCGGGACCTGTTCCACCGGGCCATCCCGATCACCCAGACCGGGTTCGGGCTGGATCTGGAGCTGTTCCCGCTGCGGGTGCTGTCGAGTCGGTGGCCGCGGGTCACGGCGGCGTTCGGCGACGCAACCTGCCCACCACGACCCGGCGGCGCGCCGGTCGAGCAGATCCACGCCGATGTGGCGGCCGCGCTGCAGGAACGCACCGAGGCGGTGATGGTGCACCTGGCCCGCCGCGCCCGCGCCCTGACCGGCGCCGCCGCCCTGCTGGTGGGAGGCGGGGTGGCGATGAACTGCGTGGCTATCGGCCAGATCTGCCAGCAGGCCGGGTTCGAGCGGGTCGCGGTGCCACCCGCGCCCGGCGACGCCGGAACCTCCGCCGGGGCCGCCCTGGCCGTCCACCACGAGCTGACCGGCCGCCTGGCCGACGGCGCCGCCGGGGTGTGCTATCTGGGACCCGACTATCCCCACGTGCGGCTGACGTCGCGGCCACGGCCGGGCTTGACCGCAGCGCGGCTCACCTCTCCCGCTGGCCTGATCGCCCACCTGCTCGTCGAGGGGCAGATCATCGGGCTGTTCCAGGGCCGGTTGGAGGCTGGTCCCCGCGCCCTGGGGAATCGGTCCATCCTGGCCTCCCCGCTGCAGGCCGGTGTCGTTGATCGGCTCAATGCCACGGTCAAGTACCGCGAGCCGTTCCGGCCGTTCGCGCCGGTCGTCCTCGCCGAGCGCGCCGAGCTGTACTTCACCCTCGCCCAGCCCTCACCGTTCATGTCGATCGCTGCCGGTGTCACCGACCTGGCGCATCGGGTGATCCCCGCTGTGGTGCACGTCAACGGGACCGCCCGCGTGCAGACCGTCACCCCCGAGCAGAACCCGCTCCTGGCCGAGATCCTGACCGCGTTCGCCGCGATCACCGGCCATCCCGTACTGATCAACACCAGCCTCAACATCAAGGGCAAACCGATCTGCGGCACTCCTGAGGCCGCCCTGGACTGCCTGGCCGAGGCCGGCCTGGATGCGCTGCTGCTGGAGAACTGGTGGGTCACCAAGACCCCCGCCCCCGCCCCCGCGGTCGCCGATGCCGACCCGGGTCAGGTGGCGAGATGAAGATCGGCTACAGCTTCTGGGGGTTCCTGGGCCAGGGGATCACCGACACTCCCGACGGTGGGCGCAGCCACCGCCGCACCCTCATCGAGGGCATCATCAGCCTCGGCCACCAGATCGTGTTCCTCCAACCCAACCGCGACCTCACCGAGGCCGGTGAGGACCTGCGCGGCACCCACACCTGGGACCCGGGTCTGCCGGACATCGACGTGCTGTTCCTCGAATGGCGCTGGCCCATTCCCGGCCGGAACACCACCGCCTGCCGCGCAGTCGGGCACACCTGCGACCTGCACCGCCAAACCCAGCTGCTGGACCACTACACCCGCGACCGGCACACCCCCACCCTGCTGTGGGACAAGGACCTGCAACTGCCCGCCGAGCACCGACTGCGGCACGCCCCGCACGTCACGGTGTGCGAGGCGGCCCTGCACCCCGGTCCCGGCGCGGCCCGGCTGCTGTTCCCCGTCGCCGATACCGCCCTGGACCGCGCGGATCCCGCCGCGCTGGCCGCGTTGCGTCGGGACCTGCCGCTGGTCTATGTCGGGAACCAGTACGACCGCGACGAACCCTTCGACCGCTACTTCGCCCCCGTCGCGGTCACCGTGCCGCATCTGGTCGCCGGGAAATGGACCGACACCCGCCGCTGGCCCCGGATCCAGTTCATCGGCCGCGTCCCGTTCGCCGAGGTGCAGCGGCTGCACCGCCGGGCGCTGGCGACGATGCTGCTCACCCCCGACCGGCTCGCGATCCGCGGCCAGTTCACCCAACGGATCTTCGAGGCCGTGCTGGCCGGGTGCGTTCCCCTCGCCCCGGCCGACCTGCGGGCCGTCGAGCAGGTGGTACCGCCCGAGCTGATCGCCCGCGACGCCGAGGCGGCCCGGGCCGTGCTCCACTGGCTGACCGCGACCGCGGGTGGTCCCGAGCACACCGAACTGATCAGCCGGTGCCTGCACCACCTGGCCCCCTTCCGGCTCGCCCGACAGCTCACCGTCCTGGATCGGCTGCTCAACCAGGCGATCCCCGCCCACAAGGTGACACGGTGATGACCACGCTCCCCAGGACGCTGCGCACCTCCGGAGGGTCCGCATCCCCCATACCATGGCCCCAAATTCCGGTGTCCCCGCGCGTCCCGCTCCCTCACCCCCAACGGATCGATACCCTCCACGACCGTGCAGCGAGTCGCGATCATCGGCTGCGGGGGCAGCGGCAAGACCACCATCAGCCACCGCGTCGCGGCGGCGATCGGCACCACGATCACGCATCTGGACGCCGTCTACTACGACGACGAGTGGAACACCCTGCCACCGGACACCTTCGCCGCGGTGCAACAGCAACTCGTTTCCGCCGACAGTTGGGTGATCGAGGGCAACTACGCCACCACCCTGCCCATCCGGCTCCACCGAGCCACCCACGTGATCTTCCTGGACCTGCCGGCCACCACCTGCCTGTGGGGCATCGCGCAACGCCGCTGGCGCTACCGCGGCGGCCAGCACAACCAGGCCGGCGTCTACGACCGGATCACCTGGGGCTTCATCACCTACATCTCGAGCTACCGCCGCCAGATGGCACCCCGCGTGCGTGCCCTGATCGCCGAACACGCCGGCCACGCCCAGGTCCACATCGTCCGGTCCCGCCGCGCCGCCAACCGGCTCACCGAAGGACTCCACTCCACCACCGCGCGGTGCTGACCCCTCGTGGGTGTTGACCCCATGCC
>CAXUFG010000106.1:0-17238 GCA_964250265.1 uncultured Pseudonocardiaceae bacterium | reverse complement strand
CCCCCCGCCCCCCCCCCCCCACACCCCCGCCCCCCCCCCCGCCCCCCCCGGGGCGCGCGGGGGCGCGGGCGCTACCGCCTGGACATCAGCTATGACGGCGCTGGTTTCTCTGGATGGGCCCGCCAACCAGGGCGGCGCACCGTCCAGGGAGTGCTGGAGGACGCCCTGGCGACCGTTGCGCGGATACCGGCCTCCCTCACCGTCGCGGGACGCACCGACGCCGGGGTGCACGCCACTGGGCAGGTCGCGCACCTCGATGTGCCGCCCGAGACGCTGTCCCCTGAACTGCTCGTCCACCGGCTGGCTCGGCTACTACCGCCGGATCTCCGCGTCCCCGCGGTGCGGCAAGTGCCGCGCGCCTTCGATGCGCGCTTCTCCGCGCTGCGGCGGCACTACCGGTACCGGGTGTGCGACGCCCCATGGGGAGTCGATCCGCTGCGCCGGTACGACACCCTGAGCCACCCCCGCCGGCTTGACGACGCCGCGATGAACACGGCGAGCGCGTTGCTGCTCGGCGAGCACGACTTCGCCGCGTTCTGCCGTCGCCGGGAGGGCGCCAGCACAGTGCGGGCGCTGCAGCGCCTGGAATGGGCCCGGCACGAACCACACCTGCTGATCGCCCACGCCGCAGCGGACGCGTTCTGTCACTCGATGGTGCGCAGCCTGGTGGGTGCCCTACTGGCGGTGGGGGAGGGCCGGCGTCCCCCGGACTGGCCTGCCGTCCTGCTCCGCCACACCACCCGGACCAGCGAGGTCACCGTGGCGCCCGCGCACGGCCTCACGCTGGTCGGCGTGGAATACCCCGACGACGACCAGTTGGCGGTTCGCGCCGCCCAGACCCGCGCCGTGCGCCGTCTAGCCTCACCTGACCCCGGCTCGCTGACCGGCTGCCCGACGAGCTGACTCAGCCCACAGGATCGGCGGAGACCCGCGATGCTTGGTAGTCCGCATCCTGGTCGCTCGGCTCACCAGCCCGATCCGTGAGCTAGTCTCCCCGGCGGACTGGGCCGAGGATCTCGCGTTCGGCAGGGGTGGTGACCAGCCGCAGCGGCAGCCACAGGTTGGGTCCCAGCGCAACTACGCCGTCGTCGGTCAACGCCGACAATTGCGCAGCCATGGGCGGGGACAGCTGCCAAATGCCGGCGGCGAGCTGCGCCTGGGCGGCCGGAAGCCGCTGGAGTAGCACGAGATCGGCGTTGACCGCGGTGCCCCCGGCCTGCGGATGCAGGTAAGGCAGCACATACAGGGTGGTGTGCCACGGTGACCGTGGCGGGAACAGTTCCTGAGGCACCGCGCCGCCGTCATGCACCACCAGCAGGGGTGCATCCTCGGAGGCTCGAGGCAGCTCGACCGGCGCCAACTGGCGGATCTGTACCAGCGGGGCAGGACGTCCATCCGGCCCCGTCCCGGCGGCGTGAGCAATCAGCTGCCAGGCATCGGGCCGGCCGGTGACGATGATCACCCAGGCGCCGGTGGCCATCGCCCGCAACGCGACCTGGCCGGCCAGGTAGAGCCCACCGACGACGACGAGGCGGGTGGGCTGCGGGCGCAGCACCGACACGCTCAGCGGTTCGTTGTTGGGGCCGCAACCCAGCACCATGCCTCCCCGATCGCCGGAGGGGCTGACCGCGTCGAGCAGGCCGGGGGAGACCAGGAACTCGGGCGCCACTGCACCTGCTGCGCTGCCGTTACCCAGGACCCGGCTCATCCGGGCGCACCCAGCGGCAAGGTCGCGGCCAGCCCAGCGACCTGAAGACCACCGAGCGGGCGAAGCGCCAACCCGAGCCGTTGCGAGACGGCCCGCAAGTGGCCGTCGGCCGACTCGAGTTCGGCAGGATTGCGGGCGCTGAGCCGGATCAGACCTCGCAGCCCGACCTCGCCCACCCCGGCACCGGTTGATTCGCCCGGTGAAATCGACAGGGCCACCGTGGTGGACAGCGCGCGCACCCCCGTCAGCGCGTTGAGGTTGTGTACAGCACCGGCGACCCCCCAACCGGTGATGGCGTAGCTGGCGTGCCCTACTCCGGCGGCGGTGACCGCCGTCCACCCTTCACTCAGCGCCACCGGCTGACTGGTGCCGGCCACCGCGGACAGCTCAGCGGCGGAGACCCCGGCGCGCAATAGCTGGTCGGCGTCCAGCGGCCGGGTTGGTACGCCCCGGGCGTCCAGCGTTGCGCGCACCCTGGACAGCGCACCGACCAGCGCCCGGTGAGCGCCCATCACACCGCCGCCGCGCTCGGCCACCGCGGCCGGGCAGCGGCGGGGGTCCAGGCGCACCGCGATCCAGGTGGTGCGGCGGGCCGCCGCCGGCAGCGGACCCAGGACCTCCAGGTACGAACGCAGCGCCGGAGACGACGACGGCAACGCGGCGCTGCCCGGGTAGCAATGCCAGATCACTTGGATCGCGTCCAGCTCCACCCCGCGGTCTTCCAGGCAGGAGGCGAGCGCGCCGAGCGGCAGGCCGGTGGCACTGCCGACGGGAGTGATCATCGATGCTCCGGCGTCCACCTCCAGCACCGCGGTCCAGACGCCCTGGTGCCGCGCGAGACCCAGTGGTTCGCGCTGGCGATCAGCGCTGTGCACGATGGTGAGGTCCGGGAGGAGCAGCCGGAGCAGGGGGACCCGGGGATCGTCGGGTTGCGAGCTCGACGTGTCGGCCGGGCTGGTGACGCTCCTGCCGTGCGAGCGCGCCAGGTAGCGAGTGGCGAGGTGGACCCACTGCACCAGCCACTGGCCATGCCATCGCCCCAGCGCCAGGGGCACCGCGATCAGCGACAAGATCAGGGCCGCCGCCCACAGGCCGGTGTCGAGCGTGATGAGGGCCAGACCGAGGCCCAGCCCGATTTCCAAGATCACCAGGTTAATGACTGGTAGTGGTCCAAGGCGGGAACCGCTCGAGCGCAGCCGGGCGGTCACCGGGGGGCGCGGTGCACTGATTGACTCCCGCGGTCGCGCGGACTCCTGCCGGGGTGGAGCCTGTGCTGCGGTCATCTCTGCGCCTCCGCGAAAGGACGGACGTGGCGGGCCGCCGATGGCGATTCGCTATCGTGCGGCACCGTACATCCCAGGCAAGAGCGGCGGGCGCCCGATGTCCACAGATCCGACCACCACCTCCCAGGTACAGGCCTACCGCTTTGTCGTTCGCCGGATGGAATCGGCGCTGGTCCGCAAGGACGCCGTGATGCTGCATGAGCCGATGCGCCGCCATCTGCGGGCGACAGCCGTCGGCGTGATCCTGGGCATGTTCGGACTGGTGGCCTTCTTCGTGGTGGGCAAGTTCCGGCCAGTCAGCGAGCTCACTGCGAATGAGATCATCATCGGCAAGCCGTCCCAGGACTTCTTCGTGGTGCAGGACAATCCGCGGCGGCTCGTTCCGGTACGCAACCTGACCTCGGCACGGCTGCTGCTGGCGGCGATCTCACCCGGCCGGGAGACACCGGAGGTCAAGACCGTCGAGGACTCCACCTTGGCCGGCGTCTCCCGCACTCAATTCACCGGGATTGACGGGGTGCCATCACTGCCCGCACCGGAAAATATGATCAAGGGTGTGTGGTCGGTGTGCGACACGGCGAAGGTCCGGTCGGATCTCCCGAATTCCCCGAATGCTCCCTATATTGAGTCCCGCCCCCCATTGTCGACCACCGTTCTGGTCCAGGAGCGCGCACCGGCGGGTCGGGTGCTGGGCGACGAGGCGGCCCTGCTCGCCGCCGTGGAGAACACCGGGATCACCTACCTGGTGTGGCGTGGCCAGCGCGAGCGGGTGGATCTGGTGCATGACATCGCGGTCCGCACCTACTACCGATTGGGCAACGTGGTCCCGCGCAAGGTCAGTGCCGGCCTGCTCAACGCGATCCCGGAGGGGCACCCGCTCACTCTGCCGGTGATCCCGGCCGCCCGGCCCGTCCCGCAGCTTCCCGGTGTGCAGGTCGGCGACGTCGTGCGGGTCAAGGGCGTCCAGGACTCCTTCTTCCTCGTGCTGCCACAGGGTGTGCAGTCAGTGCAGCCCGCGGTAGCTGACCTGCTCCGCTACCGCCGTGGGGCCAATGCTGAGTTCACCACCATCGCGCCGGAGGCTATCTCGCGGGTTCCGGAGGCACCGGTCGCCAGCCAGCTGGATTTTGCGGGCTTCCCGACCCAGGTCCCGCAGATTCTCAAGCTCACCGACGCGCCGGTGACCTGCCTCACCTGGCAGGGGCCGGACCAAACCCCGGCGGTGAGTGTCTATCCAGACGGGCGGCTGCCGCTGGGCGCCGGCGACAACCCGGTCGAGTTGCCCCCCGCGGCAACCGGACTGACCGTGGACGCTGTGTTCCTGCCGCCGAGCAAGGGCTCCCTGGCCCGTGGGGTGGTGCCGGGTCAGCGCCCGGATACCGGGGCGATCTGGCTGGTCACCACGCAGGGCTTCCGCTACGGCGTGCCCTCGATGGAGGTGGCCCGCGCACTCGGGCTTGGCGAGGCCACCTCGCCCGCCCCGGAGTCCATCCTGAACCTGCTGCCGATCGGCCCCACCCTGGACCCCCAGCGCGCCCTAGAGCTCTACAACCCCGCACTAGCCCGCTGAAGCTCCTCGCATTGAGCGGGCTCAGCGGGATAAATCGGATCGGTTTAACCCCGTTGAGCCCGCTCAATGCGTTTGAGGGTGTGGGTGATCAGGAGGGTGAGTCCGAGCAGGGCCAGAGCGGCGGCGGAGCCCGCTAGGGCGACGGTGCGGGGCAGGCTGTCCTCCGGCGGGGGTGGTCTGAGGCCCCCCAGCTTGGCTGGATTTACCGGCTCAGGCGTGCGAGATTGCTCCTCGGGCAGTACCGCGGTGAGCGCGGCGACCGGATCGACCATGCCGTAGCCGAGTTCCTCGTTGCGGCCACCGGCACCGGCCGGGTGCTGCGCGGTCTGCTGAATGCGGTGCATCACCTGGCGGGCGGTCAGGCTCCGGAACCGCTCCCGAACCAGCGCCGCGACCCCGGCGACATAGGGGGTGGCGAAGCTAGTGCCGTCCAGCTGGCGCGCCTGCCCGTTGACGTCGACGAGCGCGCTGGTCAGCCCAGGTCGCCCGGCGGCCAGGGATATCGCGCCGGTGCCCGGTGCGGCGACATCCACCCACGGCCCGCGGATCGAGAAATCCGCTGGCTCACCATCGTCATCGGTCGCCGCGACGGTGAGTACATCGTCGTCGAACCAGCCTGGCGAGGAGATCGTGGTGACTGCCCCGGGGCTGTTCTGCCTGCACACGCTGCTGACGTTGGCCGCCGCCACCACCACGACCACGTTGTGTTCGACCGCGTGATGCACGGCGGCTTGCAGGTCCGGCGCGTTCACCTGGTCTCGCTGCGCCGGGAAACAAGCAGCTTCCGAGATATTTATCACCGTTACGCCCAGCCGCACTGCGCGCATCACCGCCGCAGCCATGCTGACGGTGTCGCCGGCCATCGGGCTGCTGATCTCCTGGCCGGTATCGAGCTGGCGCATAGGCACTGAGTAGAAAGTGCTGGCCTGGCGGATGGCCAGGATCTGCGCGGCCGGGGCCACCCCCACGAATCGGGTCGCCGGATCGGGAGCCGCGGCGATGAGACCGGCTACCGCGGTGCCGTGGCCGTCGCAGTCGAACAGTCCGCTGCGATTCTCGACGTAGTCACCGCCGTCGATCAGCCTGCCGAGCAGCCTGGGATGCGGCGCAACCCCACTGTCGATCACGGCGATCCGCTGGTCGCGTCCGGTCGCGAAGTCCTGAGCCTGCCGGATCCGCAACCGCCGTTGCGCCTCTGGTTCGGCCTCCAGGTTCTGCCCGCCACCCGCGACCTGTTGTTGGCAGGCCGCGCGCTGCTCAACCGGACCGATTTGATGGGTAGCGGTGTTGTTCACGATGTAAGGCATGGCGCTCACGCTCGCCGGGCTTGGCAGCGCCGCCGGATCCACCGCGGGCGGCACGCCTGGCGGCCGATCCCCTGGGGCAGCAGCAGCTCCGGGCCAGACCGGCCCCGCAAGGCACAGCACTGCTGCCGCGACGGCCACCAGCGAGGTGCGGCGAGGAGCCCTCACAGCGCCCGGAAGGCGTTGTAGAGGTCCAGAACGCCCAGCGCCAGCGGTAACACCGCTGCGATGAGGACTGCTTCGATCACGTCCACCGATTGGCGAAGCACGGGCGAGAACCGGCGGCGAGGCAGGGCGATCCCGGTGACCAGCGCGAGCACTGCGAGAACCAGCAGGCCGGCGAAGCCCGCTAGCAGCACACCCGGTTGGCCGGCGGTGGCGAGCAGCCCGGCCAGCAGTCCAGCTATCGCGACCATCCCACTGACCAGCAGGGCAATCGCCTGGCGACCGTTGGCGTAAGAACGGGCCCGCAGCAGCAGTACGGTCGCGACAACCATGCAGAGCACTATTCCCAACGCACCCCCGGCCGAGGCCAGGATCGCGCCGATGGCGGCTACCGCGCCGGATCCCATCATCATGCCCGTGAGATAGCGGTGCGCCAGACCGGTCCGGTGCTCGATCGCGGTGTAGTCCGGGAAGCCGACGTCTTCCTGCAGGTCCTGAGCGCTGGCGGGAACCCTGGGCATCGGCAACCGAGCCAGTTGGATGGTCAGCCGCGGCAATGCTGAGATGGCTCCGAGAGCCAGCGCTGCGGCACCTGCCGCTATACCTGCGACCGGGCGGTCGACCAGGCTGGCGGTGAGAAAGGCTGACGCGCCAAGTGCAGCCGCGGTGGCGCTGGCGACGAACGGCGTGATGCCGGCGCCGAGAATCATGATCGAGGCGCAGGCGAGTACTAGAGTGATCATGGACGCCAGCAGGTAGTTCGCCGCGTGCACCCCGCCCGGGACGATGTAGAGCCCGCTGACGAACCCCAGCGGCAGGCTGGCCGCTGCCACCAGCACACCGGCGTTGACCTCGCCGTACACCCGGGCGATCGCGCCACCCGCGATCAGCGCGAGTACCGCGGTTGCGCCCGCAAGTCCGGCGGCGGGCAGCGCGAACGCTGGCTTGGCTCCGGCCAGGAGCAACGTCACGGCGCTGGCCAGCAGCGCGAACCCGCCCGCGATCATTCCCAGCGTGCGGGCGGTACTCCTGGTCCAGGGACGGTAACTGTCCGGAGCAGCCAGTGCGATGGCGTCGACCACGTCGTCGAACAGCGGGGGCGGGGGCTCATCGCTGCGGCGCCGAAGTTGCAGCAGGTCGCCGTCGACCACGCCCAGCGAGCTCAGCGGCCGCTCCGGGTCGATCGCATCGCCGCCGAGCGTGGCCAGGCACCATCCGCCGTGCTTGCTACCACCGTCCGCTGTGGACTCGCCGGCCATCTTCAGCAACATCGGCAGCAGGTGGGCCACCGCGACGTCCGAGGGCAGCGCGAGGTCGATACGGGTGCGGGGAGCCACCACCGTCACTCTGCTGAACACAGTCGACGGTTGGACTGTCGATCCGGCACTGGACGGTCGGACCGTCGATCCGGCACTGGACGGTCGGACCGTCGATCCGGCACTGGACGGTTGAACCGTCGATCCGGCACTGGACGGTTGAACCGTCGATCCGGCACTGGACGGTTGAACCGTCGATCCGGCACTGGACGGTCGGATCGCCGGAGCTTTGTTGGCATGAGTTGGCACCCGCTGTACTCCTTGCTCGGCTCGCCGGACATCGGTGTCTAGGTCGATGCGCGGTGGCCGCGGCGCTGTAGTTCCGGGGGAGTATCCATGCGCCCAACACGCGGCACTCTAAGGGGGTCTGCGCGGACCATCTGGTTCTAGCTGGCGTGGCCCACAACCCTCCAAACTGCGACGATGAGTCAGTGCGAGCCAGCAAGCCAGGGCATCGCGATGCGGCACAGCCCTGCGGCACGGCCCGCGACGCATCGCCAAGAGGCGGTAGGCGAACGACCACCGGCTCGTCATATGAGACCCGCCGAGTGGAACCTTTTGCGCGTCGCGGCCAGCGAGCCGGGCGCTCGAGGGGCTCTCGCCGAACCCCCCGTCGGTGTGACAATGGCCTGATCGGACCTGACCTGCGGCGGCGACCGCTATCGTTCCGGACATCGCGAGTACGTTCGCGCTCTACACCTTGACGGGATGGCTAAGCTGCCGCACCCAGATCGCTGGCCCCAACTGCCGTCCGGATCTCCCCCGTCGGTGTAACTGGACGATGACGCTCAACCTCCCGAACTCAACAGCAGAGCTGTCGGAGCTTGATCGAAAAGCTCTGCTGTTGAGTTCGGGAGTAGTAGGGCTGTGCGGTCCTGGAAGATCAGCTAGTGGGGATCGATAGGGTGACCCGCTGCTGAGTGCGGCCGACTTCGGAGGTGAGCTGGCATGGGCACCGTGCAGTTCCGGCGATTGCCTCGGTTGGCGGCGCCGAAGATGCCCGGTGGCGAGGTCCATCTGGAGTCGCCGCCCGAGGTACCTAGGGTCATCCCCGGCAACATGATGCAGAAGATCCTGCCGGCCGTGATGATCGTCGCTGTGCTGGGCATGGTGGCCTATATCTTCCTGACCCCCGGCGAGGGCAAGAGCAACCCGCTGTTCCTGATGTTCCCGATCATGATGGTGGTCTCGACCGTCGGCATGTTCGCCGGGGGCGGCCGTGGTGGCCAGGCCAAGGCCGAGATGAACGAGGACCGCAAGGACTACCTTCGTTACCTGGGCCAGATGCGGGAGCGAGCGCGGGAGTCCGCGCAGGAGCAACGCGCGGCGCTGGAGTGGAGCCATCCCGACCCCGCCGCGCTGTGGTCGATCGCTGGTAGCCGGCGGGCATGGGAGCGCCGTAGTGCCGACTTGGACTTCTGCCACGTGCGGATCTGCCGGGGATCGCAGCGGCTGGCCACCCGGCTGGTGCCGCCGCAGACCGGCCCGGTGGACGAGCTGGAACCGATCACCACCCTGGCGCTGCGGCAGTTCGTGCGCGCCCACTCCATCGTGGCGGACCTGCCGATTGCCATCTCGATTCGCGGGTTTGCGGCGATCGGGATCTCGGGCGACGCGGCTGCCGCGCGCGGGCTGGCGCGGGCGATGGTGGCCCAGCTGGCCACCTTCCACACCTCCGATGATCTGCTCATCGCAGTGGTCACCGCTGGGCGGGCGAAGATGGACTGGGAATGGGCGAAGTGGCTGCCGCACGTGCAGCACCCCAGCCGGGTCGACGGTGCCGGGCCGGTGCGGATGATGGGCCCCTCGCTGGCTCAGATCGAGGAACTGCTCAGTGAGCAGCTCCGGGACCGTCCACGGTTCGCCCGCCACACCCCGCCGCCGGGCGATGAGCCGCACATCCTGATCGTCATCGACGGCGGTGAGGTCAGCGGCGCGGAGCAGATCATCTTGGAGGAGGGACTGACCGGGGTCGCCCTGCTCGATCTCTCGGCGTCGCTGGGCACCTTGACCAGCCGCCGTGGTCTCCAGCTGGCGATCGAGGGCGGCGCGATCGGTGCCCGCAACGCGACCGGTGTCGAGTTCTTCGGGGGCGCCGACGCGCTCGCCATCCCTGAGGCCGAGGCGGTGGCCCGCGCTCTGTCTCCTTACCGCCTGGGGACGCCGGATGCGCCGGGTGAGGACCAGCCGCTGCTGAACAACAGCGGGCTGCTGGGGTTGCTCGGCCTACCCGAGGATCCGCATGCCTTCGACGTGGCGGCGGCCTGGCGACCACGCCCGATCCGCGATCGGTTGCGGGTGCCCATCGGGCTCGGCGAGTTCGGCCAACCTGTGGAGCTGGACATCAAGGAAGCTGCGCAGGGAGGGATGGGGCCGCACGGGCTCTGCGTGGGGGCCACCGGTTCTGGGAAATCAGAGTTCCTGCGCACCCTCGTGCTGGGCCTGATCGCCACCCATTCCTCGGCCGTGCTCAATCTTGTGCTGGTCGACTTCAAGGGCGGCGCGACGTTCCTGGGCATGGAGGGCGCACCGCATGTCGCTGCTGTGATCACCAACCTGGCCGATGATCTGACCCAGGTCACCCGCATGCAGGACGCGCTGGCCGGTGAGATGAACCGTCGCCAGGAGCTGCTGCGCTCCGCGGGGAACTTCGCCAATGTCAAGGATTACGAGAAGGCCCGGGAGAACGGCGCCGACCTCGATCCGCTGCCCGCGCTGTTCATCGTGATCGACGAGTTCTCCGAGCTACTCGCCCAGCAACCGGAGTTCATCGACCTGTTCGTGGCGATCGGCCGGCTGGGTCGCTCGCTGCAGATGCACCTGCTGTTGGCTTCGCAGCGCCTCGAGGAGGGCAAGCTGCGCGGCCTGGAGTCCCACCTGTCCTACCGGATCGGGCTCAAGACCTTCTCCGCTGGGGAGTCCCGAGCGGTGCTGGGTGTGCCTGATGCCTACGAGCTACCCCCGGTGCCCGGCTCTGGCTACCTGAAATTCGACACCGCGTCCATGGAGCGTTTCAAGGCGGCGTACGTCTCTGGTCCCTACCGCTCCGGCCGCGTCGTCGCCTCCGCCAACTCGATCCCGGTGACCGCCGATCACAGGCCGCGGCTGTTCGTGCCTGACTATGTTGAGCTACCTCAACCAGCGGAGCCGGTGGTGCACCACGAGGTGGTGCCACCGGAGAACGTCAGCGAACCCAGCGTGCTCGATGTCGTGGTGGCCGGGCTGTCCGGGCAGGGTCCGCCAGCCCATGAGGTGTGGCTGCCGCCGCTGGACGCGCCACCGTCCCTGGATCAGCTGCTGCCGCCGCTGTCGGTCACCGAGGATCGCGGCCTGTCCCCGGTCGGATTCTTCGGCAATGGCCGGCTCGCTGTTCCGGTCGGCATCGTGGACAAGCCTTACGAGCAGCGCCGCGATCTACTCTGGGCGGATCTGTCCGGGGGGGCGGGCCACGCCGTGGTCACCGGCGGTCCGCAATCGGGCAAGTCCACGTTGCTGCGCTCGATGTTGATGTCGCTGGCGCTCACTCATACCCCCGATGAGGTGCAGTTCTTCTGCATCGACTTCGGTGGTGGCACGCTGGCGTCGCTGGATGGCCTGCCGCACAGCGGCGGGGTCGCGGGCCGGTTGGAACCGGACATCGTCCGGCGTATCCTCGCGGAGGTCACGGGGCTGCTCGCCGCTCGCGAGCAGCGGTTCCGTTCCCTGGGCATCGACTCGATGGCCGAGTACCGCGTCCGCAAGCAGCGCGCCCGCACTTCTGACGGGAAAGATCCGCTCCAGGAAGATCAGTTCGGTGACGTGTTCCTGGTGATCGACGGGTGGCACAGCTTCCGCCAGGAATTCGACGTCAGCGACCTGGAAATGCGGGTGGTGAACCTGGCCACCCAGGGCCTGTCCTACGGGGTGCACGTGATGATCGGCGCAACCCGGTGGGCGGAGATCCGGCCCGCGCTCAAAGACCTGCTCGGTACCCGCTTCGAGCTGCGCCTGGGTGATCCGGGAGAGTCCGATATCGACCGGCGGGTGGCGGTCCACGTGCCCGCGGGGCGTCCCGGACGGGGCCTGTCCCGGGACAAGCTGCACTTTCTCGCCGCGTTGCCCCGCATCGACGCGGTCACCAGCGCGCGGGACGCCGGCGCTGGCGTCGCCGACGCGGTCGCACACATCCGCAAGGCGTGGGCCGGCCGCGGGGCGCCGCGGGTCCGGCTGCTGCCGGAGCGGATCGCCTACCAGCAGCTTCCGGCACTGCAGCCGCCGCGTCCACACCTGGTCCCGATCGGGATCACCGAGGCCGAGCTCGGCACTGTCTATCTCGATTTCACCGCCGAACCGCACTTCCTGTGCTTCGCCGACGGCGAGTCCGGCAAGACCAACCTGCTGCGGGCGATTGCCCGGGGCATCGTGGAGCGCTGCACCCCGGAGCAGGCCCGGATCGTCATGGTCGACTACCGCCGCACCATGCTCGGCCTCGTGACCTCCGACCACCTCATCGGCTACGGGATGTCGGCCGACGTACTGACTCCGATGATCAACGACGTGCAGGGTTCCATGCGCAAGCGCCTACCTGGCGCTGGTGTGACTCAACAGCAATTACGGGACCGCTCCTGGTGGTCGGGACCGGAGCTCTACGTCCTGGTCGACGACTACGATCTGGTCGCTACCCAGGGCGGTCCCAACCCGCTCGCCCCGCTGCTGGAGTTCCTGGCCCAGGCCAAGGATGTGGGGCTGCATCTGATCCTCGCCCGGCGTTGCGGTGGCGCTTCCCGGGCCCTGTTCGAGCCGGTGATCGCCAGACTCCGGGAGCTGTCCACCCCCGGCATCCTCATGAGCGGCAGCCCCGACGAAGGCCCGTTGCTCGGCAACGTCAAACCATCCCCCATGCCACCCGGGCGCGGCACCCTGGTCACCCGCAAAGCCGGTCAGCAGCTCATCCAGGTCGCGTGGTTGCCGCAGGACTAACACCGGTGAGTGGTGATGCGAGCGCCATCGATCGCATCACCACTCAGCTGCCTTAGTTCGTGGGCTCGTTGGCAGCGACGATCTTGAAGTGGGCGCCGGTCGGGTCGGCGGCGGTAGCGAGACGCCCGTACGGGGTGTCCTGGGCAGCGGCCACGATCGAGCCGCCGAGATCGATGATTCTCGCCAGCGCGACGTCGGTGTCTGCGACGCCGAAGTAGACCGACCAGTGGGCGGGTACACCCTCGGGCAGGAAACCCGAGGCGTCCATGATCCCCGCTACCCAGTCCTCGCCCTGCTTCAGGTTCGTGTAACGGAACTCCGGGGTGTCGGCCATGACGTGGGTGTCCGAGCCGAACACCTCGCGGTAGAAGGAGATCGCTGCCTGGTAGTCGCGGGTGTGCAGCTCGAACCAGCACGGTGCGCCAGGCTCGTTGAGGACCCCGAAGCCCTGGTGCAGGCCGGGCCGCCAGATGCCGATCGCGGCGCCGCCGGGGTCGGTGACGACGGCCATGGTGCCGAACTCGCCGACGTCCATGGCGTCGACGAGGACCTGGCCGCCGTGCTCGACGGTGGCCTCGACGGTCTTGCGGGCGTCATCACTGGCCAGGTACACCGACCAGAGGTCCGGCATCTCCGCACTCTGGCTGGCCATGCAGCCGGCGATCCGGACGCCGTCTTTGGTGAAGTTGAAGTATCCGCCGAACTCCTCAGCGGGTTGCTCCGCGGTCCAGCCGAACAACTGGCAGTAGAACTCCCGGCTGCGCTCGGTGTCGGAGGTCATCAGATCGATCCAGCAGGGTGCGCCGATGACGGCAGTGTCTCGGGTGGGCATGGTGGCTCCCTTATCTCGATGCTCGAAACCATGTCATCACTGTCGACGCCGCGGGGCCCGCGAACTCATCGGTCGCTTGTCTCCGCACCAGGCCATGATCACGATTAATGTGCCTAGGATGACAAAATCTGTCACTCCAGGCACACAGACTGTGATCATGCTCGTGGGAACATGCTGGTGAGCGGGTGGTGCGAGGGGTCAGGGGGCGATGCACTCCGCTTCGGGCAGTTGCACGTCAACGGTGGCCTCCGCGCCGTCGGCCAGCTCCACCGTGATCAGCTCCCGCACGTTTCCGGCGCTGCGCAGATCACCGAGAACGGCCTGGACAGCGGTGATGCCAGGTCGGGTGTCCATGACGGTGACGGACGTGGCCTCGGCCCGGACGGAGCGTTTGGCGTCCGATTTGGCTTTCCGGATCTGCCGCAGCACGTCAGCGGCGATAACCAGCACGGAGGGATCACTGTCCGGCTGCGTAGCGGTGCCGGACAACGTGCGCACCTCGGTGGTGTCCGGCCAGCTCGCCCGGTGCACCGATCCGGCAGTGAAACCGGGCAGTGGCCCGGCCTCCGTCTGGCCCCACGACCAGGCCTCTTCCGTGACGTAGGGGAGGAACGGCGCGAACAGGCGCAGCAGGACTGAAACGGCGAGGCACAGCGCCGACCGCGCCGAGGCGGAATCCGGACCGTCACCATAGGCCCGGACCTTCACGAGCTCGAGGTAGTCGTCGCAGAAGCGCCAGAAGAACTCCTCGGTGGCCTGCAATGCCCGCGCATAGTCGTAGTTCTCGAAGGCGCCGGTTGCGTCGTCGATCAGAGTGGCCAGCTGGGCCAGCATCGCCCGGTCGACCGCCTCGGTCACCGCCGCACCGGCCGAGGGGGGCAGTCCCAGCGCGAACTTGCAGGCGTTGAGCACCTTGACCGCGAGTCGCCGGCCGATCTTCATCTGGCCGGGGTCGAAGGCCGTGTCGATGCCGGGTCTGGCGCCTGCTGCCCAGTAGCGGACCGCGTCGGCGCCGTACTGCTCCAGCAGCTCGGTCGGCACCACGGCGTTGCCGCGGGATTTCGACATCTTCTTGCGGTCCGGGTCGAGGATCCAGCCGGAGATCGCGGTGTGCCGCCACGGCAGGCTGCCGTGCTCGTAGTGGCTGCGGAGCACCGTCGAGAACAGCCAGGTACGGATGATGTCGTGGGCCTGCGGGCGCAGGTCCATCGGGAAGGTCCGGGCGAACAGGTCGGCGTCCTCGTCCCAGCCGCACGCGATCTGGGGAGTCAGTGAGGAGGTAGCCCAGGTGTCCATGATGTCGGGGTCACCGGTGAAACCGCCGGGCTGGTCCCGTTGCTGCGGGGTGTAGCCCGGCGCAACATGGGACTGGGGGTCGATGGGCAGCGCGGCCTCGTCCGGCACGATCGGGTGCTCGTAGTCGGGAGCACCCTCGGCGTCGAGCCGGTACCACAGCGGGATCGGCACGCCGAAGAACCGTTGGCGGGAGACCAGCCAGTCGCCATTGAGCCCGTCCACCCAGTTCTCGTAGCGGTGCCGCATGTGCTCGGGGTGCCAGCTCAGCTCCCGGCCCCGGGCGATCAGCTCGGCCCGAAGTTCCGGTGAGCGGCCACCGTTGCGGATGTACCACTGCCGGGTCGTGACGATCTCTAGCGGCCGGTCGCCCTTCTCGTAGAACTTGACCGGATGGGTGATCGGCCGTGGTTCGCCGAGCAGATCACCGGAGGAGCGCAGCAGCTCGACCATCGCCTGTTGGGCACCGAAGCTGGATTTGCCGGCCAGCCGGGCATAGGCCTCCCGGGCCGGCTCGCTCGTCAGCCATGAGGGCGTTTCCGCGGTGAGCCGGCCGGTCTTCCCGATCACGGCACGGGTGTCCAACTCGAGCTCGCGCCACCACATCACGTCGGCGAGGTCACCGAAGGTGCAGACCATGGCGATACCGGTGCCCTTGCCCGGTTCCGCCCGGGGGTGTGCCAGCACCGGCACCTCCACGCCGAACACCGGGGTGGAGACGGTCGATCCGAACAGCGGCTGGTAACGCTCATCGTCGGGATGCGCGACGAGCGCCACGCAGGACACCAGCAACTCCGGCCGCGTGGTGGAGATGACGACGTCATCGCGCCCGGCAGCGCCGTGGAAGCGCAGGTCGTGGTACGCGCCCGGCCGGTCCCGGTCCTCCAACTCGGCCTGCGCCACCGCCGTCTGGAAGGTGGGGTCCCACAGGCTGGGTGCCTCGGACGAGTACGCCTCACCGCGGGCCAGGTTGCGCAGGAACGCCCGCTGGCTCACCCGTTGCGAACGCTGGGACACCGTCGAGTACGTCAGCGACCAGTCCACCGACAGGCCCAGCAGGCGCCACAGTGCCTCGAATGCCTTCTCGTCGGTCAGCGTCAGACGCTCGCAGAGCTCGATGAAGTTGCGGCGGCTGACCGCGACGTAGTCCTGCCGCTTCGACGGGGCCTTGGCCGGCGGAGCGAAGTCCTCCTGATAAGCGACGGAAGGGTCGCAGCGCACGCCGAAGTAGTTCTCCACCCGCCGCTCGGTGGGCAACCCGTTATCGTCCCAGCCCATCGGATAGAACACCTCGAGGCCACGCATCCGCTGGAAGCGCGCGATCGTGTCGGTATGCGTGAAGCTGAAGACATGGCCGACGTGCAACGAGCCCGACACGGTCGGGGGCGGCGTATCAATCGAGTAGATCTCGGCGCGAACGCGAGTGCGGTCGAAGTGGTAGGTACCGTCACGTTCCCACCTCTCGCCCCAGCGGGCTTCGAGATTGTCGAGGGTTGATAGCGGGCTGGCCATGCCGTGACTCTATCGGCCCCGCCCAGGACAGCCTTCTCCGCGCCCGTTCGCACTGACACGTTCTGCGACCGGACAGTCACGGTGGGGAGCCAGGCTGGCGGCCGGCGTGAGTCCAAATGGGTAATAAACTGGGGCTAAACGTGATTTCTTGGTCGCTGATACCGACGTACTATCCAGGTGATCCGCAGAAACATCGATCGGAGCCCAGATATGGCGGCTAGAGATCGCGGATCTGCAGCGGCCGCGAGAGCGAAGCTGGCGCTTGTTCCAGACGATCAGCCGGCGCGCGTCGTGGAATGGCGAGCATTGGGCCCCGTCGAAGCTGTGGTTGGTGGGCGGCTCGTCGATTTGGGTCCACCGCAGCAACGTGCCGTGTTCGGATTGTTGTTGAGTCGGGTGGACCGGTTGGTCGCCGTTGATGTTCTGATTGACCAGTTGTGGTCGGGTGATCCCCCTGCGGCGGCGATAGCGTCGCTGCGCACGTATGTGTCGAATCTGCGGCGAGTGCTGGAACCGGGGCGGCCCCCTCGGGCTCGGGCCACGGTGTTGCACACCCGGACGCCGGGTTACCTGCTGGACAGTCGTGGCGTCGAGTTCGATGTGCACCGGTTCACCGGTTACGCCGCGGCCGGTCGAGAAGCGCTGGCCCGGGCCGATCCGCAGGAGGCGCTCACCGCATTCGACGCGGCGCTGGGGTTGTGGCGCGGGCGTGCCTATGCCGATATGAGCGACGCCAGCTGGGTGGGGTCGGATGTGGCGCGGCTGGAAGAGCTGCGACTGTCGGTCGTCGAGGGGCGCTGTGACGCGCAGCTGCGGTTAGGTGACCATCACGGTGCGGTGGCGGAGCTGGACGAGCACGTGCGAGCCCATCCACTGCGTGAACACGGCTGCGAGTTGTTGGTCCTGGCGCTGTACCGGGCCGGGAGGCAGGCCGAAGCGCTGGCGATCCTGCGTGATACCCGGGGGCGGTTGACCGACGAGCTGGGCATCGACCCGAGCGCTGCACTGCGACGGCTCGAGCGTGACATCCTGGCTCAGTCCTCCACTCTGGACTGGCACCCACCGACGTCGAGGGCGCCCTTGCTACATCCTGCCCCGGCGCCGGTGCTCGCCCTGGAGCCGCCGGATCCTGGCCGCAGTGCGTCCACCACGGACCCGGCAACGACGGGACCGCCGCTGCCGGCGGTGTGGAACGTCGGCCCGCGCAATCCGGGATTCGTCGGGCGGGACGGCACCTTGCGGCAGCTGCGGGAGCGGCTGGGCTCCGGGGGGACGGCGGCAGTGCAGGCGCTGCAC
>CAXUFG010000105.1:0-17477 GCA_964250265.1 uncultured Pseudonocardiaceae bacterium | reverse complement strand
CCGCACTCGAATTCTACCGACTCAACTGGACCAGTTATGAATAACGCTCTCACTCACGAGCTATTCCCATTCGATGGTGCCGGGGGGTTTGCTGGTCACGTCGAGTACCACGCGGTTGATCTCGGGCACCTCGTTGGTGATCCGGCCGGAGATGCGGGCCAGCACGTCATAGGGCACCCGGGACCAGTCCGCGGTCATCGCATCCTCGCTGGATACCGGGCGCAGCACCACGGGATGCCCGTAGGTCCGCCCGTCGCCTTGCACGCCGACGCTGCGCACGTCAGCTAGCAGCACCACCGGGCATTGCCAGATGTCGCGGTCCATCCCGGCCGCGGTGAGCTCCTCCCGGGCGATGACGTCCGCGGCGCGTAGCGTCTCCAAGCGGGCTGCGGTGACCTCGCCGATGATCCGGATCGCCAGACCCGGACCGGGAAACGGCTGGCGGTGCACGATCGTCTCCGGCAGTCCGAGTTCCAGCCCGACCCGGCGCACCTCGTCCTTGAACAGTGCACGCAACGGCTCGACCAGCTCGAAGGCGAGGTCCTCGGGTAATCCACCGACGTTGTGGTGGCTCTTGATGTTCGCGGTTCCTGAGCCGCCACCGGATTCCACCACGTCCGGGTAGAGGGTGCCCTGCACCAGGAAGCGGATCTTCTCCCCGTGCCGGCCCGCCTCCGCGGCCAGCTCCCGGGCCGCGGCCTCGAAGACCCGGATGAACTCCCGACCGATGATCTTCCGTTTCTGCTCGGGATCAGCCACCCCGGCCAATGCGGATAGAAACCGCTCCCGGGAATCGACGGTGACCAGTGTGACTCCCGTCGCGGCCACATAGTCCCGTTCCACCTGGGCCCGTTCGCCGGAGCGCAGCAGGCCGTGGTCGACGAACACGCACGTCAGGGCGTCCCCGACGGCTCGGTGCACCAGCGCGGCGGCAACTGCGGAGTCCACCCCGCCAGACAACCCGCAGATCAACCTGCTGCTACCGGCCTGAACCCGGATCGCCGCCACCGTCTCCTCGATGACGTTGGCGGTGGTCCAGCTCGGCCGGATGCCGGCGATCTCGTGCAGGAACCGGCGCAGCACCTCCTGGCCGTGCGGGGAGTGCACCACCTCCGGGTGGTACTGCACGCCGGCCAGTTGCCGGCGGGTGTCTTCGAACGCCGCGACCGGGGAACCCGCCGAGCTCGCGGTGACCGCGAACCCCTCCGGTGCGGCGGTGACGGCGTCGCCGTGGCTCATCCACACCGGGCCGCGGGCAGGCAGCTCGCGGTGCAGCACGCCGCCACCGTCGAGCACCTGCAGCTCGGTGCGCCCGTACTCTCGGGTGCCGGTCCGTTGTACCTCGCCGCCCAGTGCATCGGCCATCGCCTGAAAGCCGTAGCAGATGCCCAGCACCGGCACCCCAGCCTCGAACAGCGCCGGGTCGAGGCGAGGGGCGCCCGGTGCGTACACGCTGGCCGGGCCACCGGAAAGCACGATCGCGGCAGGTTTGCGGGTCAGCAACTCCGACACCGGCGCGGTGTGCGGCACGACCTCGGAGTACACCTGCGCCTCGCGCACTCGCCGGGCGATGAGCTGCGCGTACTGCGCCCCGAGATCAACGACCAGCACCGTCATGGTGGCACGTTACGCCAGCCGCTGATCCGATTCGCCTTTGTCGGGCCACAACGCGAAGGCACGCTCAGCCAGCGCGGTGATCGTCAGTGCCGGGTTCACGCCGAGGTTGGCGCTGATCGCCGAGCCGTCCACGACGGAGAGGCCCTGGTAGCCGTGCACCCGGTGGTACGCGTCGATGACGCCCCCGGCGGCGGTGGCTCCCATCGGGCAGCCACCGAGGAAGTGCGCGGTCATCGGGAGGCCGAACAGCTCTCCCCAGGTACTTCCGGCCGTGCCACCGATGTGCTCGGCGGTGAGGTGGCTGGCCTGGAAACCGGCCGGGATAAAGGTGGGGTTGGGCTCGCCGTGCCCGTACCGGGAAGTGAGCCGGCCGAAACGGCGGTAGGTGGTCAGCGAGTTCTCCAGGGTCTGCATCACCAGCAGGATCACCGTGCGCTCGCTCCAGTGCCGCACCGACAGCAGCTGCGCCGTCCGGATCGGATGCGTGGTGACGAAACGCAGCAACTGCCGCCAGCGGGGGACCTCTGACGCGCCGTCGGTGGACACCGTCTGCATCAGGCCCATGGCGTTGCTGCCCCGCCCGTAGCGGACCGGCTCGATGTGGGTGTGCTCGTCAGGGTAGAAGGACGAGGTGATGGCGACCCCACGGGAGAAGTCACGCAGCGGGTCCACCGTGGTCCGGCTGGCGCCGACAATCGCCTCGGAGTTCGTCCGGGTCAGCTCGCCCAACCGGGGTGAGAGGCGAGGCAGCACACCCTTGTCCCGCATCCGGTGCAGTAGCTGTTGCGTTCCCCAGGTGCCGGCAGCGAGCACGACCTGGTTGGCTCGGATCGTCCGGCGCCAACGCTTCCCGGTGCGTGCGGCGTCCACCAGCCAGCTCCCGCCGGGCTGGGGACGCACCGCGGTGACCGTGGTCAGTGGGTGCACCACCGCGCCAGCCCGTTCGGCAAGGTAGAGGTAGTTCTTCACCAGCGTGTTCTTGGCGCCCACCCGGCACCCGGTCATGCACGACCCGCATTCGATACAGCCGGTCCGCCGGGGTCCGGCGCCCCCGAAGTAGGGATCGTCGACCTCCTCACCCGGAGGACCGAAGAACACCCCCACGGGGGTGGGTCGGTAGCTGTTCGAAACCCCCATATCCTGCGCGACCTGCTGCATCACCTGATCGGCGGCGGTGTGCCCGGGGTAGGTCGCCACACCGAGCATCCGTTCCGCCTGGTCGTAGTGCGCCTTGAGCTCAGCGCGCCAGTCGGCGAGGTGCGCCCACTGCGGGTCGTCGAAGAACGCCTCTGGCGGCCGGTACAAGGTGTTGGCGTAGTTCAGCGAGCCGCCTCCAACGCCAGCGCCCGCCAAGACGACAAGGTTACGCAGCTGGTGAATGCGCTGGATGCCGTAGCAACCGAAGGTGGGTGCCCACAGGAAGTCGCGTAGTTGCCACGATGTGGCGGGTAACTCATGATCGGCGAAACGCCGCCCCGCCTCGAGCACGCCGACCCGGTAGCCCTTCTCGGTCAGCCGCAGCGCGGCCACACTGCCCCCGAACCCCGAGCCCACCACCACCACGTCGTAGTCAACCACTCACGACCTCCTCATACCTGCTTGGTGCAGCGTAAACCGCGGCCCCCGGAGGCAACGGTGGCTTGGCGCGCACGGTCTTGCTCAACAAACAGCTTGATCACGGTTTGGGTGCGCAGAACGACACGGCATGTCACTCCTGGCACCGAAACCGTGATCATGTCCTGTGGGCCGGCCGCGTTACGGGGGCGCGCGCTCACGGGCGGATGGTGAGGCCGACCTTCTGGAACTCTTTGAGTTCGGAGTAGCCGGATTTGGCCATGGCGCGGCGCAGCGCGCCGAACAGGTTGACGGTGCCGCTAGGGTCATTCGAGGGGCCGAACAGCAGGGTGTCGATGCCGATCGAGCCTTCAGGGACGTCGGTGACGTGGCTGCGCGGTAGCGACGGGTGCGCCGCGGCGGCAGTCCAGTACAAGCCGTTGCCAGGCGCCTCCACCGCACTGGCCAGCGGTTCACCGAGCATCACCGCGTCCGCTCCGCAGGCGATCGCTTTGGCCAGGTCGCCACTGGTCCGCATGCCGCCGTCGGCGATCACGTGCACATAGCGCCCACCGGTCTCATCGAGGTAATCCCGCCGGGCGGCAGCCGCGTCGGCGACCGCGGTAGCCATCGGCACCCCGATGCCCAGTACATCCCCGGTGGACGTACTCGCTCCCGCCCCGTGACCGACGATCACACCGGCGGCACCGGTACGCATCAGGTGCATCGCCGTGCGGTAGTCCCCCACCCCTCCGGCGATGACCGGGACGTCCATCGACGCGATGAACTCCACCAGGTTGAGTGGCTCGGCAGCGCGGGAGACATGCTCCGCCGAGACGATGGTGCCCTGCACGACGAGGATCTCGACGCCAGCGGCGAGCAGCTCGGGGGCGAGGTCCCGGGCGTGCTGCGGGCTGACCCGGGCGGCCACCGTGACCCCGGCTGAGGACACCTGGCTGATCGCCTCGGTGAGCAGCTCGGGCCGGATCGGCGCCGCGTGCCACTGCTGGAGTAGCCGCACCGCCGTTGCCTCATCGGCCTCATCCATCGCGGAGGTAAGCCGGAACAGCAGCTTGTCGACGTCTGCGTGGCGCCCCCACAACCCCTCGGCGTTGAGCACTCCCAACCCGCCCAGCTCGCCGATCCGGACCGCCATCGCCGGTGACACAATCGCATCGGTGGGATGCGTTACCAGCGGGATGTCGAACCGGTAGGCGTCGATCTGCCAGGCCGTGGACACATCCCGCGACGATCGGGTGCGCCGTGAGGGCACGATCTGGACGTCATCGAACTCGTAGGCGCGCCGGGCGGTGCGGCCCATGCCGATCTCCACCAGGTCACGCATCAGCGCACCGCGTAATTCGGGGCCTCCACCGTCATGGTGATGCCGTGCGGATGGCCCTCCTTCAGACCCGCCGAGGTGATCTGCACCAGCTGCGCGGCCTGCAACGCCGGGATCGTCGCGGCGCCGGCGTAGCCCATCGCCGCCCGCAGGCCCCCGACCAGCTGGTGGGCCACCAGCGACAGCGGACCCCGGAAAGGGACCCGACCCTCGATGCCCTCGGGTACCAGCTTGTCTTCGGAAAGCAGGTCGTCGGCGAAGTAGCGGTCCCGGGAATACGAGCGGCCGCCACCGCGGGAGGCCATGGCACCCACCGAGCCCATCCCCCGGTAGGTCTTGTACTGCTTGCCGTCGACCAGGATCAGGTCACCCGGCGCCTCGGCGGTGCCGCCCAGCAGGCCGCCCAGCATCACCGAGCTGGCGCCGGCGACGATGGCCTTGGCGATGTCCCCGGAGTACTGGATCCCACCGTCGCCGATCACCGGAACACCCGCCGGACGGCACGCCCGGTCCGCCTCGAAGATGGCGCTGATCTGCGGCACTCCCACCCCGGCCACGACCCTGGTGGTGCAGATGGAGCCGGGGCCCACCCCGACCTTGACGGCATCCGCTCCGGCGTCGACCAGCGCCTGCGCGCCGGCCCGGGTGGCCACGTTGCCGCCGATGACATCGACGGTGTCGCCGAGCTCGGCTTTCAGGACGGTGATCATCTCCAGCACCCCGCGGGAGTGCCCGTGCGCGGTGTCCACGACCAGCACGTCGACGCCGGCCTCCACCAGCAACGCGGCCCGTTTCTTGGCATCCTCACCGACCCCGATTGCGGCGCCGACCAGCAGCCGCCCGTCCGGGTCCTTGGTGGCCAACGGGTAGCGTTCGGTCTTGACAAAGTCCTTGACGGTGATCAGCCCGCGGAGCCTGCCGTTCCCGTCGACGATCGGTAGCTTCTCGATCTTGTGCCGGCGCAAAAGGCCCAGCGCCGCCTCCGCGGTGACTCCTACCTGTGCGGTGATCAGCGGCGGCTTGGTCATCACCTCAGCGACCTGTTTATCGTGGTCGACCTCGAAGCGCATGTCCCGGTTGGTGATGATCCCAACGAGGACTCCGCCAGCATCCACAACCGGAACTCCGGAGATCCGGTAGCGGGCACACAGCGCGTCCACGTCGGCGAGTGTGTTGTCCGGCAGGCAGGTCACCGGGTCGGTCACCATGCCGGCCTCAGACCGTTTGACGACCTCTACCTGTGCCGCCTGCTCCTGCGCGGGGAGGTTGCGGTGCAATACCCCCATCCCACCGTGGCGGGCCATCGCGATGGCCATCCGCGCCTCAGTCACGGTGTCCATCGCGGAGGAGACCAGCGGCACCCGCAGCGTGACGTTCCGGGACAGCCTGCTCGACGTGTCGACCTCTGCGGGCATCACATCGGACTCAGCGGGCAGCAGCAGAACATCATCGAAGGTCAGACCGAGCAGCGCAAACTTCGACGGGAAGCCGGGCGCGGTGAGCTCGCTGGTCATGTGACGATGGTATCCGCCCCCGGTAGCGATTCCCGTGTTTCGGGCCATCCGCCCGGGGCTATCGGCCAAGCGGGTACCGTGCCAGCCGTGGCGCATGACTCACTTCCCCCTGATCCGTTCGCTGGTGACCCCGAAGATCCGGCTCTGGCGCTGGAGGCGTTGGACGATTCCGACGATGGCATCGAGGAACCCCTCGACGACGAGGAGCGCGCCGGGTTGCTCGCCGACTTGAGCGATCTTGCCGTCTACCAGGCTCTGCTGGCGCCTCGCGGAGTACGGGGGATTGTGGTGGACTGCCCTGACTGCGCTGAGCAGCACTACCACGACTGGCAGCTGCTCCGGGCCAGCCTGCAGCAGTTACTGGAGGCCGGCCGCATGCGCCCGCACGAACCCGCCTACGACCCAGATCCCGCAGGATACGTGACCTGGGAATACTGCCGTGGCTACACCGACGCGGTGCTCGCCGAGAACGGTGGCTGAGCCGCCTCAGCCACAATAGGGAGGTTGCGGCGAAGGGTGCTCACACATCGGGCCGAAACGGTTCCCTGGCCGAGGACCACCCACATAGCCTGGGCCCTTTCTGACGTGGCCTTCCTCTGGCGTGGGGCTTGGCGAGGGGGTGCGCCCACCGGTGTCAGTCCTGTTCGTGTCCTCACCGGCGGATCTGCCATCCCTCGTGCCGTCTCCGCTTTGGCGACCATCGATACCGCCACGGTCCTGTGTGCCGCTACCGGAGGGCGAATCGCCCGGAGCCGGGTAAGGGGGCTGCGGAGGATAGGGGCGATCCGGCATGAACTGCTTGGGATTCGGTGTGGACGTGCCAGGGGTCGGGTTCTTGGCTGACTCGGGCGTTGCGGACTCGACGGGCGCAGGTGATTCGTCCGGTTGACGTGCCTCGCTGGCTTTGGGTCCGACACTAGTGGGAACCGACGAGGGGAACGCTGGATCGCCGGGATTCGGCGTGCCAGTTCCTGGCGACCCGGTCAGCAACCGCTGCTCGAGCTGGCGGTGGCGGGCGGTGAGATCGGTGCGGCCCTCGGCCTCGCCGACCACCGGTAGCTGCTGCTGGACCCGTTGCAGCGCTGCCCTGGCGCGCTCGGGATTGTTCTGTTTCAAGGCCGTGTTGGCCTCGTTGAGTTCGGTCCGCACCGCTGCCGCCGTCTCCACCGAGCGGGCGTAGTCGCTGTAGAGCACCTGGGTCATGCCCCACAGATGGTCACCAGGTTGCGCCGACTTGGCGACCAGGCCCACTGCGGAGAACGCGATCACAAACACCGCCGCAGCTGCCGCCGCCGAGCCGAACACGGGATTGCGGCGACGGGCTGGCTGGCGGGCGGCGGCGCGGATCGTCGCCAACGCGGCGCTGGTGTCCACCAGCTCCGGGACCGGCTCCGCACGCACCTCGCTGCGCCACGCCGCCAAGACTCGCGTCAGCTCGTCGTCGGCGTCGCTGGGTGTGTGCCCAGCCGCGATCATGTCGAGCAGCGCGTCATCGGCCTGAACCGCAGCCAGGTCAGCCGGCATATCGTGCCCATCCCCATTGGGGTACCCAGCGCGTGGATGCTCGTCCCAACCAGGCACTCAGACCACCCCCTCCGATGCCAGTACTCCACGCAACCGACCTAGAGCCCGATGCTGGGCCACCCGGACCGCCCCAGGAGTCGAGCCCACGGCGTCAGCGGTCTCCTCCGCGGAGAGCCCCACGACGATCCGCAGGCGCAGAATCTCACGCTGCTTCTCCGGCAGAGTGTCCAGCAGCCGGGACATCCGCCCGGCGAACTCTCCCTGCATCGCCTGCGCCTCCGGACCGTCGGCCAAGTCCTGAGTATCGGGAACCTCCGCGACCGGCTCAGCACGATTACGCGCTGCCGACCGGTGGGCGTCAGCCACCTTGTGTGCGGCGATGCCGTACACGAAGGCAAGGAAAGGCCGGCCTTGGTCGCGGTAACTGGGCAGGGCCGTGAGCACCGCGAGACACACCTCCTGGGCGACATCATCCGCCGAAGCGGACGTCTTCTCCTGGCTACCGACGCGGGAACGGCAATACCGCACCACGAGGGGACGAATCCGCCGGAGCACACCTTCGACGGCTTCTCGCTTGCCATCGACGGCATCTCCGATCAGGACGTCGAGGTCGTCCCCTACAGCGGTCATCGCAGAATGCAGCCCTGCCGTTACGACGAGGGACCGGCCGGGCTGAACGCCGGTCGGCGGTGGCCACTCCGTTGTCCCGACCATCCATCACCATCCCGAGACACGGGCACCTCACGGTCGACCGTAGTGGTTGACAGGTCGGGCAGGTAACGCGGCATCACCCCGCGGATGCGGGAAAGGTAGTCCCAGAACAGCCACAAGACCGGTTGGCGATGCCACCGGTCTTGTGGGGAACCCTTTCAGCGCGCAGTCTTCAGGCCACCAGCCCGCGCCGAAAACCGTGGGCGACAGCTTGAGCCCGATCCCGGACGCCAAGCTTGCGGAAGAGTCTGCGGGCATGGGTTTTCACGGTGTCCTCGGAGAGGTACAGCTCCCGGCCGATTTGCCCGTTGCTCTTACCCTGGCTCATTCCACGCAGGACCTGCAGCTCCCGTTCAGTGAGCTGCACACCAGGGTCAGAAGGGGGACGCGGAGCCGGTACCGACGTGCTAGCCAGCGTGTGCGCGAGCGCCGCGACAAGCTCTGGACGCGACGCGTCCCAGCGGAGATAACCCCGTGCGCCACCCGCGATCGCGGCGGCGATGCTGCCCGCATCGTCCGGTGCACCAAAGACGATCACATTGGCTTGCGGGTGTGCCGACACCAGCCGACGGGTAGCTTCCACGCCGGCTGGCACCGCACGTTGGGTTCCGACCAGGACGACATCCACCGGCTGCCGGGAATAACGGGCTAAGAGCTCATCACCGTGTGCTACGCAGTCGATCCGGGCGACGCCGGGGACCGCGGACATCACACGAGTCAGACCCTCGCGGACGCTTCGCCGGTCGTCGCAGATGAGAACTGCGGTCACGGAAGACTCCTCTCCTGCAGCCAACTGATGTGCCCACCTCCCTATCGGCCGGGCAGAGCCGGAACTTGACACGATCTGATGGATTTCCGTCAAGCTCCGCCGCCGCACACTTGGAACCACCGCTATCACCGATGTGGAGCAACGCTCACTCTACCGAGTGTGAGCAGTTCCCGGCAGTACCGTGAACACGGATGATTCGGGCATATGCGGCTACCCATCGTCCGCAGCGACAACCCCCGGCACCCGTCAGTAGGGTTACCGGGGGCATCGGGGGTCGTCGTCACGAGTTACCCGGCCGGAGTACGACCGCCAACCGTGCGGCTCAACAAGCCTGCCGAGCCGGGCGGCTCAACGGACCGGCAGAGCGCCGCGCAGCTCACATACCGGGGCCGTGCCCGTGCCCATGGCCATGGCCTTGACCGGCTGGAGGCGTCTTCTCCGGCTTGTCGACCACCGCACTCTCGGTAGTGATGATCATTCGCGCGATGGAGGCGGCATTGACGATTGCCGAGCGAGTCACCTTCACCGGGTCGACGATGCCCGCGGCAACCAGGTCGCAGTGGGTCTCGGCTTCCGCGTCGAAACCGTGACCCCAGGTCGCCGCACGCACCTTGGCGAGCACGACCGATCCCTCGAATCCCGCGTTGGCGGCGATCCAGCGAACCGGCGCGCCGCTGGCGACTCGCACGATGGCGACGCCGGTAGCCTCGTCGCCAGCCAGACCGAGATCGCCGATCGAATCGGCGGCGTGCACCAACGCGGCGCCGCCTCCGGGCACGATGCCCTCCTCAGCGGCCGCTCTGGCGGCGGCCACCGCGTCCTCGATCCGAGCCTTCCGCTCCTTGAGCTCAGTCTCGGTGGCCGCGCCAACTTTGATCACGGCGACGCCGCCGGCGAGCTTGGCCAGCCGCTCCTGCAGTTTTTCACGGTCCCAGTCCGAGTCGGTCTCCTCGATCTCGCGACGGATCTGCGCAGCGCGCGCGCCGACGTCCGCCGACTCCCCGCCACCCTCGACGACCGTGGTGTCGTCCTTGGTCACCACGATGCGCCGGGCCCGCCCGAGCACCTCAAGGCCGACCTCGGAGAGCTTGAGCCCCACCTCGGGGTTGACCACCTGGGCGCCCGTGACGACCGCCAGGTCGTCCAAGAACGCCTTGCGGCGATCACCGAAGTACGGTGCCTTGACCGCGACCACCGCCAGCGTCTTGCGGATCGCGTTGACCACCAGGGTGGACAGCGCCTCGCCCTCGACGTCCTCGGCCACGATGAACAGTGGCTTGCCGGCCTGGCTGGTCAGTTCCAGCAGCGGCAGCAGATCCTGGATCGAGGAGATCTTATCGCGGTGCAGCAGGATGTAGGGGTCGGCCAGCACCGTCTCCATCCGCTCGGCATCGGTGACGAAGTAGGGCGAGAGGTAGCCCTTGTCGAACGCGATGCCTTCGGTGATCTCCAGCTCGGTGGCCATTGTGGACGATTCCTCGACCGTGATGACGCCGTCATCGCCGACCTTGGTCATCGCCTCGCCGATCAGAGCACCGATCTTCGCATCACGCGAGGACACCGTCGCCACCTGGGCGATCGCTTGCTCGCCGGCGACCGGTGTCGCCTTGGCCAGCAGAGCATCGGAAACCGCTTCCACGGCCGCCGCGATGCCCCGGCCCAGCGAGATGGGGTTGGCACCGGCAGCAACGTTTCGCAGGCCTTCGCGAACCATCGCCTGCGCGAGCACGGTTGCGGTGGTGGTGCCGTCACCAGCGACATCGTTGGTCTTCGTCGCCACGCTCTTGGCGAGCTGGGCGCCGAGGTTCTCACTGGGGTCGGTCAGCTCGATCTCACGCGCGATGGTCACCCCGTCGTTGGTGATCGACGGGCCACCGTATTTCTTTTCCAGCACCACGTGCCGGCCGCGCGGACCGAGAGTGATCTTGACCGCGTCGGCGAGCTTGTCGACTCCACGCTCCAGCGCGCGCCGCGCGGTCTCGTCGAACGTGATCTGCTTTGGCATTGACTGCCTTTCCCTCACGAGCGGACTGTAAAATTGGCCTCCGGCATCAACCGGGCCTTGATGCAGACCGCCCCGCTGACCCCGGAGGGCCGCGGGGCGGTCAAGTTAACGTGGAACCGTCAGCTAACAGACGGTCGAACCGTCAGTTAACAACAGCGAGCACATCGCGCGCGGAGAGGATCAGGTACTCCTCGCCGTTGTGCTTGATCTCGGTGCCGCCGTACTTGGTGTAGAGGACGACGTCGCCGACACTCACATCCAGCGGGATGCGGGTGCCGTTGTCATTGACCCGGCCCGGGCCCACGGCAAGGACCTTGCCCTCCTGGGGCTTCTCCTTAGCCGTGTCCGGGATGACGATGCCGGACGCGGTCGTCGTCTCAGCCTCGCTGGCCTGTACGACGATCTTGTCCTCGAGCGGCTTGATGTTCACGCTCGCCACGGTATGACCTCCACTTTCTGGGGTCTTCGAAGAGCTGGCAGGTTGGGTGTTGCTGGCTCCTGCCACCCCGCCGTCGCGGGGGTCGAGGCGGCTCGGGCCTTTGCTAGCACTCTGGTGACCAGAGTGCTAATTGGCAGACTACTGCGCCGAGTGCTAATCATTCAACCCGGGTGGCCCCAAAACCAGCCTCAGCTGCACTGTGCTTCCCGAACTCAACACCAGCGCTCTCGCAGCGCCTTGGAACAGCGCTGCTGTTGAGCTCGGGAGTGGGCCGACTCACACTGGCGCGGATCGGGCACTCTGGCGTGTGATGAACGGACCGGTCGGGACGGGGGGTCGCGTAGTGGTCAGGCGGCGGGCACTTGTCGTGGGTGCCGCAGCGGGGGCCGTGCTCATCGCGTCGCCGCTGGGGGGATCAGCTTGCGGGTCGGCGGCGGCCAACCGCAGCCAGGCGCTCAGCGATCCGTTCACCCTGGGGCTGGCCTCGGGTGATCCCACCTCGGAGGGCGTGGTGCTCTGGACCCGGCTTGCACCCCGCCCACTAGCCGAGGACGGCCTTGGCGGAATGCCCGCGCGCCCCGTCGAGGTGGAGTGGGAGCTCGCTACCGACGGGCAGTTCCGGCAGATCGAGCGGCGCGGACGCAGTACCGCGGTCCCGGAGGCGGCGCACAGCGTGCATGTCGAGCTCGCCGGTCTGAGTCCGGGCCACGAGTACTTCTACCGGTTCCGTACGGCCGGGCATCTCTCACCGGTTGGTCGCACCCGGACGACGCCGGCGGCGACCAGCCTCGACGCGCTCACGATGTGCTTCGCATGCTGCTCGCAGTACGAGCACGGGTGGTTCAGCGCCTACCGTGGGCTGGCCGCCGAGCACCCGGATGTCATCCTGCACCTCGGCGACTACCAGTACGAGTACGCCGCGCACCAGTACCTCGCCCCCAGCGGAAACATCCGCGACCACGCCGGACCGGTGACCGAGACGCTGGCGAACTACCGGCAGCGCTATGCCCAGTACAAGACCGATCCCGACTTGCAGGCAGCCCATGCGGTCGCGCCGTGGCTGGCGGTGTTCGACGACCACGAGGTGGCCAACAACTGGGCCGGCGAGGTGCCGGAGAAGCCGCAATCAGGGTTTCTCGCCCGGCGCGCGGCAGCGTTTCAGGCCTACTACGAGAACATGCCGCTGCGCCGGCTCTCGATACCACACGGCAGCGACATGCAGCTCTACCGCCGAGCGCAGTGGGGCTCATTGGTCACCTTCCACCTGCTCGACACCAGGCAGTACCGCGACGATCAGCCCTGCGGCGACCGGGTCAACTCGGACTGCCCGCAGCGTTCCGATCCCACTCGCACGATCACCGGAGCCGAGCAGGAGCGCTGGCTTCTGGACGGCCTGGCCCGATCCCGGGCCCGTTGGGATCTGCTGGGCCAGCAGGTCTTCTTCTCGCAGGTTGACCTGACACCCGGGCCGGGCCGTGGTTTCAACCCCGATGCGTGGGACGGCTACACCGGCAGCCGCGATCGGATCGTCGCGGGGCTGCGTGAATCAACGGTGCGCAACGCCGTCGTGCTCACCGGTGACATCCACTCGCACTGGGCGGCCGAGGTCCGGGAACGCTTCGACGATCCTTCGTCGGTGCCGGTCGGTACTGAACTGGTGACCAGCTCGATCACCTCGGGTGGGGACGGCTCAGAGACCGACCCTCGCATCGCCGCGATCCTCGCCGAGAACCCCCATATCCGCTTCTTCAACAACCGGCGCGGGTACGTGCGCGCCCGGATCACTCAAGCTGAGCTGCGGGCCGACTTCCAAGTGGTGCCCTTCGTATCCCGGCCCGGTGCGGGCGTGCAGACCAGAGGATCCTTCGTGGTGCCCGATCGCGAACCCACCCTGCACGCGGTCTAGCCAGCAGCTCTCAACGACTACCCACCAGCGAGGTGGTGATGGGCAGGCCCGGGTTGGCGGGGATGTTGAGCGGTGACGGGGGGGCGCCGGCGGCGAGCAGGTGCGCGCCGAGCGCGGCCACCATGGCTCCGTTGTCGGTGCACAACCGCGGCCGGGGAACCCGTAACTGCAGCCCGGCCGCCGCGCAGCGTTGCTGCGCCAGCGCGCGTAACCGGGAGTTGGCGGCCACCCCACCCCCGATGAGCAGGGTGTCGATCCCGCGGTCAGTGGCAGCCCGGATCGCCTTGCTGGTGAGCACATCCACCACGGCTTCCTGGAAGGCTGCCGCCACGTCGGCGACCGGCACCATGATCCCGGCACGTTGCAATGCCTCGATATGCCGGGCGACCGCGGTTTTGAGCCCGGAAAAGGAGAAATCGTAGGGCGCGTCACCTCCTCCGGTGAGGCCTCGGGGGAATCGGACGCTGCCCGGATCACCGTCCTGGGCGGCCCGGTCGATGAACGGCCCACCAGGAAAACCCAGTCCCAGTAGCCGTGCCACCTTGTCGAACGCCTCCCCAGCGGCGTCATCGACAGTGGCGCCCAGCGGGTGCAACGGAGCCACCAGCGACGACACCTCAAGAAGGCTGGAATGCCCGCCGGAAACCAGTAGGGCCAGCGCCGGAGGTAGCGGACCGTGCTCCAGGGTGTCCACCGCGACGTGCGCGGTGAGGTGATTGACCCCGTAGAGCGGGACGTCCCACGCCGCCGCGTACGCCTTGGCCGCGGCCACCCCGATCAGCAGCGCGCCGGCCAACCCCGGGCCCGCGGTGACCGCCACCGCATCGACATCGGAGGGCGCGACGCCGGCGACCCGCAGCGCACGGCGCACCGCCGGCACCATCGCCTGCAGGTGGGCCCGAGACGCCACCTCGGGCACCACGCCACCGAAGCGGGCGTGCTCGTCGACGCTGGAGGCGATCTCATCGGCGAGCAGGGTGACCGTCCCGTCGGAGGACAACCGCACGACGCCCACGCCGGTTTCGTCGCAGGAGGTCTCGATGCCCAACACAATCCCGGTCATTGTGCCGCCTCCGCGGGAGGTCACCGGTCGGCCAGCTTGCGCATCGTGAACGCGTCGGCCCCGCTGGGCCGGTAGTAACCGCGACGAATACCGATCACGTCGAATCCCTCACTGCGATAGAGCCAGATCGCTGACTCGTTGTCGGTGCGCACCTCGAGGAACACGGTGGCCCCCACCGCATGGCCGAGGACCGCTCGCAGCAACGCGCGCCCGATCCCCCGGCGATGATGCGCCGGGTCCACCGCGAGGGTATGGATCTCAGCCTCGGCCCCGGTCCGGGCCAGACCCGCATAGCCGATCAGCGAGTCGCCCTCCCGCGCGGCGAGATAGTGGTGACCCACGGCCATCGCTTCCACGAAGGCCTCCGGGCCCCACGGGTCGTCGCCGTTGAACAGCAGACGTTCCAGCTCGGCGCAGCGCGGCGTGTCAGTGGCCACCATCGGTTTGATCAGGAAGCTCATACCGGCGTGACCCGTTTGGCCGGCCCCGGCTCCACCGCGTCCGGGCGCCGCAAGTACAGCGGGCTGAGCGGGGCAGGCGGTGCATGGGCCCGTAAGGCTGCCGCGGCCACGGCGACCAGCGCGGCCGGGTCAGGGTGGCGTGGAGGTGCCACCGGCAAACCCGGCACGTCGGCCCCGCCAGCCACCCGTGCCACGCTGGCCAGCGGCAGGTCAGCCGGCCGGTTCACGTGGGGACCGTCGACCCGCGCGCCGGAGGAGTCGTAACACGCCCAATAGACCTCGCGGCGCCGAGCGTCTGTGATCACCAACAACGGGCTGCCTGGACCGGACCGGTGGGCGATCGCGTCGAGACTGCACACCGGATATACCGGGATGCTCAGGGCATCGCCCAGTGCCGCGGCGGTGACCATCCCGACCCGAAGCCCGGTGAACGGCCCCGGGCCCGCGCCGCAAACCACCGCGTCGAGGTCCCGCATCGACACCCCGGCGCTAGCCAGCACCTCGCACACCGAGGGCATGAGCAGTTCACCGTGGGCCCTGGCGTTCACGCTGACGCGTTCTGCCAGAACCTCCGGTGAGCCCGCGGCGGGCAGCCGAAGCAACCCCGCGGTCACCGCGGAGGTCGCCGTATCCAGCGCCAACACCAGCATGGACAACGAGTTTACGGATCACCCATTTCGGGCGCGCAAGCAGGCACGGGGGGGTCCGGCTCGGGGATCAACCGGGCCGGACCGGACAGCTGCGCGACTCGGCGGTCCCCGCCGCTGCCGTTACCCGGCCGGTGCAGCCGGATCAGGAGGTGTTCGTCGGACAGTCGCTCGGCCATGCCCTCGCCCCACTCGACGACCACGGCGGCCGCGAGTAGATCGGTGTCCAGATCGAGGTCGTCGAGCTCAGCCATCCCGCCGAGCCGGTAGGCGTCGACGTGCACCAGTGGCACCCCGCGCCCCCCGGGCAGCGCGGGGTGCTCCCGGGCGATCACGAAGGTCGGGGAGGTCACCGGCCCGCGAACGCCCAGCCCGGCGCCAATCCCCCGGGCCAGCACCGTCTTGCCCGCGCCCAGCGGCCCGGACAGCACCACCACGTCACCCGGGCGCAGCCGCTCACCTACCGCCCGGCCGAGGCGGTCGGTGTCCGCCGGGGTTGCCAGCTCCAACACCAGGCACACACCCGTTTCTACCGGTGGGGCAGGGCCCCTGCGCATTGCACCAGAAACTTCATCAGATGTTCGTTGACGAGCTTGGGCCTTTCCAGCATCGGCACGTGACCCGCCCCCGCCACCTGCACCAGCTCGACGTCCGGCAGCAGCGCCGCAATCGCTTCAGCGTGATAGTAGGGGATCAGCAGGTCACCGTCGGACCCGATCACCAGTGCCTTGACGTACTGCAGACCGGCCAGCGCAGCGTACCGGTTGTGCTCCCCGAAAGTGGCCACGAAGTCGACCACGACTTCAAAGGAGGTGGCATTGATCATCGTGTATAGCAGTTCAACCACCGCGGGGCTGATCGCCTTGTCGACGAAGGAGAGCTTGCGGGTCAGGCTCCAGGCCAGATTCCCGGCGGCATCCCGCCCGCGATCGATCGCCCGCGTGCTGGGCTCCCAGCTGGACAGCGGCCTGGCCACTGACATGATCGGGCTGCGCCGGGACAGGAACGGGCGAGACAGACCCGACCGGCCGATGTCCCCGGCGCTGGTGTTGACGAAGGCCACCCCGCAGATTCGCTCGGCGAACAGCTCTGGGTTGTGCTCCGCCAGCGCCATGATCGTCATGCCGCCCATGGAATGCCCGATCACGATGACCGGGCCCTCAGGGGCGGCCTTACTGATCACCGCGTGCAGGTCGCGACCGAGTTGTTCAATCATGCAGGCGCTGCGGAGCGAACGCCCGGAGCGGCCGTGGCTACGGAGGTCGAAGAGCACCTGGCGAACCCGAGGGGCGGTGGAATGCGCCAGCTCGTAGCGCTGGAACAGCCAGGTCCGCCGGTCCAGTGTGTAGCCGTGCACCAGCACGACCGTGAACTCGGGCGATCCGCCATCGATCGGGTCCAGCTCTTCCACCGACAGCGCTACCCCGTCGTCGGCCAACACCGTGTACTCCCGGTCCGGCGGCAGCGCGGGCGGCAGTTCGTCAGGCGCTTCGGCGGCAACCCTGCGCAGCTTGCCGATGCGGTTGAGATGCGCGGCTCCGGCGACGAGTGCGGTCGAAGCGAGCGTGCCCAGCGCCGCGCCGACCACCCACCGGGGCCTCATGGGGCGACCCTCGCCAGCGTCAGAGCCGCACGGCGACCCCGTACGGTCCGGGTCAACCCGGGACGGGCCATTCCCGCTACCACTTCGTAATGAATGGTGCCCAGCTTGCCGGCCCATTCCGCAGCGGTGGGCGCACCACCCTCGCCGGTGCCGAAAAAGATCACCTCGGCGCCCTCGGCGATCTGGTCGTCCCCGCAGTCGACCATCAACTGGTCCATGCACACCCTCCCCACCACCGGGCGCCCTCGCCCGGCCCGCCCCACCACTAGCCCACCCCTGAGTACCCGCGGCCCACCCACCGCCAACCCGGCCGGGACCAGTG
>CAXUFG010000104.1:0-17715 GCA_964250265.1 uncultured Pseudonocardiaceae bacterium | reverse complement strand
CACTACCCTCAACCCCACCAACCAACGGTGTTGCGTGGACTCCCTGAACCCAAGCTTGATCAAAAAGCTCTGCTGTTGAGTTCGGGAACCTGAGCGCTCATGGAACGTGCATCAGCGAACCATGACGCTAACGGCTCGCCAGCCACCGGTACCGGGATCAAGAAACCCCGCTGGGCGACTTGTGTTGTGCACGGGGCGGGGAATTACGTAACATGGACGTTGTGAAAAACGTCGGGGCTGATCGTCGCACCCGCGAGTCGGTGGCACGGATGTTGCTGGAGCACGGTCCAGTGACTGCCGCGCAGGTCGCCGACTCGCTGGGGCTGAGCCCCGCCGCGGTGCGCCGCCACTTGGATGCCTTGCTTGCCGACGGGCAGGCCAGCTACCGCTCGGCACCACGCCGGGGTCCCCGCGGCCGGGGCCGTCCAGCCAAGGTTTTCCTGCTCACCGCCGCCGGCCGGGCGCAGTTCGAGCACACCTATGACGACCTGGCAGTCGCTGCGCTTCGTTTTCTCTCCGAGCGCGACGGAGAGCAGGCGGTCCGGTCCTTCGCCGAGCAACGGGTGACAGATCTGGTCAGCCGGCACCGGGCCACAGTCGTCGCCGCGGCCGACCCGGTAGCCCGCGCACAGTTACTCGCCGTTGCGCTGAGCACGGAGGGTTACGCAGCGTCTGCTGAGCATGTCGGCGCCGGTGCACAGTTGTGCCAGCACCATTGCCCTGTCTCGCACGTCGCAGCAGAGTTTCCGCAGCTGTGTGAGGCCGAGACAGCGGCGTTCGCAGATTTGCTCGGGGTCCATGTACAGCGGCTGGCCACGATCGCCCGCGGCGATGTGGTGTGCACGACTCATGTTCCCGAGACTCGGGTGCCGCACGGTGCCCAAACCCCTGTTCCCACCGCTGATCCCACCACTGATTTGGCACCACTGAACCGGATGGAGGCGTCTGACGCATGACGACTGCCCCTGAGCAGGATGTGCGTACACCGCTAAGCCAGGAGGAAACGCTCTCCAACCTGGGTCGCTACGAGTACGGCTGGGCCGATTCCGACCTCGCTGGCGCCGGCGCGCAGCGTGGCCTGTCCGAGGCTGTCGTACGTGACATCTCGGCCAAGAAGAACGAGCCGGAATGGATGCTGGAGGCCCGGCTGAAGGCGTTGCGCTTATTCCAGCGCAAACCCATGCCGCACTGGGGTGCCGACCTCTCCGGCATCGACTTCGACAACATCAAGTACTTCGTCCGGTCGACCGAGAAGCAGGCCACCTCCTGGGAAGAACTGCCCGACGACATCAAGGCCACCTACGACCGGCTGGGCATCCCCGAGGCGGAGAAGGCTCGGCTGGTGGCCGGCGTGGCCGCGCAGTACGAGTCCGAGGTCGTCTACCACAAGATCCGCGAGGATCTGGAAGAGCTCGGCGTGCTGTTCCTGGACACGGACACCGCGCTGCGCGAGCAGCCGGAACTCTTCCAGCAGTACTTCGCCAGCGTGATCCCGGCCGGTGACAACAAGTTCTCCGCGCTGAATACCGCGGTGTGGTCGGGTGGGTCCTTCATCTACGTGCCACCCGGCGTGCACGTCGATATCCCGCTGCAGGCCTACTTCCGGATCAACACCGAGAACATGGGTCAGTTCGAGCGGACGCTGATCATCGTTGACGAGGGCGCGTACGTGCACTACGTCGAGGGCTGCACGGCACCAATCTACAAGTCCGACTCGCTGCACTCCGCGGTCGTCGAGATCATCGTCAAGAAGGGCGGCCGTTGCCGCTACACCACCATCCAGAACTGGTCGAACAACGTCTACAACCTGGTCACCAAGCGGGCCACCGCGGCCGAGGGCGCGACCATGGAGTGGATCGACGGTAACCTCGGCTCCAAGGTCACCATGAAGTACCCGTCGGTCTGGCTGATCGGCGAGCACGCCAAGGGTGAGGTGCTCTCGGTGGCCTGCGCGGGTGAGGGCCAGCATCAGGACGCCGGGGCGAAGATGGTGCACGCCGCACCCCACACGTCGAGCACGATCGTGTCCAAGTCAGTGGCTCGTGGCGGCGGCCGTACCTCTTACCGCGGGTTGGTGCAGGTCAACGAGGGCAGCCACCACTCCCGTTCCACGGTGAAGTGCGACGCCTTGCTGGTCGACCAGATCAGCCGCTCGGACACCTATCCCTACGTCGATATTCGCGAGGACGACGTGTCGATGGGCCACGAGGCCACCGTCTCCAAGATCAGCGATGACCAGCTCTTCTACCTGATGAGCCGGGGGCTCACCGAGGACGAGGCGATGGCCATGATCGTGCGCGGCTTCATCGAGCCGATCGCCCGCGAGCTGCCCATGGAGTACGCCCTAGAGCTCAACCGCCTGATCGAGCTGCAGATGGAAGGAGCCGTCGGCTGATATGACGGCTACTACTGGCCGGCCGGCCGACCACGGTCTGGTCGAGCACTCGCACGGCACTGATGTGCCGATGATCTCGCGGGCGCAGCGGTTCACCTCCTATGACGTGGACGCCTTCGAGGTGCCCACGGGACGCGAGGAGGAGTGGCGGTTCACCCCGCTGCGCCGGCTACGTGGCCTGCACCAGGGCCTCGCCGCCACTGGTACCGCGCAGCTCAGCGTGCAGGCCTCCGGCGGGGTCACCGTGGAGGACGTGGGCCGATCGGACCCGCGACTGGGTGACGGTGGTGTCCCGGCCGACCGGGTTGCCGCACAGGCGTGGTGTGCGGTGGAGAAGGCCACCGTGGTGAGCGTGCCGGCGCAGCAACGGATCGAGGAGCCGGTGATGATCACGGTTACCGGCCCGGGCGCGGATCAGCTCGCATACGGTCACCTGCAGCTGCGCCTGGAGGCGTTCGCCGAAGCCGTGGTGGTGCTCGATTACCAGGGCAGCGGCACCTACGCGGAGAACGTAGAGCTGGTCCTCGCCGACGGTGCCCGGCTGACCCTGGTCAGCGTGCAGGACTGGGCCGACGACGCGGTGCACCTCGGTGCGCAGCACGCCAGGCTGGGCCGCGATGCGGTCCTGCGAGCCACCACGGTGAGCCTGGGCGGCGACCTGGTCCGGCAGTCTCCGACGGTCACCTTCACCCAGCCTGGCGGCGACGCCGAGTTGCTCGGGCTGTACTTCGCCGACGCTGGGCAGCATCTGGAGCACCGTTTGCTTGTCGATCACGCCGTACCGCACTGCCGCTCCAACGTCGCCTACAAGGGCGCGCTGCAGGGCAGTCCCGGGCAACCGGACGCGCACACCGTGTGGATCGGGGACGTGCTCATCCAGGCCGCCGCCGAGGGTACCCAGACGTTCGAGGTCAACCGCAATCTGGTGCTCACCGACGGCGCCCGGGCCGACTCGGTGCCCAACCTGGAGATCGAGACCGGCGAGATCGTCGGCGCTGGGCACGCCAGCACCACCGGCCGCTTCGACGACGAGCAACTGTTCTACCTGACGTCCCGGGGCATCCCCGTGGACCAGGCACGGCGGCTGGTCGTGCGGGGCTTCTTCGGCGAGATCCTGCAGAAGATCACTGTTACGCAGGTCCGTGAGCGGCTGGCAGAAGCGATCGAGGCTGAGCTGGAGGCGGTGGGGGTATGACCGCAGTCCGGGTATGCAGCTTGACCGATCTCAAGGACGACGAGCCCGCCGGCTTCGCGGTCGAGGGAGTGCCGGTCGTGCTGGTCCGCCAGGACGACCGGGTCTACGCGCTGGCCGACATCTGCTCACACGCCGAGATCGCGCTGTCCGAAGGCGAGGTGACCCGCAAGGGTCTGGAGTGCTGGCTGCACGGCTCGTGCTTCGACCTGCGCAGCGGGGCCCCCTCCTCCCCACCGGCGTCCGAACCGGTCGACACCTACGCCGTGACGATCGACGGCGACGACGTCTACGTCGACCCCACCAGCCCGACCAACCGATAGCAGGAGTGCGAGAACACACCGATGACCACCCTGGAAATCAAGGACCTGCACGTTGTGGTGCCCACCGATGACGCGCAGAACCCCGAGAAAGAGATCCTGCGCGGTGTCGATCTGACCGTGCGGGCGGGGGAGACGCACGCGATGATGGGCCCCAACGGGTCGGGCAAGTCCACCCTGGCTTATTCGATCGCCGGGCATCCGAAGTACCGGGTCACCTCCGGGCAGGTACTCCTCGACGGGGTCGACGTGCTGTCGATGTCGGTGGACGAGCGCGCCCGGGCGGGTCTGTTTCTCGCGATGCAGTACCCCATCGAGGTGCCAGGGGTGTCGATGTCGAACTTCCTGCGCACCGCTGCTACCGCGGTCCGTGGTGAGGCGCCCAAGCTGCGCACCTGGGTCAAGGAGGTCAAAGCGGCGATGTCAGCGCTGGACATCGACCCTGCCTTCGCTGAGCGCAGCGTGAACGAGGGTTTCTCCGGGGGCGAGAAGAAGCGCCACGAGATCTTGCAGCTGTCCATGCTCAAGCCCAAGATCGCAATACTGGATGAGACCGACTCCGGGTTGGACGTCGACGCGCTGCGAGTGGTCTCGGAGGGCGTGAACCGGTACCGGGCCAGCGGGGACGTCGGGGTACTGTTGATCACCCACTACAACAAGATCTTGCGCTATATCGCGCCCGACCACGTCCACGTGTTCGCGGGTGGGCGGATCGTGGAGTCGGGCGGCCCGGAGCTTGCCGAGGAACTGGAGATCAGCGGGTACGAGCGTTTCACCCGCCACCAGGAGGTGACGGGGGTGTCATCATGACCGCATTGGCCGCTGCGCCACTCACGCCCAGTGAGCTGGATAAAATTCGTGCCGACTTCCCGATCCTGTCCCGCACGGTGCGGGAGGGTCGACCGCTGGTGTACCTGGACTCCGGGGCCACCTCGCAGCGACCCCGGCAGGTTCTCGACGCCGAGCGCTCCTTCCTCGAGCAGCACAACGCCGCGGTGCACCGCGGTGCGCACCAGCTCGCCGAGGAGGCCACCGACGCCTACGAGTCGGCGCGGGCCCGGATCGCGGCGTTCGTCGGCGTCCAGCCCGACGAGGTGGTGTTCACCAAGAACGCCACCGAGGGGATCAACCTGGTCGCTTACGCGCTGAGCAACTCAGCGGTGAGCGGGGGTGCGGCGCAACGCTTCGCCGTCGCACCGGGCGACGAAATCGTGATCACCGAGATGGAACACCACGCCAATCTGGTGCCCTGGCAGGAGCTGTGCCGGCGTACCGGCGCCACGTTGCGCTGGTACCGGGTGACCGATGGCGGCCGCTTGGACCTGGACTCCCTGGAGCTGTCCGCGCGGACCAAGGTGGTGGCCTTCACCCACCAGTCCAACGTGATGGGTACCGTCCCACCGGTAGCGGAGCTGGTCCGGCGAGCCCGCGCGGTCGGGGCGCTGACCGTGCTGGATGCCTGCCAGTCGGTGCCGCACACACCGGTTGACTTCTCCGCGCTGGATGTTGACTTCGCGGTGTTCTCCGGGCACAAGATGCTCGGCCCGTCCGGGGTTGGTGTGCTCTACGGCCGTCGCGAACTGCTTGAGGCGCTGCCGCCATTCCTCACCGGGGGATCGATGATCGAGATCGTGAAGATGGAGGGTTCCACTTACGCCCCGCCGCCACAGCGTTTCGAGGCCGGCGTCCCGATGACCTCCCAAGCGGTCGGTCTTGGCGCGGCGGTGGACTACCTGTCGGCGGTGGGTATGGAGCGCGTCGCCGGGCATGAATATGCCCTGACCGAGCAAGCGCTGAGCGGCCTGTCGGAGATCAATGGTGTGCGCATCATCGGTCCGACCGACACCCTGGACCGGGGGGGCGCGGTATCATTCATGATCAGTGATGTGCACGCTCACGACGCCGGGCAGGTGCTTGACGACCTGGGAATCGCGGTGCGCGCCAGCCACCACTGCGCGTGGCCGTTGCACCGCCGCTTCGGGATCGCCGCGTCGGTGCGGGCCAGCTTCGCGGTGTACAACACACCCGCCGAGGTCGACACGTTGCTGGCCGGTGTGCACGAGGTGCGCCGTTTCTTCCGGGTGCCCGCATGAAACTCGAACAGATGTACCAGGAGATCATCCTGGACCATTACCGGCACCCGCACCGCAGTGGCTTGCGGGAGCCCTTCGACGCCGAGTCCTACCAGATCAACCCCACCTGCGGGGACGAGGTGACGCTGCGAGTGGCGCTCGATGGCGACCGGGTCGCCGACGTGTCCTACGACGCGATCGGCTGTTCGATCAGCCAAGCGGCGACGTCGGTGCTCACTGACCTGGTGGTCGGCCGAACCGTCACCGAATCGACGTCCACAATGGACGCCTTCGTGGAGATGGTGCAGAGTCGGGGGCAGGTGGAGCCCGACGAGGAAGTGTTGGAGGACGCGGTCGCCTTCGCCGGCGTATCGCAGTACCCATCCCGGGTGAAATGCGCCCTGCTGGGGTGGATGGCGTTTAAGGATGCCGTCGGCCGGGCAGATGCTGCCAGCGCGGGCAACGGCGCCCAGCGAACGGAGGCACTGTGAGCCTGAACGAGGAATCCGAGGTTGTGCGCGGTGCAGCCGGGATGCCGGAGATCCCCGAGGCCCGCTCGGACGGCGAGCTAGCTGACGTTGACGACCTCGAGGAAGCCATGCGCGATGTGGTCGACCCGGAGTTGGGCATCAACGTGGTCGACTTGGGGCTGGTCTACGACATCCGGGTCGGCGAGGGCAACATCGCCACCCTGGACATGACGCTGACCTCCGCGGCGTGCCCGCTGACCGACGTCATCGAAGACCAGACTCGAGCTGCGCTCACCGGTGGCCCCGGTGGGGGACTGGTCGAGGACGTGAAGATCAACTGGGTATGGATACCCCCGTGGGGTCCAGACAAGATCACTGAGGATGGCCGGGAACAACTGCGAGCCCTCGGCTTCACCGTCTGAGGTGGGCGATCACGCTACGGGTGCGACGCGCACATCCCCGCATAGCACCTCTACCTGATCGGAACCCGGATGCCCGGACACCCAGGTGGTGGTGGGTACCGACTTGGCCGATCGCTGAGCACCCCGGACTGCCGCAAGGCGGCGAGCTGCTCCGGACGTCCAGCAGGTCCGAGATCTGCAGCGGGTCACCCACCTGCTCGCGCTGTGTGAGCAGGACGGGCTCAAGCTGTCGCGTTCATGGTCGCGCTGGCCACGATCGTGGATGATCTCGACACCGCTGGGCAACACCTCGGCAAAATCGAACCGGAGCGGCCGCCATCCGAACAGTTTAAATGTAGAAGAACGGTTGCGATCACTGCGGTTGCCGCCGGATGTTGACCGGATGAACGACAACAGACGGAGTACAGCGATGCACCAGTTCCAGTGCGGGCACGAGGAGTGCTTCAGTCAGTACACAGCATCCAACAAAGATGACCTCATGCGTGATGTAGCGGAGCACCTGAAGGAAGCGCATAGCGCCAAACTGCCACCAAGACCTTGATGAGCTACCTCGAAGCGACGTGCGTGACCACCAAGTAAGCTACACCGAGAGGACATCGATGATTTGTTGTCCGTACTTGGCTAGTTTATTGTCGCCGACACCGCTCACGGTGCCGAGTTCGGCCAGGGTTGCCGGTGATTCGGCCGCGATCTGACGCAGGGTCGCGTCGTGGAAGATTACGTAGGCGGGTACGCCTTGTTCCTTCGCTATGACGGCGCGCCAGGCGCGGAGCTGCTCGAACACCGGAATCGCTTTCTCGGGCAGATCCACGGGTGCAGCACGGCGCGGTTTGGCGGACTTCTCCGACCGCGCCGGCCGTTGCGGCTCGCGGCGCAGGAGAACCTGGCGTTGCCGGCTCAGCACCTCGCCACTGGAGTCGGTGAGAACTAAGGTGCCGTAGTCGCCTTCCACGGCCAGCAACCCCTGGGCCAGCAGCTGGCGCACCACACCGCGCCATTCGCCCTCGCGCATCTCGGTGCCGACGCCGAAGACCGTCAACGAGTCATGGCCGAACTGAGTGATTTTGGGCGTCTGCTTGCCGAGCAGGATGTCGATCACCTGACCCGCGCCGAAGCGTTGGTGGCGCTCCCGGTCGAGCCGGAGGACGGTCGACAGCAGCTTCTGTGCCGCGATGGTGCCGTCCCATGACTCGGGCGGCGACAGGCAGGTGTCGCAGTTAGCGCACGCACTGCCCTGCTGGCCGAAGTAGGCGAGCAACTGGGCGCGGCGGCAGCCGACCGTCTCGCACAGTGCGAGCATGGCGTCGAGGTGAGTGGCCAGACGGCGGCGATGGGCCTGGTCGCCCTCGGAGGTGTCGATCAGCTTGCGTTGCTGCACGACATCGGCCAGGCCGTAGGCCAGCCAGGCGGTGGAGGGTAGGCCGTCCCGCCCTGCCCGCCCGGTCTCCTGGTAATAGCCCTCCACCGATTTGGGCAGGTCGAGGTGAGCAACGAAGCGGACGTCGGGCTTGTCAATACCCATGCCGAACGCGATCGTGGCGACCATCACCAAGCCGTCCTCGCGCAGGAACCGTGCTTGATTGGCCGCTCGGGTCCGCGCGTCGAGCCCGGCGTGATACGGCAATGCCTCAATGCCATTGTCCAGCAGGAACTGCGCGATCTTCTCCACCGATGACCGCGACAGGCAGTACACGATGCCGGCGTCGCCGGAGTGCTCAGCGCGTAGCAGCTCCAGCAGCTGGCGCTTGGGCTCGGCCTTCGAAACGATGCGATATTGGATGTTCGGGCGATCGAAGCTGGCCACGAAATGACGCGCGCTGGTGAGATTCAGCCGGGTGGCGATCTCTGTGTGGGTCGCTCTGGTCGCCGTCGCTGTCAGTGCTACGCGGGGCACGGTGGGCCACAGGTCGTGCAGTGCGGACAGGCCGAGGTAGTCGGGCCGGAAATCGTGCCCCCACTGGGCCACGCAATGCGCCTCGTCGATGGCGAACAGCGAGATCGTGCCGCGCTCCAGCAGGCTGAGCGTCGAGTCGAGGCGCAGGCGTTCCGGGGCCAGGTAGAGCAGATCCAGCTCGCCGGTGAGGAAGGCGGATTCGACCGTGCGGCGCGCGTTGGCGTCCTGGGTGGAGTTGAGAAACCCGGCCCGCACGCCGAGAGCGGTCAGGGCGTCCACCTGATCTTGCATCAGGGCGATGAGCGGTGAGATGACGACGCCCACCCCATGGCGCACCAGGGCGGGGATCTGGTAACACAGCGACTTGCCGCCGCCGGTCGGCATGAGCACGAGCGCATCACCACCGGCGGTGACGTGGTCGATGATCTCCTGCTGGGCTCCCCGGAACGAGTCGTAGCCGAAGACCCGGCGGAGCACTTGCAGTGCATCGCTCACGTCGAGGTCTGTCGCGCGCAGGGCCATCTCGGCGATCCTATGACTGGCGCCCGCCTCCGACTGCACCGCCGCCGGTCCAACCTGGCTCCAACGCGGCTCCAACCCAGGTAACGGATGGTGGCCGTGGAAGGACCTAAGAGGGTAACCATTCACCTGACCGACAGCGAGCGTGCCTGAAACTGCCCTGAGCCACGCGTGGGTGTCATGACTCGACGTCTGATCGCACTCCGCGCAGGTAGGAGATTCGCGATGCCGCACCCGCCCGGTGACCACGCGGTGGTCTTGGGCGCGAGTATGGCCGGCCTGCTGGCCACTCGGGTGCTCGCCGATACCTACCGCAATGTCACGGTGATCGACCGGGATGCCATGCCCGAGATCGGCGCGCACCGTCGTGGCGTGCCGCAGGGGCGCCACCATCACGCCCTCCAGCCGCGCGGAGCTGCGGTGTTTGAAGAGCTGTTCCCCGGCTTCACCGCGGATGCGGTGCAAGCCGGTGCCAGCTCGGCGGACCTGCTCGGGCACTGCCGGTGGATGCTGTCCGGGCACCGGCTCCGGCAGGCCAAGGGTGGTGTGCCGAGCCTGATCGCCAGCCGGCCGTTCTTGGAGGGCCAGGTTCGAGCCCGGGTGGAAGCGCTACCCGGTGTGACGTTCTTGGAACGCGCGGACATCGCCGGCCTGACCATCACGGCCGGGCGCCGGGTGACCGGCGTGCAGGTGCGCGACCGAGCAGGGGAGCACGCGCAGCTGGCGGCGGATCTCGTGGTGGACGCGACGGGCCGCGGCTCACGGACACCGGTCTGGCTTGCCGAGTGGGGCTACCAGCCACCGGCCGAAGAACGGATCGACATCGGCCTGGGCTACGCCACCCGGACCTACCGGCTGCGTCCAGGGGCTCTTGGCTCGGACGGGATGGTTCTCATCGGCGCCACGCCGGAGCGCCCGCGGATCGGTATGCTGGGCATGCTCGAGGGCGGCCGGCACATGCTCACCCTGGGCGGCATCCTCGGTGATCACCCACCGACCGATCCAGCCGGCTTTGAGGCATTCGCGGCCAGCCTGCCCTTCGCTGACATTTCCGAGGCGATCGTCGGCGCCGTGCCCTTGGACAGTCCGGTCGCGTTCCGGTTCCCGGCCGCTGTGCGGCGCCGCTACGAACGCCTGCACCAGTTTCCGGATAGTCTGCTGGTGCTCGGTGACGCGGTGTGCTCGTTGAACCCCGTCTACGGGCAGGGCATGACTGTGGCCGCCAATCAGGCGCTAGTGCTACGCCGGCTTCTTGCGCACCACCCGAACCCCGCACCGAGCCCGTACTTCCGAGCGATCGCGAAAACGATCAATCCGCCGTGGGAGCTCGCCGTGAGCGCGGACTTGGCCTTGACTGGTGTACCCGGAACTCGCTCCCGCAGGATTAGGATAGCGAACGCCTATCTGCCCCGGCTGCTCGCGGCGGCCAGCTCCGACGTGGCACTGGGCACTGCATTCATCCGGGTGTTGGGGTTGCTCGATCGGGCAGAGGGGCTGCTACGACCGGATCGTGTGCTGCGGATGTGGTGGATCACCCGGGGAAAAGCCGACGCGGCAGTTGGAAGTAATGGTATCAATCATCATCGAGACGCTGCTACTCAGCCGGAGGTATCGCCATGGCATTGAGTTTGAATTTTACTGCTCCGCTCAAGCAGGACCCGGAATCCCAGAAACGCTTACAGCAATTGGCGGCCGTGTTCACTAACCAAGTCCAGCCGGTGATCGATACCGCGCTGGCCAAGTCGGAGCTGGTCCACTTCGCGCGTATCCTTGTCATCGACAACAAGTACATTCAGGTTCTGACGGAATTCGATGGCGACCCAATGGGTTATACGGAGTTTTTCCGCACCGCGCTCCCCGGGGTCTTTGAGCATATCTTCTCCTTGGTGGAAGGAGCGCCACCGTGGAAGGAGATCGACAACCCCAACGATTTTTACGAGTACACCCATTCATTCAATCTCAAGTCCCTGGGTACCTCGCCGGATACCGCCTACGACCATGGGTACATGTTCTCGGCGTTCGGCGACGCGACGGTTCGAGAGATCAAAGAAAAGTTCAGTCCAGGCATCTGAGGGGCGACGATGAAGGTCGACTTGGGCAGGGTGCAGGCTTTGGTCGCCAGAACCTACCGGCGTCCGACTTCTCGCCACTTGATATTCCACTTCGGTCCAGATGCGAGTTCGCGCGCATTTCTCCGGGAGCTGGCGCAGCGGGTCACCACGGCCGACGCGGAGCTTGACAACACCCCGGATCCGCTGCTCAACGTTGGTATCACGTACAACGGTCTGAGTACGCTGGGCGTGGATCCAGCCCTGTTGGCGAGGTTCGACGCGGTCTTCAAGCTCGGGCCACGCGCCGTCAGTATGGCTCTGGGGGATGTCGCCGGTAGCCGTAGCGACCCGGCGAGCTGGTGGGAGGGTCAGTTCGTGACTGAGGACGTGCACTGCGTCGTGCACCTGTACGCCCAGTCGGATGACGCGGCTGCGAACGCGACCCGGTCGGTGCGGGATCTTGCGCGCATCAACGCCGTCGCGGAGCGGATCCCGCGCCAGGATGGCACGATGCTACAGGGGCGTTGGTATAGCAGAGCAAAGATGCATTTCGGTTACACTGACGGCCTTTCGCAGCCCGATGTCTGCTGGGACGATGATGCCGATCTCGCCGCGGGGCAAGTCGATTTTCGGAATTTTCTGCTTGGCTACTCGACCGACCAGTATCCCTCCGCCCCCGCAAACGGCCCGGCCGCTGACTTCGCGCGTGATGGCACCTACGGGGTGTTCCGGTGGCTCTATCAAGATGTCGCGGCATTCAACCTGTTCTTGAGTACTGAGGGGCCGCGGCTTTTCCCGGAGCTTCCACCCGGCGACGCCGAAGAGCTGCTCGCGGCGAAGATGATGGGGCGCTGGCGCGATGGCACGCCGCTTGTTCTCTCACCCGAGCGTCCAGACCCGGAGCTGGCCGCCAGCAATGACTTCGGTTATGCGACTCAGGATCCGGACGGTTTGCGGTGCCCATTCTCCGCCCATATCCGGATCGTGAACCCCCGTGACACACCGCTCGACCCAATCGTGGTCGACGGGGTTCCCCGTACCCTTCGGCGGGGAATGCCTTACGGTTCGCCGCTGCAGGGGACCGCGGACGACGGCGCCGACCGTGGGCTTGTGGGCGTGTTCTTAGGTGCAGATCTACGTAAGCAGGTTTACACATTAACCAGCTGGCTCATGCGGAACGACTTCAGCCCGGTATACAGCGCCAATCGCCGCGCGCAGGACCCTTTGTTCGGCAACCGCGCCATGCCGGGCGCAAGCACGGATTTTACCCTGCCGGGCCCGGGCGGTGGCGCAAAGGTCAGGAGCCTGCCCGACTTCGTGCACACTAAGGGTACGGCGTTTCTCTTCTATCCTGGGAAGACCGCGCTGACGGCATTGTCAGATCTGGCCGGATAATTATGTCTCGATCAGTTCGTGTTCATGGAGCTTGTCCCGCAGTTGACGCAGGGCGCGCGCCCGAGTGGGCCCGATCCCGCCCGCGGGGATTCCGGCAGTCTGGGCGAGTTCCGCGTAGGAGCAGGGATGGTCGGTGAACAGCATCTGTACCAGGGTGCGGCGGCGGGGTGATAACTCGGCTACCAGCTTCCGCAAGGTCTGCGCGGTGTCAGCTTCGATGACGTGCTGCTCGGGGCCCACCGAGGTATCGGCGACCGTGTCCGGCGTGATGTCGACGAGCCCTGGGACGGGCTTGACCTGGCGGAGGATATGCAGGCATTCGCGGCGGGCGGTGGTTGCCAGCCACCCACCGAGTCGCTCGGGAAACTGCACCCGGTGGGCGTTTTCGGCCAGCCGAAGCCAGGTCATCTGCACCGCGTCGAGCGCGTCGGCCTCCTGCAGCCGGAACGACCGAACCGTCGACGATACGAGTTTGCCGTACCGGCGGAAGATTTCGTCCCAGGCCGCAGCATCCCCTTCACGGATCCGGAGCAACAGGGAGGCCACGCTGTCGGGAACCTCTGCGGGGGTATAGCTCATGGTGGCGGTTGTCATGGGAATCGCGACCCCTAATGCTTGCGATGTCGGGTCATGGTGGGCGCTGCCTTGATGGTGCTTCGAGCTACGCCCACCGTCGGGCACCGCGCTTGGCCGCGAATTGGCGCTGGGTTGGAACCGGGGCAGCACGTAACGGAACGTGTTGATCTGCGGTGAATCGACGTCAGCTAGTGCTCGACGCTCTGGGGCGCCCAGGGAGCAACCCAGCTGCGTGCGAGCAGGGTGTAGCGGTGGTCAGGGCCGTATAGCCGCACGAAGTCGCCGAGCACGGCAGCGGCGAGCTTCTTGGCCCGTTCCTCGTGCCCAACTTCCCCGGTCCACCGGGCCAGGTTGGCCCGGGCGAGCAGGGTGTACCGGTGCTCGGCTCCGAGCACCCTCTCGTGATCGTCGACCAGCGTGGCAGCCAGCTCCCGGGCGCCGGTCGCATCGCCGGCCTCCCCGACCCACCGGGCCAGATCGGACCGGGTGACCAGCGTGTACCGGTCGTCGGCACCGAGCACCCGCTGGGCGTCCTCGACCACTGCCGCGGCCGACTTCCACGCCCCTATCGCGTCGCCGGCCTCTCCGATCCAATGAGCCAGAGTGGCCCGGGCGACCAGCGTGTACCGATCATCGGCACCGAGTACCCGCTGGGCATCCTCCACCACTGCCGCGGCTAGTTCCCGGGCCTGTTCCGCGTGCCCTGCTTCCCCCGTCCAACGGGCCAGGTTGATCCGAGCAAGCAGCGTGTGCCGATCATCGGGGCCGAGCACCTGCATCATGTTCTCGACGACCGTCGCGGCCAGCGCCCGCGCCCGAACCACGTCCCCGGCTTTCCCCGTCCAACGGGCAAGGCTGCTCCGGGCGATCGCCGTGGCTGGATCATCGGAGCCGAGTATCCGCTCGGAATCATCGACCAGTGCGGCGCCCAGGCTGCGCGCTCGGGCGCTGTCACCAGTCAAGCCGGCCCACTCAATGAGCGTGTGGCGCAGGTTGAGGGTGATGGGCTGGTCGGGATGCAGGTGCTCGATCAGGGTCCGGACATGGGTGTGCAGCGTTTGCATGGTCCGCATGTCGGGCAACGACGTGATGGTGACCTGGCTGCCTGCCCACGGCGGGCAGGCGGCATTGAGCAGGGCTGCGGCGGTGTCGATCCAGCCGCGGTGGCTGTCCTCGGCGGTGAGTCGGTCGGCAGTGACCGCTTGCACCAGCCGGTGCACCGTTACCGACCCGCCGGAGCCGACTCGGGTGAGCAGGCCGTAGGAGATCAGCTCCGTGATGGCCCGGTGCCGGTGCAGAGCGTCGGTCAGCAGTGGCCGGAGCGGGCAATTGGCGGGGTCGGGGAGCATAAGGCGGTCGGTGTCGCAGGTGAGCAGCCGATCCAGGGGGATGGTGTCGGGGGCATACCACGCCAGGACGTTGAGTAGCGTCTGGGCCGAGGCAGAGAGTTGATCGAAGGCCAACTGCCAGGTGGTTGCCACGGTGGCGGGGTAGTCCGGGGCGTGGCCTTGCTGATGTAGCTCGGCGCGGCGGCTGCGGTAGAGGGATAGATAACCCGCTAGGTCCAGGGCACTATGCGCCACGTAGCAGGCAGCTTGGGCCAGGGCCAGCGGCAGGCCGCCCAACTCCTGACCCAGGATTGCGGCGCTGTCCTGGTCGGCATCGCCGGACAGGGCAGTGACCAGGCGCACGGCGTGGGATGCGGCCAGCGGTTGGACCGGCAGCACCATCTGCCGATCCGGCCAGGTCCCAGCGCGGCTGGTGACCAGCACGTCGCCATGGCCGGCCGCGGGCAGCATGCCCCGCAGCGCCTCGGGCTCGGCGATGTTGTCGATCACCAGCAGCCAATTGCCGGCGCGGTTGGCCAACAGGGCGTGCACTGCCTGCACCGGATCATGGGCGTGTTCGGCGTACTGCGGGGCCACAATGTCCAACAACGCCCGGAATTCCCCCGGTACCGCCTCGGGGTCTTCGGCCCGGACCCACCACACCAGCCCGTAATGAGCCAGGTAACGCTGGGCGTAGGCCCGCGCCAGGCTGGTCTTGCCCACCCCGCCCAAACCGGTAAGAACCCGCATGACCGGTCGCTGCTGGCGTGCTGGATCGGTGAACGCGGCCCGCAACGTAGCCAGTTCCCGGTGCCGGCCGACCACCTCGGACAGGCTCTGCACGTGGGTGGACACCACTCGCTGGGAGGCTCGCATCCCGAATTCGTCAGCGGATGGATCGGCCGCCGACCGCACCGGCGTCGTGACTGGTGGCCTCGCTACGGGACGCTCGGCAAGGGTTCTGGTCGGCGTCGAGGTCGGCGGATGCCAGTCCAGCGCCGGCGCATGGGTGAGGATGTCCTGCTCCAACCGTTGCAGCACCGCTCCTGGGTCGATGCCCAGGTCCTCGGCCAGCCGCGCCCGGGTGACTCGCAACACCCCGAGCGCCTCAGCTTGCCGTCCGGCACGGTAGAGCGCCAAGGCCAGTAGCTCGCAGCCGTGTTCGCGCAGCGGATGGGCCCGTACGTGCATCTCCAACTCGGCCACTGCGCCGTGATGCTCACCCAGCTGCAGCTGCGCTGCGCACCGCGCCTCGACCACCGAGAGCCGCAATTCCTCCAGGCGCGCTACCTCCGGCGCTGCCCACCCCGCGTCACACACATCCGCGTAAGCCTTTCCCCGCCACAGCCCCAACGCCGCTTCGAACTCAGCCACCGCCCGCGTGGAGTTCCCCCGGTTCAACGCTGCCCGCCCCGTCGCGGCATGCTCGGCGAAGCGGTGCACATCGACATCCACGCCCCGGCTGTCCAGGACATACCCCGGCGCGCGGGTGCACAACACCGTCGCGGGCGCTCGAGGTGGGCGATCCGGTTCCAACACCCGCCGCAGATTCGACACATATGCTCGGAGCGAGGCCATCGCTGCCGCCGGCGGATCTCCCGACCACAAATCCTCAATCACCGCATCGATGGCCACCGGCCGATCCATCCGGCTCAGCAGCAACGCGAACAACGCCCGCTGCCTCGGCGGCCCCAGATCAGCTGGCCGGCCCGCGACCACCGCCTCCACCGGGCCTAATGCGCGCCACTGCATGGCGCGATCACCAGGAACCAGCCGCTGCATCTGCGCCCGTGTCACCGATCCGCCCGCTTCCACACCGATACCCGCGCCCAGAACAGGATCCTTCGATTGGCGAATCCACGGACCACGTGGCCGTGGCCCGGCCCCTCACGAGACCTTATTGAGGTTCAGGTGTCAATGTTGTATTCAGCCACCTGTGTGAGGATCGCGACTATTCACCGATGGTCAACGGGGATGAACCGGGCGATCACGCGAGAGAAGAGGCGTGTCCGCGGCGCAGCCCGAGGCCCACAGCCGTCGCCGGCACGGCCTGCAACAGCGGTAGTCGGACACGGAGTGCGCTGCCGGTTGCTCACAGTGACGACATGACCGAAGAATCGTTACGAGTTTTCACCGGGTCAGCAGAGTCGGCGCGGGCCACCGGCATCTAACGTGCACCGGGTGACTCTTGCACCCGAACTGAGCCCTGTACCGTCGGTTCCCTGCAAGGTCGCCGCCGTCTGCTTCGACGTGGACGCGACTCTGGTCGATTACGAGGCATCGACTCGCGCGGGGCTGCGTGAGCTGCTTGGCACCGATGACGCGTGGGTTGAGTGGTGCACGCTGACTGATCAGCACTACGCGGGTTACCTAGCCGGACAGATCGGCTTTGAGCCGATGCTTCAGCAGCGCACCAAAGACTTTTTCGCTCGCCGGGGCGAATTCCTGTGCGATGGCGAGGTCCTTCGGCGAGAGGAGCGCCGCACGGCCGCCGTTCGGGGAGCGTGGCGGCTCTTCGACGATGCGCTGCCGTGCCTACGGGCGTTGCGCAACCTCGGTCTGCGGCTGGCCGCGATCACCAACGCGGCCGGAGAGCACCAGCGCGCGAAGCTCGGTGCGCTGGGCCTGGACTCCGCTTTCGATGCGGTGCTGATCTCCGGGGAGCTCGGTGTGGCCAAGCCGCACCGAGCGATCTTCCGGAGGGCCTGCCGTGCGCTCGGGGTGCGTCCGGGCCAGGCCGTGCATGTCGGAGACCAGTTCGACACTGATGCCGTGGGCGCGCGAGACGCTGGGCTGCATGGCGTATGGCTGGATCGCTCCGGGTGCGGCGCCCTTCCAAACGGGGCCGGTATCTCGGTGATTGGGCAACTGGCCGAGCTTCCCGCGCTGGTCACCGGGTGCGCTAGATGAGTCCTCGGCATCCGGCTGGAAGCGGGCGCCGACGGTCGACTAAGATCCCAGTCCGGTGCTGGTTCGGATCCGGGAGAGGCCCCGGACACGGCCGGCCGGTGGGGTATGGTGTAATTGGCAGCACGACTGATTCTGGTTCAGTTAGTCTAGGTTCGAGTCCTGGTACCCCAG